>NZ_JBEYFB010000034.1:0-80019 GCF_040634135.1 Streptomyces sp. NPDC007164
GCGTGGGCGTGGCCCTGGCTGCCGTATCCGATCACCGCGACCTTGCGGCCCTGGATGATGGACAGGTCGGCATCGTCGTCGTAGAACAGCTCGGCCACTGGGTTTCTCCTTGGTGTGCAGGTGTTGCGTCCCACCGTACGGCGGGGTGCGTCAGATACGTTTTCGGGTCTCGCCATACGAGCGGCGAGGCGGCGGGTCCTACGCCGTACGGTCGAGGGCGCGCAGCGAACGGTCGGTGATCGAGCGCGCGCCGCGCCCTATGGCGATGGTGCCGGACTGGACCAGCTCCTTGATGCCGTACTGCTCCAGCATCTTGAGCATGGCCTCCAGCTTGTCGGCGCCGCCGGTCGCCTCGATCGTGACGGCCTCCGGGGAGACGTCCACGGTCTTGGCGCGGAACAGCTGGACGATCTCGACGATCTGGGAGCGGGTCTCGTTGTCGGCGCGGACCTTCACCAGGACGAGCTCCCGCTGGATCGCAGCGGACGGCTCGAGTTCGACGATCTTCAGGACGTTGACCAGCTTGTTGAGCTGCTTGGTGACCTGCTCCAGGGGCAGGTCCTCGACACTCACGACGATGGTGATGCGGGAGATGTCGGGGTGTTCGGTGGTGCCGACCGCGAGCGAGTCGATGTTGAAGCCGCGGCGGGAGAACAGGGCGGTGATCCGGGCGAGGACACCGGGCTTGTTCTCGACCAGGACGGAGAGCGTGTGCTTGGTGGACATGGAGTCGGTCTCTCTCTGTCTCTCAGTCGTCTTCGTTGTCGCCGAAGTCGGGACGGACCCCGCGGGCGGCCATGACCTCGTCGTTGGAGGTGCCGGCGGCGACCATCGGCCACACCATCGCGTCCTCGTGGACGATGAAGTCCACCACGACGGGGCGGTCGTTGATGGAGTTGGCCTCTTCGATGACCTTGTCCAGGTCGGCCGGGTCCTCGCAGCGGATCGCGTAGCAGCCCATGGCCTCGGACAGCTTGACGAAGTCCGGGACGCGGGTGCCCTTCGCCGGGACGCCCTCGGTGTCCGCGCCGGAGTGCAGCACCGTGTTGGAGTACCGCTGGTTGTAGAACAGGGTCTGCCACTGGCGGACCATCCCGAGCGCGCCGTTGTTGATGATCGCGACCTTGATCGGGATGTTGTTGAGCGCGCAGGTGGTGAGTTCCTGGTTGGTCATCTGGAAGCAGCCGTCGCCGTCGATCGCCCAGACGGTGCGGTCCGGCATGCCGGCCTTGGCGCCCATCGCGGCCGGGACCGCGTAGCCCATCGTTCCGGCGCCGCCGGAGTTCAGCCAGGTGGCGGGCTGCTCGTACTGGATGAAGTGCGAGGCCCACATCTGGTGCTGGCCGACGCCCGCCGCGAAGATCGTGCCCTCGGGGGCGAGCCGGCCGATCCGCTGGATGACCTGCTGCGGCGACAGGCTGCCGTCATCGGGCAGGTCGTAGCCGAGCGGGTAGGTGTCGCGCCAGCGGTTGAGGTCCTTCCACCAGGCCTCATAGTCGCCCACGTGGCCGTCGGTGTGCTCCGCCTGGACTGCCTGGACCAGGTCGGCCAGGACCTCGCGGGCGTCGCCGACGATCGGCACGTCGGCGACCCGGTTCTTGCCGATCTCCGCCGGGTCGATGTCGGCGTGGACGACCTTGGCGTACGGGGCGAAGCTGTCCAGCTTGCCGGTGACGCGGTCGTCGAAGCGGGCTCCGAGGGCGACGATCAGGTCGGCCTTCTGCAGCGCGGTGACGGCGGTGACCGCACCGTGCATGCCCGGCATTCCGACGTGCAGCGGGTGGCTGTCGGGGAATGCGCCGAGCGCCATCAGTGTGGTGGTGACGGGCGCTCCGGTGAGCTCTGCGAGGACCTTCAGTTCGGCGGTGGCCCCCGCCTTGATGACGCCGCCGCCGACGTACAGCACCGGGCGCCTGGCCTGGGTGATCAGCTTGGCGGCCTCGCGGATCTGTTTGGCGTGCGGCTTGGTGACCGGGCGGTAGCCGGGCAGGTCCTGGGTCGGCGGCCAGCTGAACGTGGTCCGTGCCTGGAGCGCGTCCTTGGCGATGTCGACGAGGACGGGGCCCGGACGGCCGGTGGAGGCGATGTGGAAGGCCTCGGCGATCGTGTGCGGGATGTCCTCGGCCTTGGTGACCAGGAAGTTGTGCTTGGTGACCGGCATGGTGATGCCGCAGATGTCGGCTTCCTGGAAGGCGTCCGTCCCGATCGCCTTGGAGGCCACCTGGCCGGTGATCGCGACCAGCGGGACGGAGTCCATGTGGGCGTCGGCGATCGGGGTGACCAGGTTGGTGGCGCCGGGGCCGGAGGTCGCCATGCAGACGCCGACCTTGCCGGTGGCCTGTGCGTAGCCGGTGGCCGCGTGTCCGGCGCCCTGCTCGTGGCGGACCAGCACGTGGCGGACCCGGGTGGAGTCCATCATCGGGTCGTACGCCGGAAGGATGGCGCCGCCGGGAATGCCGAATACCGTGTCGGCCCCCACCTCCTCAAGGGAGCGGATGAGGGACTGCGCGCCCGTGACGTGCTCAACGGTGGCGGGGGACGATCCGCCGCTACGGGCCCGCGGCTGGGGATGGTGGGCCCCGGTGGCCTGCTCGGTCATCGGCATTCTCTTCTCGAAGCTGAGGGTTTCTGCGGGTGTTTTGCAACAGTTTGCGTGGTGCCGGTGCAACAAAAAACCCCCCGTGCCGTGAGGCAAGCGAGGGGAGCGCGTCGGTGCGGTCTGCAGAGTGCCATCGTGGGACTCTGCTTCAGCCGACGCGCTTTCCAAGTACGAGAATTCGGGTGCGCATGGCAATGACCCTCTCTCCGACGCACTCGACGTGTCAAGTGGGTGGGATGGGCGTCTCAGCATGTGAGCCGCTGAGGAGTGGAATCGAGCCGCCTGTCAGGACGGGCTGGGCCATGGCGCTGCCGGGCACCGGGAACTCGCCGCGGGCCAGGGCGCGACGCAGCCGGTACTCGTCGAGCGGTCCGGAGAAGGCCATTCCCTGGCCGTGCGTACAGCCCATCGCGCGCAGCGCCAGGACCTGCTCCGGTACGTCGACCCCGTCGGCCACGGACTGCATGCCGAGGTCGCAGGCGATACGCAGCAGGCCGCTGGTGATCTTGTGCAGCCGGGCGGACTCCACCACGCCCTCGACGAGACCGCGGTCCAGTTTCAGTACGTCGATGGGGAGGCGTCGCAGGGCGTTGATCGCGGCGTAGCCGCTGCCGAAGCCGTCGAGCGCGATGCGGACGCCGATGCGGCGCAGGGCCACGAGACGCTGTTCCAGTTCCTCGAAGGAGATCCGGGGGTCGCTGTCGGCGACCTCGATCATCAGGGCTCCGGAGGGCAGGCCGTGCCGGGTGAGCAGTGCCTCCACGGAGCCGAACGGCGTGCCCTTGTCCAGGAGCCGGCGGGCGGAGAGGCGCACGGCGACGGAGACCGGGTGCCCGGCCCTGGCCCGGTCGGCGGCCTGCTCGACGGCCTCTTCGAGGAGCCAGCGGCCGAGCTCGGCGGTGCGGTCGCCGTCCTCGGCGACGCGCAGGAACTCGGCCGGGGTGAACAGGATGCCCTGGGCGGAGCGCCAGCGGGCCTGGGCGGCGACGGCGGCGACCCGGCCGCTGGCGAGGTGCACGACCGGCTGGTGGAGCAGGGCGAACTCGCCGTCGCGCAGGGCGGTGCGCAGCCGGGCGGCCAGCTCGGAGCGGCGCACCACATCGGCCTGCATCTGCGGGGCGTACAGCTCGACGCGGTCCTTGCCGCCCGCCTTGGCGCGGTACATGGCGAGGTCCGCGTTGCGCATGAGGTCGCTGGGGGTGATGCCGGGTTCGGCGAAGGCGACCCCGATGGACGCGGCGACCCGGACCTCGCCGGTGCCGATCCGGTACGGCTGGGAGAGGGTGAGGCGCAGCCGGTCGGCGATCTCGTGGACCTGGCATTCCCGGGCGGGCTGGTCGCGGGTGCCGTCGCCGAGGATGATCGCCGCGAATTCGTCGCCGCCCAGGCGCGCGGCGGTGTCGCCGGCCCGGACGGATTCGTGGAGGCGGCGGGCGGCCTGAATGAGGAGCTCGTCGCCCGCCTGGTGGCCGAGGCGGTCGTTGACCGCCTTGAAGCCGTCGAGGTCGATGAAGAGCACGGCGGTGCCGGAGTCGCCGGAGCGGCGGCCGCCGAGGGCCTGGCGGACCCGTTTGGTGAACAGCGCCCGGTTGGGCAGGTCGGTGAGCGGGTCGTGCTCGGCGTTGTGCTGCAACTGGGCCTGGAGCCGGACCCGTTCGGTCACATCTCGGCTGTTGAGGATCAGCCCGCCCTGGTGGCGATTGACCGTGGATTCGACGTTGAGCCAGTCCCCCGTACCGGATCTGAACCGGCACTCGATCCGGGTGGTGGGCTCCTCGCCCGGCGGGGCGGCGAGGAACCGGCGCACTTCGTGGACCACCCGCCCCAGGTCGTCGGGGTGGATGATCGAGGACAGCTCGGCGCCGACCAGCTCGTCGGCCTCGCGCCCGTACACCCCGGCGGCGGCGGGGCTGACGTAGCGCAGCACACCGTTGGGGGCGGCGATCATGATGACGTCGCTGGAACCCTGGACCAGGGAGCGGAAGTGGTTCTCCTTCTGCGCCAGTTCCTGGGTGAGGGCGATGTTGTCGACGAGCATGATGCCCTGCCGTACGACGAGGGCGAGCGCCACCGTGCAGCCGGTGAGGACCACCACGCGGTCCACCCGGCGGCCCTCGACGGCGTTGTAGAGGATGCCGAGGGTGCAGACCGCGGCGGCGAGATAGGGCGTCAGCGCGGCCAGCGATCCGGCGATGGGGCGACTGGCGGGCTGTGTGCTCAGGGGCGGGAAAGCGTTGCCCGCGGCCCTGTTGGCGCCCCAGGGGGCGTACGCGAGGAGCAGCGAGCCGGCGAACCAGCCCGCGTCCAGCATCTGGCCGGAGTGGTAGGTCTGGCGCAGCAGCGGTGAGGTGAACAGGGCGTCGGACAGGACCGTCAGGGCGAGTGCGGCGACGGCGGTGTTCACCGCGGAGCGGTTGACGCTGGAGCGCCGGAAGTGCAGCGCCAGCACCATGGAGACCAGCACGATGTCGAGCAGCGGATAGGCCAGCGCCAGCGCCGCGCGGGCCACGCTCACGCCCTCGGCGTCCACCAGATGCGCGGTGTGCGCGAGGGCGAGACTCCAGGAGAGCGTGAGCAGCGAGCCGCCGATCAGCCAGGAGTCCAGCGCGAGACAGAGCCAGCCGGCTCTGGTGACCGGGCGCTTGGCAAGGACGAGCAGCCCGACGATGGCGGGCGGCGCGAAGCAGAGGAAGAAGACGTCGGCGAGCGAGGGGGTGGGCACCGGGAGCCCGAGCACCACCTCGTACCAGCCCCAGACGGCGTTGCCTGCGGAGGCCATGAACGAGGAGAGCGCGAACAGCAGCCAGGCGGGCCGGAACCCGCCGGAGCCGGCCCGTGCGTAGCGGAAGCAGGAGACGGCGGCGATCAGGGCCGCCGCGCTGAGCCCGAAATCCCCCATGAAGAAGGCCAGTTGCTGAGAACCCCAGCCGAGGGCCGCTCCCACGGCGTATCCGGCCCAGACGACGCCGAGCAGGATCTGCCAGACCAGCGCGGACGCGCCGCCCACGGCCGACCTCCGGGAGAGGAGGGCCCCGAGGGCATCGGCCGGCGCGCTCACCGGGGCGCCCCCGGTGTCGTCGGGTGCGCGCGCACCCGGCGTCCCGCCGGTCCCCGTCGGCTGCCCGGCGGTGTCGGATCGTGCACCCATCGGCCGTACATCGCCCGCCCCCTCGCGTGTCGCGTCCTCCCTGGCGCCGTCCCTTCCACGGCGCAGCGCCCCTTTCGGGACGATACACCAGACTCGTCACGCAGGGACATAGTTCCTCTACTCTCCGTGACGACCTGGGGGGTTGTCGGAACAGTGCGCGACCGGAGGCCTCCGCAGCGTGGTCAGCCGATGGTGCGTACCACGTTCTCCACCGGCTCCCCCGCGGCGAACCGGCTCAACTGCCCGGCCAGCAGCCGCTTGGCGCGCGGCAGGAAGGCCGACGTGCTGCCGCCCACATGAGGAGTGATCAGGACGTTCGGAGCATGCCAGAGGGGGTGGCCGGCGGGCAGCGGTTCCGGGTCGGTGACGTCGAGGGCGGCCCGCAGCCGGCCGGACTGGAGTTCGATCAGCAGCGCCTCGGTGTCGACGACGCCGCCCCGGGCGACGTTCACGAGCAGTGCCCCGTCCGCCATCGCGGCCAGGAATTTCGCGTCGGCCAGCCCCTGCGTGGACGGGTTCAGCGGGGTGGACAGCACCACGACATCGGCCTCGGGCAGCAGTGCGGAGAGGTCTTCGAGCGGGTGTACGGGGCCGCGTGCGGTTGCCCGTGCGGAGCGCGCGACGCGCACCACCCGCGCGCACTCGAAGGGCGCGAGCCGGTCCTCGATGGCGGAGCCGATCGAGCCGTACCCGACGATCAGCACGGACTTGTCGGCGAGCGCGGGATAGAAGCCGGACCGCCACTCCTCCTTGTCCTGGCCGTGCACGAAGCCGGGAACACCGCGCAGGGAGGCGAGGATCAGAGCCAGGGTGAGCTCCGCGGTGGACGCCTCGTGGACCCCCTTGGCGTTGCAGACCAGCGCCCCGTCCGGCAGGAGGCCGAGTGCGGGCTCGACGTGGTCGATGCCCGCGGAGAGCGTCTGCACGACCTGGATGGCCGGCATGCCTGCCAGCGGACGGACCGCGACCTCGGCGCCCTTCATGTACGGCACGACGTAATAGGCGCAGTCGGCAGGGTCGGCGGGATAGTCCGGTTCGCCGTCCCAGAGCCGGTAGTTGAGCCCCTCGGGGAGCCCCGGCACCTCGTCCGCCGGGAACGGCAGCCACACGTCGGGCGTCTTCGTCACGTCGGGAGTATTCGTCGAAGTCATGGTCAGGAGGCTAATCGCCGGAGGCCGTGCGAGGACGGGCGGGCGGCAGAGGTTACTTTGGGGTGTGGTGCGGTCCCGCGACGGCGGGGCATGGGCCCGGTTCGGCGGCGGGCCTGGGGAGGGTCGGGGAGTTGGAGCGCAGGAGTCTCGGTGCGGCGGCGCTCGCCGTGGGGGCGGTCGGTCTCGGCTGCATGCCGATGAGCTGGGCATACAGCGCCTCGCAGCAGCGCGGTGACCGTGCGTTGCGTACGGTGCACGCCGCGCTCGACGCGGGTGTCCAGCTGCTCGACACGGCCGACATGTACGGCCCGTTCACCAATGAGCTGCTGGTGGGGCGGGCATTGAAGGGCCGCAGGTCGGACGCGTTCGTCTCCACCAAGTGCGGACTGCTGGTGGGCGACCAGCACATCGTGGCCAACGGCCGTCCCGGCTACGTCCGGCGGGCCTGCGACGCCTCGTTGCGCCGGCTCCAGACCGATGTGATCGATCTGTACCAATTGCACCGGGCCGACCCCGAGGTGCCGGTCGAGGAGACCTGGGGCGCGATGGCGGAGCTGGTGACCGCCGGGAAGGTGCGGGCGCTCGGGCTCTGCGCGATCGGGGCGCGGGCCTCACGCCGGCCGGGGTCGCGGATGTACGACGAAACGATCCGTCAGCTGGACCGGGTGCAGCAGGTCTTCCCGGTGAGCGCGGTCCAGGCGGAGCTCTCGGTCTGGTCGCCCCAGGCGCTGGAGTCGTTGCTTCCGTGGTGTTCGGCACGGGGTGTGGGGCTGCTGGCGGCGATGCCGCTGGGGAGCGGCTATCTGACCGGCACGCTGACACCGGGGCAGGGCTTCGAGCCGGACGATCTGCGGGCCCGGCATCCCCGGTTCACGGCGGAGATGATGGCGGCGAACCAGCCGGTGGTGGTCGGCCTGCGGCGGATCGCCGAACGGCACGGGGCGAGTACCGCGCAGGTGGCGCTGGCCTGGGTGCTGCGGCAGGGGCCGCACGTGGTGCCGGTGCCGGGGACCAAGCGGGAGCGGTGGGCGGTGGAGAACGCGGGGGCGGCCGGGCTGAACCTGACCCCGCGGGACCTGGCGGAGATCGCCGCCCTGCCCGGTGCGCAGGGGTCGTGGGACTGAGACTGCCGGCCGGTCCGCGTTCCGCCCTCGTACGTGCGCGCCGGACGGCAGAATCGGCGGGCATCGGGAACCCCGGGGCGGGGCCGCGGTGTAAGAACAGTAGTCAGCTGGCCGTCGAAGGGATCGGTGCTGTGCGCGGTGTTCTGTTCGGATCTGTACGAGGCCCCGCCGGGCCGCGGGGCCTGGGCCGGGGCCTGCGCCGCGGGACGGTGGCCGTGCTGGCGGCCGGTTCGCTGGTGCTGACCGCGGGGTGTTCCTCGGGCGGCGGCTCCGGCGGCACGGCGGGCGTCGGGGGTACGCCATCGGCCTCCGGCTCCTCCCCCGTCGCCGCACGTCCCCCGGCCTCCCCGTCCGCCTCGCCCGACCTGCCGCCCGCCAAGGGATCGGTGAAGGTGGTGTCGACGCTCACCGAGGGACTGGAGTCGCCCTGGGGGCTGGCGCAGTTGCCCGGCGGCGATCTGCTGGTCTCCTCCCGTGACAAGGGCACGATCACCCGGATCGACGCGAAGACCGGCAGGAAGACCCTGCTGGGCGCGGTGCCCGGGGTGTCGCCCGCCGGTGAGGGCGGACTGCTGGGGATCGCGGTCTCCCCCACGTACGGCGCGGACCACATGGTGTACGCGTACTTCACGACCGAGTCCGACAACCGCATCGCCCGCATGCAGTACGACGAGAACGGCACGACGCCCGGCCGGCTGCTGGGCGCGCCCGACACGATCCTGCGCGGCATCCCCAAGGGGTCGGTCCACAACGGCGGGCGGATCGCCTTCGGCCCGGACCACATGCTGTACGCGGGCACCGGGGAGACGGGCGACGACGGCCTCGCGCAGGACAGGAAGTCGCTGGCCGGCAAGATCCTGCGGATGACCCCGGACGGGCAGCCGCTGCACGGCAACCCGGAGGCCGACTCCGTGGTGTATTCGTACGAGCACCGCAATGTGCAGGGGCTGGCCTGGGACGGGCAGAAGCAGCTGTGGGCGTCCGAGTTCGGCCAGGACACCCGGGACGAGCTGAACCGGATCGTGCCGGGTGGGAACTACGGCTGGCCGGAGGTCGAGGGCAAGGCGGGGAAGAAGGGTTTCATCGATCCCGTGGCACAGTGGAAGACGTCCGAGGCGTCCCCGAGCGGGATCGCCTTCGTCAAGGGTTCGATCTGGATGGCGGGCCTGCGCGGCAAGCGGCTCTGGCGGATCCCGCTGTCCGGCAATGACGCCGAGGAACCTCTGGCGGCCCCTCAGTCGTTCCTGGAGGGGAAGTACGGCCGTCTGCGCACCGTGCTCGCCGCAGGCGGCGACAAGCTCTGGCTCGTCACGAGCAATACGGACACCCGTGGCACCCCGAAGCCGGGAGACGACAGGATCCTGGTGCTGGCGGTGCGGTAGCGGCTACAGCAGGTGAAAGGGCGTGCGGCCGGTGTTCAACTTCTTCGAGGAACTCTTCGCACCCGGCCGCAAGCACGCCTCCGACGAACAGAAGCGGCTGGAGCTGACCCGGGTGGATCTCGGTGTCGGTGACCCGGGGCGCGGGCCGATAGACCTGGCCTCCGGGAAGGTGGTCGTCCGGGCCTCCGGCTCGGGCGGGAGCGCGAGTGCGAGTCCCGTCGCCGACCGGGCGGACCGGGCGGATTCGGCGGATCCGGGATCCGCTCAGGACACGGAGGCGGACGGGGACGGCGCGGGGTCCTGAGCGGGCGGCGTCCCGGTCCCCGTCAGATGTTGCCGCGGACCGGGTACAGGCGGAGCCGGTGGGCGAGGGCGGCCGCCTCGCCGCGGCTGGAGACGCCGAGCTTGGCGAGGATGCTGGAGACGTGCACGCTCGCCGTCTTGGGCGAGATGTAGAGCTGCTCGGCGATCCTGCGGTTGGTGTGGCCCTCGGCGACCAGCCGGTGCACGTCCTGTTCGCGCCGGGTCAGCCCGAAGGACTCCACCGCGGCGGCGGCCGCCTCGCGCAGCCGGTCCTCGACGCGCTCCGGGGACGGCTCGTCGTCGCCGGTGCCGTCGTGGTCCGGGACGGTGACCGCGGGCGGGAGTTCGGGGGTGGCACCGCGGTCCGGGGCGGCCAGGGTGATGCGGGCGCGGCCGGCCAGCAGTTCGACGGCCGTGGTCAGCGGCCGGGCGCCGAGCCGCACGGCGGTGCGGTGGGCCTCCCGCAGCAGCGTGGTGGCGGCGGGCCGGTCGCCCGAGGCGACGAGGAGTGCCTCGGCCCAGCGGTGCCGGATCCGGGCCAGCTCGTACGGGCGGTGCAGCGGCGCGAAGGCGGCGGCCGCGCGGGACCAGTGGGCGGGGGTGTCGATGCCCTCCGCCCTGGCCAGCTCGGCATCGACGAGGAGACCGTGGGCGGCCCAGACCGGGGCGAGCATCGGGAGCCGCTTCAGGTGGGCGCGGATGGCGGCCAGGATCGCCGGCCGGCCGGGGTCGGCGGCGGGCAGGCCCCTGGCGTCGGCCTCGGCCGCTGCGGCGACCTGGAGCAGCGGCAGCGCGTACCGCTGGGTGCCGGGCGGGAAGCCCTGCTCCGACCGGGCCTCGAACTCGGCCCGTGCCTCGGCGAGCCTGCCCTGCTGTGCGGCCAGGGCCATGGCGTGGCGTGCGGGGTCGATGATGTGCTGGGGCTGGGGGGCGAGGGAGCCGAAGCAGCGCCGGGTGAGGGCGAGTTGGTTCTCGGCCTCGGCCAGGTCGCCCTGTGCGAGGGCGAGTTCGGTGCGGCGGGAGGCCACCATTGCCCGGGCCGTGCCGGACCGGGCGGCGCGGGCCGCCGCGTCGGTGGTGGCCCGGCTCTCGTCCCAGTGCCCGAGGGAGAACAGCGAGGTCGCCCGGTTGCAGCGGACCCATGCCTCCATGTCCGCGATGCCGTGGCCGAGGCCGGTCGCGATGCCGTGGTCCGCGGCGGTCACGGCCTCCAGGGAGCGGCCCATGGATTCGAGGGTGGACGGGAGGTTGATCCCGGCCCGGCTCATGATGCCGACCATGTGCAGTTCGTCGGCGCGGTCGCGGACGGCGTACATCTCGGCGATGCCCTCGTCGACCCCGCCCGCCTCGGCGGTGAGCCGGCCGCGGGTGAGCCGGGCGTGCAGCTCGATGTACTCGTCGCCGACGAGCCTGGCGTACTCCACCGCCCGGTCGGTGGCGAGCAGCGTCTCGGCGCCGGGACGGTGCAGGGCGCCCCAGCCCGCCACGCTCATCAGGACGTCGGCGTGGACGGCGGACGGGGGCAGGCCGCGGACGAGTTCCTGGGCGGTGGCCAGTTCCTCGCGGCCGTCGCCCCGGGCGAGGTCCTGGACCAGCCGGGAGCGCTGGACCCAGAACCAGGCGGCGCGCAACGGGTCGTCCTCGCCCTCCAGTACCCGCATGGCCTTCTTGGCGACGGCCAGGGCGCGTTCGCGTTCCCCGCCGAACCGGGCGGCGACGGTGGCCTCGGCCATCAGATCGAGATAGCGCAGCGGGGTGGTGTCGGGGTCGCAGCCGCAGGCCGGGTAGCTCTCGGCGTAGTCGATGGGCCGCAGGGTGCGGCGCACGTCGTCGGGGGCGTCGTCCCACAGCTCCATCGCCCGTTCCAGCAGGCCGAGTTGTTCGGAGAAAGCGTAGCGGCGGCGGGCCTCGACGGAGGCCTTGAGCACGGCGGGCAGGGCCTTCGCGGCGTCGTGTGCGCCGTACCAGTAGCTGGCGAGGCGGGTGGCGCGCTCCCCGGCGCGGACGAGGGTGGGGTCGGCCTCCAGGGCCTGGGCGTAGCGCCGGTTGAGCCGGGAGCGTTCGCCGGGCAGCAGGTCGTCGCTGACGGCCTCGCGGACCAGGGAGTGCCGGAAACGGTAGCCGTTGCCCTCCGGGGTGGCGAGCAGCAGATTGGCGCCGACGGCCGCCCGCAGTGCCTCGATGAGTTCGTCCTCGGTCAGCCGGGCGACCGCGGCCAGCAGTTCGTACTCGACGGTCGAGCCGCCCTCGGCGACGATCCGGGCGATCTTCTGCGTGTCGTCGGGGAGCACTTCGACGCGTACGAGGAGGAGGTCGCGCAGCGAGTCGGTGAGCCGGGAGCGGTCGCCGCTCTCCAGGCTGCGGGCGAGTTCCTCGACGAAGAAGGCGTTGCCGTCGGAGCGTTCGAAGATCTCGTCGACGAGGGTGGCCTCGGGGGTGGCGGCGAGGATGCCGGTGAGCAGGCGGCGGACCTCGGCGCGGTTGAAGCGGGCGAGTTCGATCCGGTGCACCGTGCGCAGCCGGTCCAGTTCGGCGAGCAGGGGGCGCAGCGGGTGGCGGCGGTGGATGTCGTCGGAGCGGTAGGTGCCGATCACGACGAGGCGGCCGTCGCGCACGGTGCGGAAGAGGTAGGAGAGGAGGTGGCGGGTGGAGGTGTCGGCCCAGTGCAGGTCTTCGAGGACGAGGACGACGGGGCGACCGGCGGATACGTGTTCCAGGAGTCTCGCGGTGAGCTCGAAGAGCCGGGCGGTGCTGTGTTCGTCGGTCGCGTCCCGGTCGGCCTCGCCGAGCTCGGGGAGCAGCCGGGCCAGCTCGCCCTCCCGCCCGGCGCAGGCGGCGGCGACCTCGGCGGGCAGGGTGCGGCGAAGGGCCCTCAGCGCGGTGGAGAACGGGGCGTAGGGCAGGCCGTCGGCGCCGATCTCGACGCAGCCGCCGACCGCGACGACCGCGTCGCGGCGTACCGCCGCCGCGAGGAACTCCTCGACCAGCCGGGTCTTGCCGACCCCCGCCTCGCCGCCGATGAGCAGCGCCTGCGGTTCGCCCGGGGTGTCCGCCCCGTCCGGGCCGCCGCCGCCCTGCGCGCAGGCACGGCCGAGCGCGTCGACGAGCGAGGCGAACTCTTCCTCGCGGCCGACGAACACGGGGCTGACGGACCTGGTCTCCACGCCGCCGAGCATCGCATACGGGGCCGGGCGCGCAGGCCCCGGAGCCGGGCGGCCGGCCACCGCCGCGCCGGGCATCGATCCGGCAGGCACCGGCTCGCCGGTCACCGGCTCATCGGGCGTCGGGCATCGGGCGTCGGGCGTCGGGCATCGGGCATCGTCGCACGGCCTTCACGCGGCGTGGGCGAATCGCTTCTGGTCGGTGCTCACCGGCCCCCCGGCCTCCTTGCGCCCGGTGCGCCGGGCGGCCCTGCGGGCGTCCCGGCGGGCGCGAAGGGCCTCCCGGACGAGCCGGTCCCGCTCGGCCCGGCGGCGCAGTTCGGCGGCGTGCAGTTCGTGGAGCCGGTACGCGTGCATGTGCTTCTCCCTGGGGACGACGGCCCGTTCGGGCCGGGGGCGGCAGGGTTTCTCTGCCGTGCCCCGACTGTCGTCCCCCAGGGGGTGTCACCACATCGGGCAAGATCCGCATCTTTGTGGGGCGGAGTGCCCCAGGGTCTCTCGTCGGATGCCCTACAGAACGGTCCTCGGGCCGTCGTGCCTACTGGGCGGCGGTCGCGGTCGGCAGGGCGACGATGAGGTCGAAGTACATGCCTACGGAGATCAGCAGGCCGAGGACGCCGAGCACGATGCCGGCGGTCGCGACGGCGCGGACCCAGCCGGGCTGCGGTTGCGCGGAGGGTACGCCGAAGGCCGGTCGGACCAGGGCGAAGATGCCGACCAGCAGGGCCAGCAGCGCGAAGAGTCCGTTGACCAGGGCGGTGGAGTGCCAGGCGTCGCCGTAGATCTCGGAGATCTGCTGGGCCGCGGTGCCGCCGCCCGAGGTCTTGATCTGGCCGATCAGGGTCTCGCGCTCGGCGGCGACCTTGCCGGTCCAGGACCCGGTGAGTGCGACGACGCCGAGACCGGCCGCGACCACGGCAGCGGCGGCCGCCCCCAGGCCGGAGGGCTCCTTGGCCGATTCGTCGTCGAGGCCGTCCAGGTCCTCGTCCCCGTCCTCGTCCCCGTCCTCCGTGACCGCGTCCCCGGTGACCTTGTCCAGGTCGTACGAGGTGCCCTCGGCCGCGGCCTTCTTGGTCACGGCCTCCTCGGCACCGGATGCATCAGACGCATGGGGCACATCAGACGCATCAGACGCATCGGCTGCTGCGGATACTTCGGATGCTTCGGAGTCGGCGGGAGCGGTGGGGTTAGTGGGGGTCCTGGGGTTCATGTTGCGCACGCTAGGGGGCCCGTATGAGAACCCTCTTAACGAATGCCCCGCGCGACGGAGTCATGGGCGGGCCCCGGTCCCGGCGGACGTCCGCCGGGACCGGGGTCATTGCCGAGCCGTTGTCCTCCGTGTCAGCTCTTCGCCTCGAAGGAGTCCTGGAGCCGGGGTACGTAGTCGGCGAGGGCGGCCGCCCAGCAGCCGTAGTTGTGGCCGCCGTCGCAGCCGGCGGCCAGTGTCGACCCGTCGCCGTAGTCGACCAGGCGGCTGGGCAGCCCGAGCGTGTCCATGCGGGTCTTGACGTTCCTGGCGGCGATCGCGGTGAAGTGATCGATCACGTCGTTGTCGCCGGTGTAGAGCGTGACCTCGGCCCCGGCGAGCCCGGCCAGGTTGGCCGGGGCGGCGGGGTCGACCGCCTTCCAGATCCGGTCCGCGTTCAGGACCGGGTAGGGGGAGCCGAAGATCGCGTCGCTGTCGACGGTGGGACCGTAGCCGGTGCACCGGCCGGTGCCGGACGGGCTGGAGGTGCTCACGGCGCACCAGGCTCCCGTGACGTTGAGCTCCGTGGCCAGGACCGCTGCGCGGACCTCCAACATGCCGAAGTCGATGCCGCCGGACAGCGAGGCGACATGGCCGAAGAGATCGGGCCGGGCCTCGCCGTAGTGCAGGGCGCCGAAGCCGCCCATCGACAGGCCCACGACGGCCCGGTGGTCCTTGTCGGCGATGGTGCGCAGGTTCGCGTCGATGAAGGGGACGACCTGCTTCAGGTGGAAGGTCTCCCAGTTCGCCGCGCCCTCCGCGGTGTTCTGCATGAGCCAGTCGGCGTACCAGCCCTTCCGGCCGCCGTCCGGCACGACGGTGATCATCGAGTCCGAGCGCAGCGCCGGGGCGGCCGCGGCGTCGTCCGGGTTTCCGGGGCCGCCGTGCAGGAAGTACGCCACCGGCCAGCGCTTGCCGGGGTCGGTGCGGTAGCCGCTGGGCAGGAAGATGCGGATCCTGTGCGAGCCCGCCACCTGCGGGGTGGTCACGGTGATGGTGAAGTCGTGGTCCGAGTGCACCTCGGTGCCCCCGGCGACCTGGGTCAGGCCGAATCCGTCGGACAGCACCGGAGGGGCGGCGCCCTCGGCGTGCGCGAGCGGGGTCGCGAGGGTCGCGGTCATGGTCAGCGCGGCCGCGGCGACGGCCGTCCGCGTACGTGTCCGCCAGGCGGTCAGCAGCGTTTTCATCGGGTGTCCTCTCCGAGGGCGGGCGGCTCTCGCGGGTGAGTGGGGGCGGCGGTCCGGGGCCGGGCCGCGCGGGCCGGGTCGCGTCATCGACCCGGCCCGCGCGGCCTGCGCCCTTCCGGTCGCGGTCCTCAGAGCGCGCAGAACGCGTCCGTCATGGCCTTGCCCGTGTGGGCCTGTCCCGGAGTTCCGGCGAGCATGTGGAACTCGTTGTTGGCGTGCAGCGCCTGTTCGGTGCCGTCCTCGCTGCTCAGCCACTCGCTGAAGTAGCCGAGCACCGCGCCGTTGTGCCCCCAGGCCCACTTCCCGCAGGACAGCTTCACGTGTTCGATGCCCAGCCCGTAACCGGCTTCGGCGTTCACCGGGACGGTGGTCTTGAGCTCGGCCAGCTGCGCGGGCTCCAGGAGTTTCCCGGTCATCAGCGCCCGGGAGAACGTGGCCAGGTCGTCCATGGTCGACACCATGGCACCGGCACTCCCGCTGACCTGCACGTTGGAGACCGTGGCGTCGTCGATGAGAATCGCCCGGAGCACGTAGCCGTGGAGGTGGTTGCCGTAGAGCGCGGGGTCGGCGGTGGGGAAACTCGTGTCGCGCAGGCCGAGCGGCTCGATGATGCGCCGCTGCACCTCCGCGGCCGGTTCCGAACCGGTGACGGCCTTGATCACCATGCCTGCGAGCACGTAGTTGGTGTTGGAGTAGCCGAACTTCTCCCCCGGCGTGCTCGTCGGCGCGCGCATGCCGAGGGCGACGTCGACCAGGTTCTGCGGCGGGAAGACCTCCCTCGGGTTGAGGTTGAGGAAGTACGGCGCGTTGATCTGCACGGCACTGAGGTAGTCGGGCAGGCCCGACGTGTGGTTGAGCAGCTGACGGATCGTGATCTTCGAGCCGTCGTATCCGTTGGCGTCGACCGCTCCCGGCAGCCACCGGGCAACGGTGTCGTCCAGCGAGAGCTTCTTCTCGCCCTCCAGCTGGAGCAGCACGGTGGAGACGAACGCCTTGGTGTTGCTGCCGATCCGGAACGCCGCCTTCGGGTCCGCCGGCACCTTGGTCGCGCGGTCACCGACCCCCGCGTGCACGTACTGGGCGGTGTCGCCCTTCCGGACCATGCCGATCACGCCCGGGTACCCGTCGGCGATCCCCTGCTGGGCCCCGGCCTGAAGGATCTCGGCCGGGGTCCGGGCGGCTGCCGAGGAGCCGGTGGCCGGGGCGACGGTCGACGGGCCGGTGGCCCCGGCGGCCGCGTTCGACGTGCCGGCGGCGGTCAGCAGGAGGCAGGTCAGGCCGGCCACCGGCAGCAGCCTGCGCCGGTTCCGGCGCCTGCGCGCCGGCGACGGCTGCTGCCGGGCCGCGCCTCCGGCGTCAGGGTTCTCCGTGTCCACCGCGACGCCTGTACCGGATGAATCGAGCACGCTCATTCTCTTTACCGTCCCTTTCGGTTGGATGGTCGTTCCGGTTGTGCGGTCGAATTCAGGTCGCTCTCAGCGTCGACAGGAAACGACGATGATCAGCAACAGGAGGGCGATTCCCGCCACTTGCAGAAATCCGAAGCCGCCCTCGGGGTTTTTCCGGTTGGTCTCCACATGGCCACCGGCGGGAATTCCGGGATGCTGCTTGAGGTAGTGCTCCAACTGACGCTGCGCACCCCGGGACTCGGCGAGCCACGGCGTCTTGAAACCGCACTCTCCGCACCAGAATCGGTAGGCCATGTCAACTCCTCATCGGTCGTAGCAGGAGAAAGCCGCGAAAGCCGGCTCCGGCCCGGTGCCGGGATCCGTCCGATCCCGGCACCGGCCGCTTCTCCGGTGCCCTGTGCGGTGCGCCGCCCCGTGTCGGCGCTCCGGCCGGGCACCACTTGATCGTGGCGTTCGCACTGCCCGACGGACAGGACAGCCGACCGGCCATATATGACCGGTCGTCACGATAGGCTCGTCGCCGGCCGCGCTCGGTGCTGGAGGGGATGGCGAAGTGGCGGATCAGCTCGGCACGTTGTTGCGTCGACTGCGCAAGCGGTCGGGGCTGACGCAGGAGCAGCTGGAGGCACGTTCCGGGGTGAGCGTGCGCACGATCCGCAGACTGGAGACGGGCAGATCCAGCGATCACCGGCTGGGTACGGTGAACCTGCTGGCGGACGCGCTGAAGGCCGGGCCCGAGGACCGTCAGCGGCTCGCGGCCACACTCACGGGATCGACGACGGAATTCGCCGTTTCCGTTCCCGGGGCCATCCCCGAATTCATCCCCGAATCAGTTGACGGGCCCATTCCCGATCCCGTACCTGCACCCGGTCCCGAACCCGCCACCGAGCCGGATTCCGGTCCCGTCCCCGCCCCTCCATCAATTCCCGCGCAGAATTCCCGCCCGGAGGCGAACGGGCCCCGCACCCCGCACCCGATCCACAGTGAACTCGCGGACGCCGCCACGGAACTGGCGAAGGAGATCCGGCGGCGCTGGCAGCGCGAGGAGGAACACCGCCGGGTCCACGACCCCTTTCCGCTTCCCGTGCGCTGGCAGGACGCCCCCGAATCCCTGACCGACCATTCGGAGAACATCCAGCGGCTGCCGCCCGGCGCGGCCTCGCAGGAAATGGACCTGAGCGGCGATCTGGGCAGCGTGGCCGAGGTCTACCGGCGGATCCTGTCCGGGCGGCTGGTGGTGCTCGGCCGGGCCGGATCCGGTAAGTCGATCCTGACGATCAGGTTCGTCCTGGACCAGTTGGAGGCCCGGGAGCCGCACGACCGGGTGCCGGTGATCTTCAGCCTCGGGTCCTGGGATCCCACGGCCATCGCGTTACGGGACTGGCTGATCGACCTCCTGGTCCGCGACCATCCCCACCTCACCCGCAGGGCCCGCGACGGGTCGACGCTGGCCGCCGCGCTGGTCGACGCCGATCTCGTACTGCCGGTCCTGGACGGCTTCGACGAGATCGCGGAAGGTCTGCGGAGCACCGCGCTGGAGACACTCAACGCCACCTCGCTCCCGCTCGTCCTGACCAGCCGACGCGGCGAGTTCGCCGAGGCGGTCGAGGAAACGCGCACCCCGCTGGTGTGGGCCGCCGGTCTGGAGCTCACCGATCTCACTCTCGACGACCTCGACGACTACCTGCCCCGGACGGCCCGCCCGGTCCCCCGTGGCGACGGCGGGAGCGAGGCGGTGTGGAGCCCCGTCCTGGCGCGGCTGTCCGCCGGGGAGGGCGGCGCGGACGCCCCTCTGGCCAGGGTTCTGAGCACCCCGCTCATGATCATCCTGGCGCGGACGATGTACAGCGGGACACCCGGCGGGGATCCGGCCGAGCTGCTGGACACCGAGCGGTTCCCCGACGAGAACTCCCTGGAGGAACACCTGCTGGCCGGCTTCGTACCGACGGTCTACCGCCGCCGCGTCGCCGAGCGGAGCGCCGTGGGCCGCCCGGAGCGGCACCGGGACCCGGAGCACGCCGAGCACTGGCTCGGCTACCTCGCCCACCATCTGGCCCGGCTCGACCGCGACCAGCAGGATCTCGCCTGGTGGCGGATCGGCGATTCGCTGCGGCTGTCCACGCGTCTGCTGTCGGTGGTGGTGGCGTCGGCGCTCTGCGTCGCCCTCGCCCAGTGGTTCGTCAATCTGATCAACCTGCCGTTCCCCATCGGTGAGGCCCTCCTGCTGGGCGGTTCGCTGGGGGCGGCCGCGGGCCTCGCCTTCGGGTGCGTCCACGCGATCCTGGCCCGGTTCGGCACCGCGGCCTTCGAACCGGCCCATGTGCGGCTGCGGCTACGGCTGCCCGGCGCGGGCACCGGCATCGGTCACAGACCGGTCCGCACGTTCGCCACCCGGTTCGGCGCCGTTCTGCCGGGCGGATTCGTGATGGGCGTCGGGTGCGCGTCCGCGCTCGCCCTCCAGCGCTGGCTGTACTACGGGGTTCCGCTCGCGAACGAACTGGTGATCAAGGGCACGCTGATCAACATGCTGGTCCTCGGGCTGATCTTCGGTGCGGGTGCCGGGCTCGTCTTCGGGCTCATGGCCGCGTTCGAGGCGCCGCTGGACGTCACATCGGCGGCCACCCCGGTCGGCCTGCTGGCCTCGAACCGCGCGACGGTGGCCCGGCAGGTCCTCGTCCTGGTGCCGATGCTCACCCTCGCGATCACGCTCGGCGGATTCCTGATCACCGATCTGCTCCAGGGGCTGCTCGGAACCCTGATCTGGCGGCTGCCGGACGGGCTGGCCATCGGCATGGTCGGCGGGCTCGGGGGCTCGTGCTCGTACGCGCTCTCGTTCACCGCCTGGGGGCGGTGGCTGGTCCTGTCGCGCGTCTGGCTGCCCCTGACCGGCAGGCTGCCCTGGGACACGGTGGCCTTCCTGGACGATGCCTACCGCCGGGGCGTGCTGCGCCAGACCGGTGCGGTGTACCAGTTCCGCCACATCCGGCTCCAGCACCACCTCGCCCGCTCGTACCGCGAGCACCAGAGCAAGTACGCACCGGCTCGGTTCGGTCCCGGGGCATAAGCGCCGGCACGGCCGGCGCTCAGTCCTTCCGTGCCCGCCACTCCCTGGCCAGTACCGACCAGATCTCCGAGTCGTGCCGCTCGCCGCGGTACAGGTAGTTCTCGCGCAGCACCCCGTCGCGCGTCATGCCGAGCCGCTTCGCCACGGCGATGCTGGCGGTGTTCGCGGCGGAGGCGTCCCACTCCACGCGGTGCATGCCGCGCTCGTACACCGCCCAGTCGATCAGCTTCCGGGCCGCCCGGGTGACCAGCCCGCGCCCCCCACCCGCCGGCTCCAGCCAGCAGCCGATCTCGCAGTTCCCCGACTCCGCGTCGAAGATCCGGAACAGGACGCCGCCGACGAGCGTTCCTTCCAGCCAGATTCCGTAGATCCGCCCGGTGTCCGCCGCCTGCTTCTCCGCGTACCGCCGCAGCAGCTCCCGCGCCGAGTCCAGGTCGGTGGCGAAGGAGGCGAAGGGGATCCACGGGTCGATGAACGCGCGGGCCCGGTCCATGTGGTCGAGGAACTCCTGCGCCTGCCAGATCTCCAGCGGACGCAGTTCCGCTCCGTCGTCACCCAGGGATATCGCGAACATCATGCTCCTTCTCGGACCGCTTCCGGCAACTGCTCGACCTGTGCCACCTGCGAGATCTTCGCATGCGGCAGGCTCTGCTCGGGCGGCTCGATGCTGATCCGGGGCAGCAGCCGGTCCAGCCGGCGCGGCAGCCACCAGTTCGCCCCGCCCAGCAGATGCATCAGCGCGGGGACCAGCAGCGTACGCAGGACGAAGGCGTCCAGCAGGACGGCCGCGGCGAGCGCGATGCCGAACATCGCGATGACCCGGTCCCCGCTGAGGACGAACGCCAGGAAGACCGAAATCATGATCACGGCCGCGGAGTTGATCACCCGGCCGGTCTCGGCGAGGCCCACCCGGACGGCCCGCCGGTTGTCCCCGGTCTCCAGCCACTCCTCGTACATCCGCCCCACCAGGAACACCTGGTAGTCCATGGACAGTCCGAAGAGCACCGACACCATGATCACCGGCAGGAACGGTTCGATGGGCCCCGGACTGCCCAGCCCCAGCAGCTCGCTCCCCCACCCCCACTGGAAGATCGCGACGACGACCCCGAACGAGGAGGCGACGGCGGCCACGTTCATCACCGCGGCCTTCAGCGGAATGCCGATCGACCGGAAGGCCAGCAGCAGGAGCAGACAGCCGAGCCCTATGACCACGCCGACGAAGAGCGGGAGTTTGCCGATGATGATCCGGGCGAAGTCGTCGTAACTGGCGGTCACTCCCCCGACATGGGCCTGGAGCGAGTTGTTCTCCTCGGCCTCCGGCAGGACGTCGGTGCGCAGCCGGTCGACGAGCTCACTGGTCTCCTGGGACTGCGGTGACGACTTCGGTACGACGGTGACGAAGGCCGTGTCACCGCTGCTGTTGTACGTGACCGGGCCGACCGAGGCCACGCCCTCGGTGGACCGCAGCGTGGCGGGCAGGCCGTCCATCGCGAGCCGGTCGTCCGCGCCGTCCAGCTGCGCGGCGATCGTCAGCGGCCCGTTGACGCCGGGGCCGAATCCGTCGGCCAGCAGGTCGTACGCCTGCCGGGTGGTCGACGAGGAGGGGTTGTTGCCCTGGTCGGAGCTGCCCAGGTGCAGGGAGAACGTGGGCAGTGCGAGGACCAGCATCACGACGGCGGCGCATGCCCCGAGCAGCTTGGGGTGGCGTTCGACGAAGGCGGACCAGCGGGCGGCGAAGCCCGTGGGCGATTCGGGCTGCGGGCCGTGCTCGGCGAGTTGCCTGCGCTCGCGCCGGCTCAGGGCCCGCATCCCGATGAAGGACAGCAGGGCGGGTAGCAGGGTGACGGAGGCGGCCACGGTCAGTACGACGGTGAGCGAGGCGGCGATCGCCACGCCGTTGAGGAACCCGAGCCGCAGGATCAGCATGCCGAGCAGCGCGATGCAGACGGTGGCCCCGGCGAAGACCACGGCGCGGCCGGTCGTCGCGACGGCGGTCCGAGCGGCCTCGGTGACCGACAGGCCCCTGCGCAGCCCTCTGCGGTGTCTGGTGACGATGAACAGCGCGTAGTCGATGCCGACGCCGAGCCCGATCAGCATGCCCAGCATGGGGGCGAAGTCGGCGACGGTCATCACATGGCCGAGCAGCACGGTGCCCGCGTACGCGGTGCCGACGGAGACCAGTGCGGTGGCGATGGGCAGCATGCTGGCGGCGAGCGAGCCGAAGGCGAGGAAGAGGACGACCGCCGCGACGACGACCCCGATGGCCTCGCTGAGGTGGGCGGTGGGTGCCTCGGTGAGCGCCACCGCCGGGCCGCCCAGCTCCACCTGGAGGTGGTCGGCGGCGGCCGCCTTCGCGGTGTCGACGACGGCTTCGGCCTGCTGCGCCGGGATTTCCTCGACCTGCCGGTCGAAGGTGATCGTGGCGTAGGCAGTGTGTCCGTCGGCGCTGATCTGTGCGGTGCCGGAGGCCCCGTACGGGCCGGTGACCGCGCCGACCCCGGGCAGTTCCTCGACCGCGTGCAGGGTCCGGGTCATCGTCTGCCGGACGTCGGCGGCCCGCACGGTGGAGTCGGTGGTGTGCCAGACGATGGTGTCGGTGTCCCCGCCGAGATCCGTGAAGCCGGCCCTGAGCAGTTCGGTGGCCCGGCCGGACTCCGTACCGGGGACCTCGTAGTCGTTGGAGTACGCGGAACCCGCGAAGCCCGCCGCGGTGGCCGCGCCGCCGAGGGCGAACAGCCAGAGGAGGACGGCGATGAGACGGTGCCTGATGCACCAGCGGGCGATGGCAGCCAACGGACGTGCTCCCTGCTGGTTCGTGGTTCTTTGACGGTAAAAAACATGAATTACCTGCAAAGAACGCATGACCTGAGAACCGTCACTCTGGCAGCCGAAAGTGATCCTTTGTCTCTTTCGTGGCCTTACTCACAATGGCCGCAGGAATGGCCGTGGCCCCGTGGCGCAATGGCCTCCGGCCGCCTCACTCGGCCAGTCGTTCCTCCTCCGCCTCCAGCTCGTCCTCGAACTGCTCCTCGATCTCCGCGATGCCCTTCGTCACGGCCTCCGCCAGATGGACGGGGCAGGTCAGCACCTCGCTGCTGAAGCCCTGGCCGGAGTCCGGGCCAGGGGCGGGGCAGGCGTCGGGGTCGTAGAGGTGCGCGATGTGTGCCAACCGGTCGGACGTGCGCTCACGGGCGGGCGCATGGCCGTCCGCGTGGGCGCATGTGCCGCCGGGCAGGGTGGCGGCAGCGGTGCGGAGGATGCCGAGGATCTCGCGGGCGATTCCGTACGACAGCTCCAGGGAATCGGCCGCCGTGCCCATCAGGAGCAGCAGGACGGTCCGGTCGGGCGCGGGTCCGTCCGGGCCCAGCCGCTCGTACCGCCGGGCCGCCCAGAGCGCCGCCTCCTCGGAGGCCGTCTCGTCCTTGAACGGGACATGCCGCTCGCTCAGCGGCCCGATGTCGAGCCGGCCGTCGGCGCGCAGGTACACCTGGTCCAGATGTGCCGTCTCGCGGGTGCCGAAGAGTCTGTCGACCGCTTCGCGCAGATGCTCGCGGGCCTCGACGGCGAGGGCGCGCAGGAAGGTGGTGCAGGTCCATGCCTCCAGCGAGGCGCCGTATCCGTCCGCGTGTTCCTCGCGCAGGACGGACCGGCCGCCGGGGCTCTGCAGGTGGATGCCCTCGGAGGCCTGCTCGTCGCTGCCGGAGCGCAGTGCCGGGTGCTCGCCGTCCCCGTGCGCGCAGGACTCGTCCGGCAGCAGCGGCAGTACGAACTCCAGGCCCTCGATCATGTCGTCGAGCAGCGACCGCTGTCTGATCCGGCCCGACCCCGCGTACCAGCAGTTCGCATGGGCGACGACGACATAGCCGGCGAGAGCGGCCCGGGAGAGACTGCGGGGCGGTCCGGCGTGGATGTCCAGGTCCCAGAACGGATCACCGTTCGGATAGTCGTTGAGCACACTGCCCAGACTGCGGATGTATCTCTGGTGGCTTTCGGGGACGATCTCGGGGATGCCGTCCGTGCTGCCCGGCAGGATCACATCGGCGGCCGTCCGCGCCCACCCGGCGGCATTACGGGGGCAGGCCTCGGCGCCGTCCCACTCGTCGAGCGGAACCTGGGCGTCGGGCGCGTCGAGCAGCCCGTCCGCGTCCGTGTCCCACTCCTCCAGGCTGTCGGTGTACGGATGGGCCGGGTGCCCGCACCCACCGGCCTGAAGACACTGCTCGTCCATGGCCTCGGCGGCGGCGCCGAGCGCGTCCACCACGGCCCGCTCGACGTCGGCGCCCCGTCGCCCGAGGACGTACCGCGCCATGTTCACCAGCCCGAAGGTCAGCAGGACCGCCTGCTCGCCGTCCGGTTCGGCGGCGAGCAGGCGGGCGCACTCCAGGACGACGGGGTCCGCCTCCTCGGGGGCGGTGCCCGCCGTGACTCCGTCCCATTTCTCGATCAGTTCGTTCATGATCAAGGACACGCGGGCCGTGCCGCGGTGGTTCCGGTGGGCGCCGCACCCCCGTGCGGAGAGCCTGCCGGACGGTCCGTCAGCCCGAGACGCTCGCCCGGCCGTTCTCGATGTGCCCCATCAGCCGGCGCCGGAACGCGTCGTCCCCGTCGACGGTGACGTCCAGGTCGTACCAGCCGTGCGCGTCGGCCGCCGAGTGGACCACCGTGCGGGTGCGTCCCGGCTTGACCTTGACGGTCCGGGTCCAGTCCCGCAGGTCCGCCTCGTCGACGTAGCCGAGCGGCCGCACCGTGAAGGTGAGCGTGGTCCGGCCGGTGTTGCGGAGCGTGAGGTGCAGGTCGCGCTCATGGGCGTCGACCTGCGAGGCGACCTCGGCCCCGGCCGAGGCGCCGCCCTTCGCGGGCCCGGCGAACTCGCGGCGGAAGCCGTTCGGCCCCGTCACCGTGAACCGGTAGGCCTCGCCGGTGACGGGCACCGTCCACTGCGCGGTGCGCTTCACGTCCCGGTGCTGCGGTACGGGGAACTCACCCGCGTACGGGTACAGCGCGAAGTGCGCCGACGAGCGCCCGGTGTTGCTGAGGGCCACCCGCACCGCGCCGTTCACCACCTTCGCCTGCGCGTCCGGCTGGTAGGGCAGCGCGCGGGCCGGGCGGGCGCCGGGCTCCTGCACGGGCATGTGCTGTACGGCCGGCGGCTTCGGCGACCAGCGGCCGCTGAACGGCGGGATGGCGCCCGGCTGTTCCACCTCGGGCCGGCGGCGGGTGCGCGAGAAGTCGAAGGCGGAGGTCAGGTCGCCGGTGACGGTGCGCCGCCAGTCGCTGATGTTCGGTTCCTCCACCCCGGTCCAGCGCTCCAGGAAGCGGACCACGGAGGTGTGGTCGAAGACCTCGGAGCAGACGTAGCCGCCGATGGTCCACGGCGACACCACGAGCATCGGCACCCGCATGCCGAGCCCGGTGGGCTTGCCCTCCCACTGCTCCTCGGTCACCTCGGACGGGGCGACCGGCGGCGGCACGTGGTCGAAGAAGCCGTCGTTCTCGTCGTAGTTGATGAAAACCGCGGTGTGCCGCCACACGTCGGGGTGCTTGCCCAGCGCGTCCAGGACCTTGTAGACGATCGTCGCGCTGTGGATCGGCGAGGAGACGCTCGGGTGCTCGGAGTCGACGGCGGACGGCACCAGGTAGGAGACCTCCGGCAGGGTGCCGGCCGCGACGTCCTTGGCGAACTCGTCGGCCAGCGTCCCGGTCTCCACCCGGCGCAACGCCCGCTCGAACAGGCTGCGTTCGGTCTTGTCGAGGGTGGCGACACCCTCCTCCAGCAGGCCGAACAGCCGCTCCCGCTCCGTGGCGTCGGCGTCCCGCACCGCGGCGTAGAACGACTCCATGAACGTGTGGCCGCCGGTCTTCGCCAGCGCCTTGCGGGCCACCGCCTTGAAGGTGGCGAAGAACTCGATCTGGTTGTCGGTGAAGTTCTCCCACTCGGTGTACGTGCGCCAGCTGCGCCCGGCCTTCTCCAGCCGCTCCGCGTACGTGCCCCAGTCGTAGCCGGGGTGGGTGCCCTCGTTGTACGCGTCGTTGCCGACGGCCCGCTTGCCGTTCGGTTCGTTGCCCGTCTTCCCGCTCCACAGGTGGTTGCGGTTGGGGCTGGTCGAGGAGTGGATGGAGGAGTGGTAGGCGTCGCAGACCGTGAAGGTGTCGGCCAGTTCGTAGTGCAGCGGGATGTCGCGGCGGTCGTAGTACGCCATGGTGGCGGCCGTTTTCGCGGTCACCCAGCCGTTCATCCACCCGCCGGCCCACGCCTTGCCGCCACCGCTCCAGGAGTGGTCGAGCGCGCCGATGTACTGGAGGTCCTTCTTCTGCATCTCGGCGGCGTCGCGCACCGGGAACGGCAGCACGGAGGAGCCGAGCGCGGCGGGCTGCTCGAAGACCGGCTTGCCCGAGGGCAGTTCGACGGCGTTGCGGTCACCGAAGCCGCGTACGCCCCGGAGCGTCCCGAAGTAATGGTCGAAGGAACGATTCTCCTGCATCAGGATCACCACGTGCTTGATGGCTCCGAGCCCGTCCCGGCCGCCGGACCCCGCCGAGTGTGCCGGCTGCGCGGCGATCGCGGCCTGCAGCGAAGGCGGCAGCAGCGACCCCGCCGCCGCGGCGCCGAGCGCACCGCCGCCCAGCGCGAAGAGCCGTCGACGTGAAATGTCCGTGGTCAAGTGAGCCTCCCGAGTCCTGTCGTACAGCCGGGAAACTAATCAAGCCAGGTGGCGCGCGGAAGGATTCCGTACGGCTCGGTGGTGAACGTCCAACAGGTCGTGCGGGAAAGTCCAAGGGGCGGCACACCCGGCTCACGGGTGTGCCGCCCCTCGGGGGACGTGCCTGCGCCGGAGGGTCAGCCCTCGACGCCGAGCTTCTCCAGGATCAGCTCACGCACCCGGGCCGCGTCCGCCTGGCCGCGGGTGGCCTTCATGACCGCGCCGACGAGCGCGCCCGCCGCCGCGACCTTGCCGCCGCGGATCTTGTCCGCGATGGCCGCGTTGGCCGCGATGGCCTCGTCGACCGCGGTGGACAGCGCGCCCTCGTCGGAGACGACCTTCAGGCCGCGCTTCTCGACGACGGTGTCCGGGTCGCCCTCGCCCGCGAGGACGCCCTCGATGACCTGGCGGGCCAGCTTGTCGTTGAGGTCGCCCGAGGTGACGAGCTCGGCCACCCTGGCGACCTGCACCGGGGTGATCGGCAGCTCGTCGAGACCGCGGCCGGTCTCGTTGGCGTTACGGGCCAGCTCGCCCATCCACCACTTGCGGGCCTGGTCCGAGGGGGCGCCCGCGTCGGTCGTGGCGACGATCAGGTCGACCGCGCCCGCGTTGAGGATGGACTGCATGTCGTGCTCGGAGACACCCCACTCCTCCTTGAGCCGCGCCCGGCGCAGCCGGGGCAGCTCGGGGAGGCCCTTGCCCAGCTCCTCGACCCATTCGCGGGCCGGGGCGACCGGCACCAGGTCCGGCTCGGGGAAGTAGCGGTAGTCCTCGGCGTTGTCCTTGATGCGGCCGGCCGTGGTGGAGCCGTCCTCCTCGTGGAAGTGCCGGGTCTCCTGCACGATGGTGCCGCCGGAGGACAGCACGGCCGCGTGGCGCTGGATCTCGAACCGGGCGGCCCGCTCGACGGAACGCAGCGAGTTCACGTTCTTCGTCTCGGAGCGGGTACCGAAGGTCTCGGTGCCGTTGGGGCGCAGCGACAGGTTGACGTCGCAGCGCATCTGGCCCATCTCCATGCGGGCCTCCGAGACGCCGAGCGCCTTGATGAGCTCGCGGAGCTCGGCGACGTACGCCTTGGCGACCTCGGGGGCGCGGGCGCCCGCGCCCTCGATCGGCTTGGTGACGATCTCGATGAGCGGGATGCCGGCCCGGTTGTAGTCCAGCAGGGAGTGGGACGCGCCGTGGATACGGCCGGTGGCTCCGCCGACGTGGGTCGACTTGCCGGTGTCCTCCTCCATGTGGGCGCGCTCGATCTGCACCCGGAAGATCTCCCCGTCCTCCAGCTGGACGTCCAGATAGCCGTTGTAGGCGATCGGCTCGTCGTACTGGGAGGTCTGGAAGTTCTTCGGCATGTCCGGATAGAAGTAGTTCTTCCGGGCGAAGCGGCACCACTCGGCGATCTCGCAGTTCAGCGCGAGGCCGATCTTGATGGCGGACTCGACGCCGATCTCGTTGACGACCGGCAGGGCGCCGGGCAGGCCGAGGCAGACCGGGCAGGTCTGGGAGTTGGCGTCCTGCTTGAGCTCGGTGGAGCAGCCGCAGAACATCTTGGTCTTGGTGCCGAGCTCGACATGGACCTCCAGGCCCATGACGGGGTCGTAGGACGCGAGCGCGTCCTCGTACGACACCAGGTCGATGACAGTCACGGTGAAACTTCCCTCTCAGCCCAGCAGTACGTCGTCGTCGCCGAGGCGCTTGAGTTCGCGCAGCAGCAGGGCGACACCCGTGGCGATGGCGGCGGCGGAGACGACGGCGTCGATCAGTCGGAGCGTGTCGTGCTCGTAGCGTGCCTTCTTGGCCTGCTTGAGCACGCTGACGGCCCCGAAGGCGGTGGTGCCGATGGACAGGTACGTGCCGGTCTTGGACTTCTTGAAGCCCTTGGCCTTGGTCAGTGCGCTCACAACGACGGAGCCTCCTCCAGCAGCGGGTGTCCCCACTTTTCCACGAAGGCGGCCTCGACGGCGGCTCCGACCTTGTAGAGACGGTCGTCCTTCATGGCGGGGGCGATGATCTGCAGCCCGACCGGCAGGCCGTCCTCGGGCGCCAGGCCGCAGGGCAGCGACATGGCGGAGTTGCCCGCGAGGTTGGTCGGGATGGTGCACAGGTCCGCGAGGTACATCGCCATCGGGTCGTCGGCGCGCTCGCCGATCGGGAAGGCGGTGGTGGGCGTCGTCGGGGAGACGATGACGTCCACCTGCTCGAAGGCCCTCTCGAAGTCCTGGGTGATGAGGGTGCGGACCTTCTGGGCCGAGCCGTAGTACGCGTCGTAGTAGCCGGAGCTGAGGGCGTACGTACCGAGGATGACGCGGCGCTTGACCTCGTCGCCGAAGCCGGCCTCGCGGGTGAGCGCGGTGACGTCCTCGGCGGAGCGCGTGCCGTCGTCGCCGACGCGCAGCCCGTAACGCATGGCGTCGAAGCGGGCCAGGTTGGAGGAGCACTCGGACGGCGCGATCAGGTAGTACGCCGACAGGGCCAGGTCGAAGGACGGGCAGTCCAGCTCGACGATCGTGGCGCCGAGCGACTTGAGCAGCTCGACCGACTCGTTGAAGCGCTGGACGACACCGGCCTGGTAGCCCTCACCGGCGAACTGCTTGACGACACCGACGCGCATGCCCTCGACGCTGCCGTTGCGGGCGGCCTCGACGACCGGCGGGACCGGGGCGTCGATGGACGTGGAGTCCATCGGGTCGTGCCCGCCGATGACCTCGTGCAGCAGGGCCGCGTCCAGGACGGTACGGGCGCAGGGCCCGCCCTGGTCCAGGGAGCTGGAGAAGGCCACCATGCCGTAGCGGGAGACGCCGCCGTAGGTGGGCTTGACGCCGACCGTGCCGGTGACGGCGGCGGGCTGGCGGATGGAGCCGCCAGTGTCCGTGCCGATGGCGAGCGGGGCCTCGTACGAGGCGAGCGCGGCGGACGAGCCGCCGCCGGAGCCGCCCGGGATGCGGGTGAGGTCCCACGGGTTGCCGGTCGGGCCGTAGGCGCTGTTCTCGGTGGAGGACCCCATGGCGAACTCGTCCATGTTGGTCTTGCCGAGGATGACGACGTCGGCGGCCTTCAGCTTCCCGGTGAGGGTCGCGTCGTACGGCGGGATCCAGCCTTCGAGGATCTTGGAGCCGACGGTGGTCGGCATGTCCTTCGTGGTGAAGATGTCCTTCAGCGCGAGCGGGACGCCGGCCAGCGGGCCGAGCTTCTCGCCGGCCGCCTTCTTGGCGTCGACGGCGCGGGCCTGCGCGAGCGCGCCCTCACGGTCGATGTGCAGGAAGGCGTGGACCTTCTCGTCGACCGCGTCGATCCTGGCCAGGTGTGCCTCGGTGACCTCGACGGCCGTGAGCTCGCCGGAGGCGATCCTCGCGGCGATCTCGGCAGCGGTGAGCTTGATGATGGTGCTGTGGTCCGTCATGGCTGTTAGTCCTCCCCCAGGATCTGCGGCACCTTGAAACGCTGCTGCTCCTGGGCCGGGGCGCCGGAGAGCGCCTGCTCGGGGGTGAGCGACGGACGGACCTCGTCCGCGCGCATGACGTTGGTCAGCGGCAGCGGGTGGGAGGTCGGCGGTACGTCTTGGTCGGCGACCTCGGAGACGCGGGCGACCGCGCCGATGATGTCGTCGAGCTGACCGGCGAAGTGATCGAGCTCTTCGCCCTTCAGCTCCAGACGCGCCAGCCGGGCGAGGTGGGCGACCTCCTCGCGCGTGATGCCAGGCATGCAGCGATCCTCAGGGGTTGGTGTGTGGTTTTGGCCCAATCTTATGGGGCCCGGAGGCATGGCCCCTAAACGGTTTCCCCCGGAGGGGCTCCGCAGTGCCTTTTCTCCCACACCGCACTGTTCGGGAAGTGGTTGTCGTAGCGCTCCTGCACCTCCAGGAGCGACTCGGGGCTCAGCCCGCCCAGCGCGATGCGTTGCAGGTGGCGGAAGTACTCGAAGCGTTCCACGCCGGCCGTGACGACCTCTCCCCCGCCAGGAACTCGGGAACGATCAGCGACACTGCGGCTCCTCGGGTCTCAGACGGCGAACAGCAGTCCGGCGCTGACGAGCACCACGGCTGCGGTCGCGAAGTGGATGCCGTACGCGACCGCCTTCGTCCCGCCGTGGCGGAGCACTATGAGCGTGTCGCCGAGCGGCGCCAGCGCCACGAGCAGCATGTACCAGGCCTCGGCCCGCGCGCCGACGAACGCGAGAAGCGCCAGGCCGAGCAGGCCCAGGGTGAGGTCCCTGAGCCCCTTGACCGTGAGGTACGCGCGGTCCCCGTCCTCCGTGGCGGGGACTCCGTATCCGGCGGCGGAGGGCAGGGGCTGGAGCAGGAAGCGGGCTCCGATGAACACGACGAACAGGTCGAGCACCACGGCGAGCGTGTACGCGGCGACGGTCATGGCAGGACTCCTGGCTTCTGCCGGCTTCACACCGGACGAGTTCATGGGGCGGCTTCACCGGCCGCGCCGCTAGCGCTGCTAGCAACAAGAGCGAAGGTAGCAGAAGCATCGGCAGACTTGCTAGCGTTGCTAGCATTTCTGGCATGGCTATTCGGACGCGCCGGGAGCGGGGCGGGCGGAGCGGGGGCGGGCGGAGCGGGGGCGGGCGGAGCGGGGGCGGGCGGAGCGGGGGCGGGCGGAGCGGGGGCGGGCGGAGCGGGGGCAGCTGATCGTGACGGCCGCGTGGAAGCAGGCGGAGTCGGCGGGCTGGAGCGCGGTGACCACGCGCCGGCTCGCCTCGGAAGTCGAGTACAGCCGGCCGGTCCTCTCAGCCCCTTCAAGGGCAGGGACGCCGTCATGGCGGCGGTCGCGGTGGAGGGCTGCGGCGGGCCGGCCGAAGGGCTACGGACGGCCCGCACCTCGGCGACGGACGCGCGGGACGCAGCGGCCGCCTCCCCCGGAGGCTCACGACCACCGTCTGGCACTACTGATCGGCCACTTCGCACCCGCCCACTGAAGCGCCCGCGCCGGGCGGAGGGCGGGGGCGGGTCGACCCCTGTTGGCCGGGGGCTGTTCCCCGTGGCCGGGCGAAATCCGGGGCGGGGGCAGGTCGCCGGAGGCTCAGGACCCCGCGCCTCCGGGCCCTCGGGTCTTCGGGGCCGGGAGTCGACCGGTCGTACGGACGGGCACGGCCTCAGACCGCCGCAGCTCGGGCCGTCGCGGGCCTGGACCACCGCGGGCCCGAACCGCCACAGGCCCAGACCACCACAGGCCCGGAGCGCCACGGGCCCGGACCACCACAGCCTCAACCCCCGCAGGCTCAGGCCCCCGCGCCCTCAGGTCGTCGCGGGCCTGAACCACCACAGGCCCGGACCACCACAGGCCCGGACCACCACAGGCCCGGACCACCACAGGCCCGGACCACCACAGGCCCGGACCACCACAGGCCCGGACCGCCGCAGGCCCGGACCGCCGCAGCCTCAGGCCTCCGCGGGCTCAGGCCCCCGCGCCCTCAGGTCGTCGCGGGCCTGGAGTTGACCGGTCGTCCGGGCTGGCGCTGTTCCAGTTCCGGCTGTGTGCCGGCTGCCGCCGCGGCGGCGGCCGCTGCTGCCGCGAGCTCGGCCGGGCGCCGCCAGCCGTGCTCGCCGCGTGCCCGCAGCCAGGCCGTGGTCTCCTGCGGCGGCATCGCCGCGGCAACCAGCCAGCCCTGCACCGCGTCGCAGCGCAGATCCCGCAGCCGCTCCCAGGTCTCGTCGTCCTCGACGCCTTCCGCGACGACCAGCAGACCCAGCGAGTGGGCCAGGTCGATCGTGCAGCGGACGATCTCCGCGTCCTCGTTGTCCACGGCCAGCCGGGCCACGAACGAGCGGTCGATCTTCAGCTCGCTGACCGGCAGCCGGCGCAGATGGACGAGCGAGGAGTACCCGGTGCCGAAGTCGTCGAGGGACATCTTCACGCCGTGCCCGGTCAGCCCGGCGAGCGTGTCGGCGGCGCGCTGCGGGTCCTCCAGCAGCACGTGTTCCGTTATCTCCAGCTGCAGGGCCCCGGCCGGGACGCCGTGCCGGGCGAGCCTGGCCGCGACGCCGCCCGCGAACCCGGGGGTGTGGACGTCGCGCGGGGAGACGTTGACCGCGACCGGGACGAACAGCCCCTGCGCCCGCCACCGGGCGACCTGGGCCAGCGCCGTCTCCAGGACGTACTCCGTGAGGTGCGGCATGAGGCCGGACGACTCGGCGATGGCGATGAACTCGTCCGGAGGAACCCTGCCGCGTTCCGGATGCACCCAGCGCACCAGGGCTTCGAGGCCGGCCACCTGGCCGTCGAATCGGACCTTCGGCTGGTAGTGGAGCTCGACCTCGCCGGCGTCCAGGGCGCGGCGCAGATCGCCCAGCAGCCCGAGCCGGTCCGGGGTGTTGCTGTCCCGCTTGGACTCGTAGACCTCGACGCCCGTGCGGTCCCGCTTGGCCTGGTACATCGCCACGTCCGCGCGCCTGAGCAGCCCCTCGGCGTCCAGCGCGTGGTCCGGGTAGACGGCGACTCCGGCGCTGGCCTCCAGCACCAGGGTCAGTCCGTCGAGGTCCAGCGGGGAGGACAGCTCGGCGACCAGGTGGCGGGCGACCCGCTGGGCGCTGGTGGTGGAGTCCGCGGTCGGCAGCAGCACCGCGAACTCGTCGCCGCCCAGCCGCGCGGCCTCCGCGCCCCGGGGCAGGGCGAGTCTGAGGCGTTCCGCTATCTGCAACAGCAGCCGGTCCCCCGCCAGATGGCCGAGAGTGTCGTTGACCGCACGGAAACGGTCGAGGTCGATCAGGACGAGAGCGGATCTGGCGCCGACGGACTCGGCGTCCTCCAGGGCCGTCCAGGTGCGCTCCAGCAGCCACTGCCGGTTGGGCAGCCCGGTCAGCGGGTCGCGCAGCTGCTCCTCGGCGCGGGCCCTGGCGATCCAGAGGGCGGAGTCGAGGGCGATCAGCGGGACGGCGAAGAGCGGCAGGAGCAGGGGGGTGGCCATCGCGACGACGCAGATCAGCGGCGCGATGGCGACGAGGGCCAGGGCGACGAGGCCCTGGCGCAGCAGGGCGGTACGGGCGATGGTCGGCAGTCCGCCGCCCTGGGGCGTCCTCGCGTACCACAGCAGGACCCTGGTGACCACGAGGTAGGTGGAGGCGGCGAGGAGGACCTCGGGGACGGAGTCGATGCCCCAGTCGAGTGGCTGCCAGGGTGACTCGACGGTCTGCACCTCGCCGAAGGCGGCGAGCACCAGGGCCGCCGCGCCGATCCCCAGGATGTCCACCGCGCCGTGCAGCAGCCCCTGCCACCAGCGGTGTCTGCGGGCGACACCGACGAGGACGACGACGACCAGGGAGACCAGACCGGCGGGCACCCAGCCGTAGAGCAACAGCACCGCCAGGGTGAGGGAGGCGCCGGAACCGGTCCCTCCCCACCAGCGGTCGCGGCCGAGCGCGACGAGATGGCCGACGATGATTCCGGTCAGGACGGCGAGGGACCAGCCGGCCCTGCCGTCGGGAAAGAGCGCGTGCCCCTCGCTCACGGTCCGGTAGAAACCGGTCGCGATCTGGACAACGGCGATCGCCACGGCAACAGCGCCCACTTTTGGCGTGAGGCCGACGAAACCTTGCAGCCGCGACACCGGTGCGGCGCTCTCGGTCGGTTTCATTCCGTCCCTCTCACAGCCGGCGGTGCCGATGTCACCCGATGGTTCCGTTCCACGCCGCCACGACCCGGTTTCCCACCCCGCGGCCGGGCACGGCAGGTGCACGTCTCAACAGTAGGCCGCGGAAGGCTTCTACGGGCAGCGCTCTGACGCTCTTGCCCGAATGCGGACCGACCATCCGTCAGCATCTGCTATGCGCCGATCGGGTGAACCGGCCGAAACGGCGCAACCCTTGCCCTGGCATGCCCCTCTACATCCTTTATCACCTCCTTGCTCATCATTCGCCCACCTCCCCGTCGTACGGCCACCGTTCCGCTCCGACGGCCGCCGTTCTGTTCCGATACCCCGCCCGGGGGCGGGGATCCGCCTACTGCGCCGGTTCCTCGGCCGGAACCGCCGCCTCGCGGGCCGCATCCGGACCCTGTTCGAGCAGTACGGCGAAGCCGTCCTCGTCCAGCACCGACACCTTCAGCTGCATGGCCTTTTCGTACTTCGAACCGGGGTTGTCACCGACGACCACGAAGGAGGTCTTCTTCGAAACGGAACCTGTCACCTTCGCGCCGCGGCTCTGGAGCGCCTCTTTCGCGCCATCCCTGGTGTGGCCGGCCAGCGTGCCGGTGACGACGACGGTGAGTCCTTCGAGCGGACGCGGCCCCTCGTCCTCCCCCGCACCCTCGTTCTCCATCCGGACCCCGGCCTCGCGCCACTTGCGCAGGATCTCCCGGTGCCAGTCCTCGGCGAACCACTGCTTCACCGACGCGGCGATGATGGGGCCGACCCCGTCGGCGTCGGACAGCTCCTGCTCGGTGGCCTCGTCGATCCGGTCGATGGAACGGAACTGACGGGCCAGCTCCGCGGCGGCGACCGGGCCGACATGGCGGATGGAGAGCCCGGTGAGGATCCGCGCCAGCGGGGCTTCCTTGGCCGCGGCGATGGCGTCGAGCATGGCGACGGCGTTCTTCCTCGGCTCGCCCTGCTGGTTGGCGAAGACCCAGGCGGTCTTCTCCTCGCCGGTCTTCGGGTCGCGCTTGGGCAGCCCGCTGTCCTGGTCCAGGACGTAGGCCCGGATCGGCAGCAGCTCCTCGACGGTCAGCCCGAACAGATCGCCCTCGTCGCGCAGCGGCGGCTCGGCGGGCTCCAGCGGCTTGGTGAGGGCGGCGGCGGCGACATAGCCGAAGTGGTCGATGTCCAGACACTTGCGGCCCGCGAGATAGGCGAGCCGCTCCCGCAACTGGGCGGGGCAGGAGCGTGCGTTGGGACAGCGGACGTCGATGTCGGCCTCCTTCATGGGCCGCAGCTCCGTACCGCACTCCGGGCACTCGGTGGGCATGACGAACGCCCGCTCGGTGCCGTCACGGAGGTCGACGACCGGGCCGAGGATCTCCGGGATCACGTCGCCCGCCTTGCGGAGCACCACCGTGTCCCCGATGAGGACACCCTTCGCCTTCACCACGTTCTGGTTGTGCAGGGTGGCGAACTCCACCTCGGAGCCCGCCACTTCGACCGGCTCGACCTGCGCGTACGGCGTGACCCGGCCGGTCCGGCCGACGCCGACCCTGATGTTGACCAGCTTGGTGTTGACCTCCTCCGGGGCGTACTTCCAGGCGATCGCCCAGCGCGGGGCGCGGGAGGTGGAGCCGAGCCGGCCCTGGAGCGGGATCTCGTCGAGCTTGACGACGACGCCGTCGATCTCGTGCTCCACGGAGTGCCGGTTCTCACCGAAGTACCTGATGAACTCCCGTACTCCGTCGAGGGAATCCACCACCTTGTTGTACTTGGCGGTGGGCAGGCCCCATTCGTGCAGCAGCTCGTAGGCGTGCGAGAGGCAGTCGATGTCGAAGCCCTCGCGGGCGCCGATGCCGTGCACCACCATGTGCAGCGGGCGGGTGGCGGTGACCTTCGGGTCCTTCTGGCGCAGTGAACCGGCCGCCGCGTTGCGCGGGTTGGCGAACGGCTTGTCGTCGGCCTCGACGAGCCGGGCGTTGAGCTCCTCGAAGGCTTCCATCGGGAAGAAGACCTCGCCGCGGATCTCGACCAGCGCCGGGATCCGGTCGCCCTTCAGCCGGTGCGGGATCTCGGCGATCGTACGGATGTTGGGGGTGATGTCCTCGCCGGTGCGGCCGTCGCCGCGGGTGGCGGCCCGGGTCAGCCGCCCGTGCTCATAGGTGAGGTTGACCGCCAGTCCGTCGACCTTCGGCTCGCACAGGAAGTGGTAGTCGGTGGTGCCGACGTCCCGGGCGATCCGCTCGCCCCAGGCGGCCAGCTCCAGATCGTCGAAGGCGTTGTCCAGCGAGAGCATCCGCTCGCGGTGCTCGACGGAGGTGAATTCCGTCCGGTACGGGCCCGCGACCTTCTGGGTCGGCGAATCCGGGGTACGCAGCTGCGGATACGTGTCCTCCAGCGCCTCCAGCTCGCGCATCAGCCGGTCGAACTCGGCGTCGCTGACGACCGGCTGGTCGCTCACGTAGTACCGGAAGCGGTGCTCCTCGATCTGCTCGGCGAGCAGCGCGTGCTGCTCCTGGGCCTGTGCGGGCACCGTCGTCTGCTGTTCGCCGGCCATCGTCTCGTCCTCCCGTTACCCGTTGCCCCGTTACTCAGGGTTGTCTGCGAGCGATCTCGCGGCCCGGACGCAGTGGGCGAGCGCGGCGCGCGCGTACGCGGGCGAGGCACCCGCGAGCCCGCACGACGGGGTGATCACCACGGACTCCGTCAGAGTCCCCGGATTCAGCCCCAGCCTGCGCCACAACGTCCTGACACCCATGACGCTACCGCCCGGGTCCGACAATCCGCCCGAGGCCGGGTCGGTACCCGGCACCACTCCGAGGAGGAGCTGGGTGCCGCCCTCGACGGCTTCCCCGATCGCCTCCTCCTCACGCTCGGTGAGCAGCGAGAAATCGAACGAGATGCCGCCGGCCCCGGCCCGGCGCAGCAGCGCGAACGGCACCTCGGGCGCGCAGGTGTGAACGAGTGTCGTCCCGTCCCCGGCCGCCGCCAGGACATCGCGCAGGGTGCCCTCGACGACCTGGCGGTCCACGGCCCGGTAGGTGCGGTAGCCGCTGGCCGTCGTGACCCGCCCGCGCAGTACGGCGGTCAGGGACGGCTCGTCGAGCTGGAGGATCACTTCGGCACCGGGCACCCGGCGCCGCACCTCCGCGAGGTGGGCGCGCAGCCCCTCCGCGAGTGAGCCCGCCAGGTCGCGGCAGGCGCCCGGGTCGCCGAGCGCGGCCTCGCCGCCCCGCCGCTCCAGTGCGGCGGCCAGCGTCCAGGGGCCGACGGCCTGGACCTTGAGCGGCCCCTCGTACCCCTGGGTGAACTCCTCCAGGGCGTCGAGGTCCTCGCCGAGCCAGGACCTGGCCCGGCGGGTGTCGCGGCCGGGCCGGTCGCTGATCCGCCAGCCGCTGGGCTCGACGTGTCCGTACAGGTCGACGAGCAGCCCGATGGTCCGCCCGATCATGTCCGCGCCGGGCCCCCGGGCGGGCAGCTCCGCCAGATATGGCAGGCCCTCGCCGCCCGCGAAGGAGCCGGTGACGGTCTTCGCCGCCTCCCGCGCGTCTCCCCCGGGCATGGACCCGATCCCGGTGGCCGGGCAACCGCTGAACTCGCTCTTGTCGCTCACACGGGAAGCCTAAGGGCTGCTCCGTAACCCCTGGGTGTCAGCGGCCGGGGCGCACCGTCAGGTCGTTGACCTCGGCGTCTCGCGGCAGGTCGACGGCCATCAGGATCGTGGTGGCCACCGACTCCGGGTCGATCCAGCGGGAGGGGTCGTACTCCTTGCCCTCCTGCCGGTGCACCTTGGCCTGCATGGGGCTGGCGGTGCGCCCGGGGTAGACGGAGGTCACGCGGACGCCGTTCGCGTGCTCCTCCTGACGAAGCGAGTCGGCGAGGGCCTTCAGACCGTGCTTGCTCGCGGCGTACGCGCTCCACTCGGCGTGTGCGGCGAGGCCGGCGCCCGAGTTCACGAAGAGCACATGCCCCTGGGCGACGCGCAGCAGCGGCAGGAAGAGCCGGGTCAGCTCGGCGGGCGCGACCAGGTTGGCGTTGAGCTGGACGTGCCAGGCCTTGGGCGTGAGGTCACCGACCCGGCCGAGCTCGACCACTCCCGCGATGTGCAGCAGCGAGTCGATCCGGTCCGGCATCGCCTGCTGGGCGAGCGCCCACGACAACCGGTCCGGGTTGGAGAGATCGCCGACGAGCGTACGGGCGCCGGGGTGGAGCCCGGCCAGTTCCTTGGCACGGCCCGCGTCGCGGGCCAGCAGCACGGTCTCGTCACCGCGCTCCAGCAGACGGCGGGTGACGGCGGCTCCGATGCCGGAACCGGCACCGGTGATGACATGAGTGGGCATGCCCTCATGATCGCACCCCGCCGTCCCGTCACCGCAGGCCGGACCACTCCTCCAGGTAGGCCAGCGCGCCCACGCCGTCCTTGGCGAAGAACACCAGGTCGGTCAGCGGAACGGGCAGGAAGCCCTCGTCCTCCATGCGCTGGAACTGCTGGCGCAGCCCGTCGTAGAAGCCCGCCGTGTTGAGCAGGACGACCGGCTTGTCGTGCTTGCCGTGCTTCTTCAGCTCCAGGATCTCGGTCGCCTCGTCGAGCGTCCCGGTGCCGCCCACCATGATCACGACCGAGTCGGCCTTCTCCAGGAGCAGTGCCTTGCGCTCGGCCAGATCGCGCGCGATCACCATCTCGTCCGCGTCGGCCCGTGCCTTTGCCGCCAGGAAGTCGACGGACACCCCCACCAGCCGCCCGCCCGACTCCTGGACCCCGTCGGCGACGACCTTCATCAGGCCGCTCTCCGAGCCTCCCCAGACCAGGGTGTGTCCGCCCTTGCCGAGCAGCTCGGCGAATTCGCGGGCGGGCCGGGTGTAGCGCTCGTCGAGGTCGGCGGCGGAGAGAAATACGCAGATCTTCATGGACCAACCGTAAGGGCCACCACCGACAGGTCCCCGCAACCGGTGGAAAACCGGCTGCCCTAGGGAGTCGGGGAAGAATCCGGTCCGCGAAACGGCTGACCTCTGTATGACTACGTCACCAGGACACTGCATCACGGTCGAGCCCGGCACCGAGCATGTACGTGTGGTCCGCGACGGGCAGGTGCTCGCAGAGAGCCGGCGCCCGCTCGTCCTGCGCGAGACGGGCTGTCCGGTCCGCTACTACCTGCCGCCCGAGGACGTCCGTACCGAACTCCTCACGACCTCGGACACCCGAACCCACTGCCCGTTCAAGGGAGATGCCTCTTACTGGTCGCTCCCGGACGCCGCGGATCTCGTCTGGGCCTACCCGGAGCCGAAGCCCGAAGTCAGCGCGATCAAGGATCACTTCTGCTTCTACAACACCGAGACGGTCTCCGACTGATCATCAAGAAGCCTGTCTGACCTGGGGTTTCGAAGAACTTCAAAAAAACTTCGGCAGAAGCGATGAGTTTCTCCGGGCCCGGCGGTCCACCCTCGCATGGACAAGATTCTCTCCCGCGACGGCACCATGATCGCGTACCGGCGGCGCGGTGAAGGCCCGCCGGTGATCCTGGTCGGCGGCTCGCTGGGCATGGCGGCCACCGAGGCGCCGCTGGCGCGTCTGCTCGCGCCGCACTTCCATGTCGTCACGTACGACAGGCGCGGCCGCGGCTCCAGCGGCGACAGCATGCCGTACGCGGTGGAGCGCGAGATCGAGGACCTGGCCGCACTCGTCACCGCGGTGGGCGGCCGGGCCTCCGTCTTCGGCATGGGCGCCGGCGGTGCGCTGGCCCTGGAGGCACAGGCCGCCGGGCTCCCCGTCGACCTGCTGGCGGTGTACGAACCGCCGTACACGCCGGGCCCGTCGGGCCTCCAGTACAAGGCGTGCTGCACCTCCCGGCTGCACCGGCTGCTGTCCACCGGGGACCGCGCGGGGGCCGTCGAGCTGTTCCTGTCCGTGACGGGCGTGCCGGCCGACATGATCGCCCGGATGCGCCGCGCCCCGCTGTGGAGCGACCTGCTGGCGATGGCCCACACCCTCGCGTACGACGACGCGATCCTCGGCAACGGCGCGATCCCGGCCGCCCGCTTCGCCTCCGTCACGGCCCGCACCCTGGTGATCGGCGGCGGCTCCAGTCCCACCCCGGCCCGCCAGGCCACCCGAGCCCTCGCGGAGACCCTCCCCCGCGCCCGCCACCGCACCCTGACGGGCCAGACCCGCGACCTGGCCCCGCAGGCGGTGGCCCCGGTGCTGGCCGAATTCTTCGCAAGAACCGTCCCGCTGCGTCAGGCGTCCTGAGCCCACGTCCCGTCCCGCGCGGTCACGCCCGTACAGGGGTCGGACGTGGCCGCACGGGGCGCCGCAAAGGCATCCGTGGCTCAGGCGCCGAGCGCGAACCCGACCAAGGCGGTCCTGCCGCCCGGTCCGAGCCCCCTTCCCTTGTGGCGCACTCGCCCCATCGGTCCGCGACGAGTCCGAGGATGACCATGTTCCTGCCGGGCTTCGGCGTGGGGGGAAGCAACGGGCGGCGCGGTCAGACCTCGGGCAGGTCCGGGCTCATCTCCCAGACACCGGTCCGGAGTACCGGGTGCCGTCACTGGAGCCGCACGGCGGCCGGCGCCTCGGTGTGCCGTACGTAGCCGGTGGTCAGCTCGGACGGCGCACAAGGGACCGGCGTGGCTCCGGAGGTCGCCCGGGTCAGCCGGACGTTGTCGCCGCCGCCGTCTCGCGTCGCGCCGTCGTCGCGATCGTCGCCGAGCCGACCACGCGGGTGCCGTCGTACAGGACGACCGCCTGGCCGGGGGCCACGCCCCGTACCGGATCGGTGAAGGTGACGTTCAGGGTGCCGTCGACGAGTTCCGCCGTGACCTCGGTCTCGCCGCCGTGGGCGCGGAGCTGGGCGGTGTAGGTGCCGGGGGCGGAGGGGGCGGTGCCGCACCAGCGGGGCTTGATGGCGGTGAGGGCGGTGACGTCGAGGGACTCGGCCGGGCCGACCGTCACCGTGTTGTTCACCGGGGAGATGTCCAGGACGTAGCGCGGCTTGCCGTCGGGGGCGGGGTGGCCGATGCGCAGGCCCTTGCGCTGGCCGATGGTGAAGCCGAAGGCGCCCTCGTGGGTGCCGACCTTCGTGCCCGACTCGTCGACGATGTCGCCCTCGGCGGTGCCGAGGCGGCTCGCCAGGAAGCCCTGGGTGTCGCCGTCGGCGATGAAGCAGATGTCGTGGCTGTCGGGCTTCTTGGCGACGGCGAGGCCACGGCGCTCGGCCTCGGCGCGGATCTCGTCCTTGGTGGTGAGGGTGTCGCCGAGCGGGAACATGGCATGGGCGAGCTGCTTCTCGTCCAGGACGCCTAGGACGTACGACTGGTCCTTGGCCATGTCGGAGGCGCGGTGCAGCTCGCGGCTGCCGTCCTCGTTGAGGACGACGGTGGCGTAGTGGCCGGTGCAGACCGCGTCGAAACCGAGCGCGAGGGCCTTGTCGAGGAGCGCGGCGAACTTGATCTTCTCGTTGCAGCGCAGGCACGGGTTGGGGGTGCGCCCCGCCTCGTACTCCGCGATGAAGTCGTCCACGACGTCCTCGCGGAAGCGTTCCGCCAGGTCCCAGACGTAGAACGGGATGCCGATCACGTCCGCGGCCCGGCGGGCGTCGCGGGAGTCCTCGATCGTGCAACAGCCGCGCGCCCCGGTACGGAAGGACTGCGGGTTCGCGGAGAGGGCGAGGTGCACACCGGTCACGTCGTGGCCCGCCTCGGCGGCGCGGGCCGCCGCGACGGCGGAGTCGACACCGCCCGACATGGCGGCGAGCACACGGAGGGGGCGCTGGGAAGTCTCAGTCATAGCTCCACCAGGGTACGGGGCTCCGGGAACCGAACGCTCGCGGATAAGCGTTGTGGATCACATGGGGACCAAGGGGACACCGGGCGCCAAGAGCTCCGGGGGCGCGAAGCCCGGGCGCGGCATCAGTCGGCGCGGGCTGCTGATCGGCGCCGCGGTCACGGCCGTGGGCACCGCGGCGCTGGCGCGGGAGCAGTTGGAGCACGCCTGGTGGCGGCTGCCCGGGGTGGAGAAGCCCCGGAAGCCCGGTGAGGTGGATTTCGCGCGGGCCCAGTGGATAGCGGCCTCCTCGGCGAACTGGCGGCGGGCCGACCGCCCCGACGACTATACGATCGACCGGGTCGTCATCCATGTCACCCAGGGCAGCTACCAGAGCGCGGTGAAGGTCTTCCAGGACCCGGGACACGGGGCGGCGGCGCACTACGTGGTGCGCAAGGACGGTCATGTGACGCAGATGATCCGTGAGCTGGACGTGGCGTTCCACGCGGGGAACAGGTCGTACAACGAGCGCAGCGTGGGGATAGAGCACGAGGGCTTCGTGGACCGGCCGCAGGACTTCACGGCCGCGATGTACGGGGCCTCGGCGCGGCTCACGGCGGCGATCTGCGGGCGGTACGGGATGCCGGTGGACCGGGAGCACATCATCGGGCATGTGGAGGTGCCGGGCACGGACCACACCGATCCGGGCAAGCACTGGGACTGGGACCGGTATCTGAAGCTGGTCCGGGCGGCGGACAAGGAGATGACCGCCGGGCACAAGCGGTGACCGCGGGGCCCGTCCGGTCGCGTCACCGAACGGGCCCGGGACGGCCATGGGGCCGGGGGGGCAGGCGTACGTGCCCGGGAGGCAGGCATGCGTGCAGGATGCCGGCGTACGGGCCCGGGAGGCCGACGTACGGGCCCGGGAGGCCGCGGGGGCCGGAGGCAGACGTGCGGGCCCGGGGTACGGACCTGAGCTCAGGTGAGTCCTGCCGTGCGTGCCCGCTCCACCGCCGGACCGATCGCGCGGGCCACCTCGTCGATGTCCTGCTTGGTGGACGTGTGGCCGAGCGAGAAGCGCAGGGTGCCGCGGGCCAGGTCCGGATCGGTGCCGGTGGCCAGCAGTACGTGGCTGGGCTGGGCGATCCCGGCGGTGCACGCGGAGCCGGTGGAGCATTCGATGCCCTGGGCGTCCAGCAGCAGGAGCAGGGAGTCGCCCTCGCAGCCGGGGAAGGTGAAGTGGGCGTTGGCGGGGAGCCGGCCACCCGGGGCCGGGTCCCCGCCGAGGACGGCGTCGGGCACGGCCGCCAGCACGGCCGCGGCCAGTTCGTCGCGGAGCCCGCCGATCTCGCGGGCGAACTCCTCGCGCCCGTCGGCGGCCAGCCGCCCGGCCAGGGCGAAGGCGGCGACGGCCGGCACATCGAGGGTGCCCGAGCGGACGTGCCGCTCCTGGCCACCGCCGTGGAGCACGGGTACGGGGGTGTGTTCGCGGCCGAGCAGCAGCGCGCCGATGCCGAAGGGACCGCCGATCTTGTGCCCGCTGACCGTCATCGCGGCCAGCCCGGACCGGGCGAAGTCGACCTCCAGCTGCCCGAACGCCTGCACCGCGTCCGCATGCATCGGTACGTCGAACTCACGGGCCACGGCGGCCAGTTCACGTACCGGCATGATGGTGCCGATCTCGTTGTTGGCCCACATCACGGTGACCAGCGCGACGTCGTCGGGGTCACGGAGGACCGCCTCGCGCAGTACGTCCGGGTGGACGCGCCCGTGGCGGTCGACGGGGAGGTATTCGACGTTCGCGCCCTCGTGTTCGGCGAGCCAGTCGACGGCGTCCAGCACCGCGTGGTGCTCGACCGGGCTGGCCAGGACGCGCGTGCGGCGGGGGTCGGCGTCGCGGCGGGACCAGTACAGGCCCTTCACGGCGAGGTTGTCGGCCTCGGTGCCGCCGGAGGTGAAGACCACCTCGCTGGGGCGTGCGCCGAGGGCGTCGGCGAGGGTCTCTCTCGACTCCTCGACGGTACGGCGGGCCCGGCGCCCGGCGGCGTGCAGTGAGGACGCGTTACCGGTGACGGCGAGCTGGGCGGTCATCGCCTCGATCGCTTCCGGAAGCATCGGCGTGGTCGCGGCGTGGTCGAGGTAAGCCATGGTGGGCTCGATTCTACGAGCCCGCGGCGGGGCGTACGGCGGGCGCATGGTGCCCCGGCACCCGCGCACGGCCGGGTGCCGTCTTCCCCGCCCCGTTCCCGGGCCCGTCCGGGCGGGCAGTGCGCCGGGCTCCGCGCCCGGTTCAGCCGGCGAAGTTCCGGGCGACGAGGCCGTTGCCGGTGACGAGGAGGGGCCGCTCGGCCCCGGTGATTCCGCCGGTACGCGCGGTGGGGCGCGCCGTGTCGTTTTGGCGACATGTCGCAAGCACGGCACGGAAAAGGCTGGTGCGGCCGATCAGTGGGGCCCCAGTCTTGTGCCGCACCGCGTGTCCATTTCCTTGCCTTCTGGAAAGGTTCCGATGCACAGACGGTATCGCTCTGCCGCCGTACTGGTGGCAGGAGTCCTCATCGCCACCCTGGCCCCCATCTCCTCCGGCGCGAGCGCCGCCCCGGCGCCCGCCTCCGTCGGCCCGAACTCCGCCGGCCGTCCCCAGGTCAGCTCCGTCACGCTCGTGACCGGTGACCGGGTGCGGCTGGAGACCTTCCCCGGCGGCCGGAAGGCCGTCTCCGTCGAGCCGGCCCCGGGCGCTTCGCAGGCCGACTTCAGCCAGTTGGAGATCGACAAGCAGCTGTACGTGCTGCCCCGCGCCGCACTCCCGTACATCGCCTCCGGCAAACTGGACCGGCAGCTGTTCAACATCACCTCCCTGGTCAAGCAGGGTTATGACGACGCCCACACCTCCGCCATCCCGCTGATCGCCCGCTACACCGGCGGCACGAACCCCACGTCCAAGGGGGCGCCCAGCGGTTCGCGCAAGGGCCTGGTCATCAAGAGCCTGCGCGGCTCGGCACTGAAGGCGGACAAGAAGCAGGCCGGGCGCTTCTGGAAGGCCATCGACGACGACGCGCTCGCCAAGAGCGGCGCCGAGGGCGGCGCGAAGAACGCTTCCAGGAACTCTTCCCTCAAGAACGCGGCCTTCGAGGGCGGCGTCGAGAAGCTGTGGCTGGACGCGAAGGTCCACGCCTCCCTCGAGCGCAGCACCGCGCAGATCGGTGCGCCCGAGGCGTGGCGGGCCGGCTACGACGGACACGGCGCGACCGTCGCCGTCCTGGACACCGGCGTCGACGCCACCCACCCCGACCTGGCCGGAAAACTCGGCGAAGTACGCAACTTCACCGACGAATCCACCGCGAACGACGGCCACGGCCACGGCACCCACGTCGCCTCCACCATCGCCGGCAGCGGCACCGCGTCGGGCGGCTCGCGCAAGGGCGTGGCACCGGGGGCACGGCTGCTGATCGGCAAGGTGCTCGACGACAACGGCTCCGGCTCGTACTCCGCCATCATGGGCGGCATGGACTGGGCCGCCCGCTCGGGCGCCGACATCGTCAGCATGAGCCTGGGCGGCCAGCCCACCGACGGCACGGACGTACTCAGCCTCGTCCTCGACGGCCTCAGCGAGGAGACCGGCACCCTCTTCGTCGTCGCGGCGGGCAACACGGGCTCCGACTACTCGGTGGGCTCCCCGGGCGCCGCGGAGCGCGCGCTGACCGTGGGCGCCGTCGACCGCGACGACAAGCTGGCCCCCTTCTCCAGCCGCGGCCCGCGCGTCGGGGACAACGGCGTCAAGCCCGACCTCACCGCCCCCGGCGTCGGCATCGTCGCCGCCCGCGCGGCCGGCACGTCCATGGGCGACCCGGTGGACGCGGCCTACACCGCCGCGTCGGGTACGTCCATGGCGACCCCGCACGTGGCGGGCGCGGCAGCGATCCTGGCCGGGCGCCACCCCGACTGGAGCGCCCAGCAGCTCAAGGACGCGTTGATGAGCACGACGCGTACCGCCCCCGACCAGACGGTCTACGAACAGGGCACCGGCCGGGTGGACGTGGCCCGCTCGGTGCGCCAGCAGGTGCGCGCCACCGGCACCACCACCTTCGGCGCCCTGGCACCGGATTCCGGCCCGCGGCAGGTGAGCGTCACCTACACCAACGACGGCGACGCGCCCGTGTCGCTCACCCTGGACACCACCTTCGACAAGCTCTACGGCTCCCCGGCCCCGGCAGGCGCCATAGGCACCCCCGCACAGGTCACCGTGGACGCCCACGGCACCACCGACGTGACCGTGACCCTCGACGCGCCCGCGCTGCCGGAGGGCGTCTACAGCGGCCGCCTCACCGCCACCTCGGCCGACGGGCAGGCCATCGCGCACACCGTTCTCTCCGCGGTGAAGGACCCGGTCACGCACAAGGTCACCGTGCGCGGCATCGACCGCGCCGGGCAGCCGGCGACCATCTTCCCGCTGATCCTGCTGGGTCCCACGGGCCGCTTCGATGTCGTCCAGGAGGTGCCGGCGGGGAAGAGCCTGACGGTGGACATGCCCGAGGGCATGTACTACCTGCACGGCGTCATCACGCAGCACACGGAGGACAACGTCACCAACAGCCTGGTGGTCAACCCCCACCTGCGGGTGGGCGGCGCCACGGAGCTGGTGCTCGACGCACGCAAGGCGGTCCCCGTGAAGATCCAGACCCCCAAGCGGGCCGAGCAGCGGGGCCCGCTGGTCTTCTCCACCCACTGGAAAAAGGGCGACCGGGAGTTCGCCAGCTTCTTCACCAGCGGACACAGCGGCGGACAGCTCCTCTACGTCACGCCCACCGAGGAGTTCACCGAGGGAACCTTCGAGTTCTCCTCCCGCTGGCAGCTGACCGCACCGATGCTCCGCGCACGCGCGCTCTCCGCCACCGCCGCGGCCGGTGTCCCCGTCCGTCTGCTCCACAACTCCCCCGCCGTGGAGGGCGTGCGGCGCTTGCGGGTGGTGGACGCCGGTCACGGACGCCCCGAGGACTACGCGGCGCTGCGCGCACGGGGCATGGACGTCCGCGGAGCGGCGGTGCTCGTGGAACTGGAAGGGGTGGAGTACGACGAGGCGGTGGCCTCGGCCGCCCGGGCCGGAGCCGCGGCCGCCGTCACCACCGCCGGCGGCAACAGGTACGCCGCCGCGACCTGGCAGCCGGTGGGCCGGCGGCTGCCCGCGATCGGGCTGTACGCCTCCCACGCCGCCGCGCAGCGGCTGCGCGCGCCGGGCACCGTGCTGGAGTTGAAGGGGACCCCGGAAAGCCCCTACCTCTACGACGTCGTGCAGGTCTCCGAACAGCGCGTCCCCGAGCACGTGGTCCACAAGGTCGGGCCGAAGAACACGGCCACCGTGGTCTCGCGCTATCCAGACACGGGCGGGGCGCGCTACGTCGCGGAGGACCGGCTGTCCTGGCGTCCGTGGGAGGGGGAGGATGTGCAACTCTCCATTCGGGCCCGGTACGTCCGCACCGGGCAGGCGCGGACGGAGTACGTGAGCGGTCCCGCCGACACCCGGTGGCTGCACTGGGTCAACCCCCGCAACACCTGGGCGATCCAGGCGGCGGGGACCGGCATGATCGGCCCCCTGCGCGCCTACCGGCCCGGTGAGCACGCCACGGAGAGCTGGTACGCCGCCGTGGTGCGCCCGGCGATCCCCCGGGGTGTCGAAGGGCTCGCCCACCGCAAGGGCGACAAGCTGACCATAGGGATCCCCGAGTTCACCGACACCGCCTCCGGCCACTACGGCTACGCCCTGCCCCGCCAGGACGCCAACACCCCCTACCCCGACGAAACCCGGGCCGTACTGCGTCGCGACGGCGAGATCCTCGCCGAAGGCCCCCGGGCGTGGGGCGTCTTCCCCGCGGGCGGGGACGACGGCCGCTACCAGTTGGACCTGGACGTGAAGCGCACCAGCCCCGAGGGCACCCTCTCGCGGGCCACCAGCACCCGCTGGTCGTTCACGGCCCCCCGCCCGGCCGAGGGCGAGGAGTCCCTGCTCCCCCTCCTCCAGCTCGACTACGACGTGGCCACCGACCTCCGGGGCTCCGCCCCTGACTCCGGGTCCTTCGGCTTCGGAGTGAGCGCCCGCCACCAGGACGGTCTGACGGGCCGTTCCGTGAAGGGCATGGAGGTGTCCGTCTCGTACGACGACGGCGAGCACTGGCAGGCGGCGAGGACTTCCGCCCGGGGCGACGGTGCCTACCGTGTCCGGGTCACCCACCCCTCGACCGCCCGCACCAGCGGGTACGTCACGCTGCGGGTCCGCGCCTGGGACGACGCGGGCAACGAGGTGACGCAGGAGATCGAGCGGGCGTACGCGCTGAGGTAGTACGCGGGATCCGGAAGCCGCGACCGGCCCCGGTCGCGGCTTCCGTGCATCCTTGCCGGTAGGTCTAGGACAGCCAGTCGCGCCGCGCCGCCTGCCACACCAGCTGCGTACGCGTCGTCGCGCCCGCCCGCTGCATCAGCGCGGTGATCCGGCGCTGCACCGTGCGGTGGCTGACACGCAGCTGGGTGGCGATCGCCTTGTCCGTCACGCCCGCGACGACCAGGGAGAGCAGATAGCGCTCGTCGTCGGCGAGGCTGCCGCCCGGTTCCATGCCGCCGGCGAAGTCGGCCAGCTCGCCCGCCTCCGTGACGTGCAGCGGGGTCCCCGCCGCCCACTGGATGTCGAACAGGGCGACGAGGGCGTCCAGGAGAGTGCTGCTGCGGATGATCGCGGCGGTCGGCTCGCCGCGGGCGCCGGTCGTGCTGCCCGGCATCAGCGGGCAGACGGCGACGGAGCTGTCGACGATAACCATGCGCACGGGAAGTGTGCTGGTGGCACGGGCCACTTCACCGGCCCGGATGCCCTGGGCGACGTTGTCGACCATGCCGGGCTGTTCCAGGCAGGCCCGTTCGTAGATCGCCTCGTAGCGGATGCCCTGGGCGAGCAGTTCGAACTCCTCGTCGTTGTCCTGGGCGCGCAGCGCCACGGGATCGGCCTTGCAGAACCACCGCAGGTCACTGCGGGCCCCGTAGGCGAGTTGGCGCAGCTGCTGACGGATGGCGCCGGCCCCGGTGATCACCTCGACCAATTGACCGGCGTCATGGCGTCGGCCGCCCGCCCGGTACTCCTCGGCCAGCTGTTCCACTCCACGCCGCGCCCACTCCAGCGCTTCCTGGCCGCGCGCCAGCAGAGGCTGCAGCGCCACGTCCGGCGGGACGGGTACGTACCGCATGTCGCCGTCGCCCGGCAGCCGCCCGACCAGGCCTTTGTCATGCAGGGAGGACAGAAGCGACGCCGCCTCGCGTTCCCGGATGCGGAGCCGTTGGACGATCTCGTCCACACCCGCACCTCGTACCTCCACCAGGTGGCGGTAGACCCGCTCCTCCGCCGCCCCGATCCCCGCTATCTCCAGCACGCGCCCTCTCCCTCCCCGCAGCCCACCCCGGACGGACGCCCACTGTGCCATCCATGATCGAAATCGAACAGGATGCGGGATGCCCTGCCGGACGGTCGGAAGACACCACGGTTTCCGCGAGCCCGGGGCGGGGCGTACGGCGGGCGCCCGGCGTCTTGGGACCGGGCACCGCGGCGGGGGACCGCTCCGCCCGGTTCAGCCGCCGAAGTTCCAGGCGACGACGCCGTTTCCGGTGACCAGGCAGGCCAGCACCACGAGGTCGGCGATGCCCAGCGCCAGACCGAGGAAGGCGCGGCCGCGGCGGGAAGTGGAACGGACGAGGGCCATGACCGCCATGACGATCGCGGCCGGGCCGAGCAGGATGTTCATCACCAGCAGACCGACGAGCCCGAGTACGAACGAGGCGACGGCCAGCCCGTCGGCGTCCCGGGTCCGGGCGCTGCGGCTGCGGCTGTCCGTCCGGGTCTCCGCGGCGGTCACAGGCTCGGGTCCGGCCTCGGTGCCGATTTCGGGGCCGGTGGTCTCGGGTCCGGCTTCGGCCTTGGTTTCGGGGCCGGTTTCGGTGAGTGTCATGGTGCGGGCTCCTTCGAATCGGAGATCGAATCGGAGATCCAGTCGGAGATCCAGTCGTCGACGGGGCGGGGATCACCGCGAACGGCGCTGCGCGCCGGCCCGTTCCCGTACGGCGAAGATCAGCAGCCAGCAGCCGATCGCGGCGGCCAGCACGAGGGACAGCGGCACCGGAATCTGGGCCACCGCTCCGAGTACGACCCCGAGCAGGAGCAGGGCGACGACGAGGACGATCATGTTCAGCCTTTCCGCGGGCTCTCCATGAGCATTTGAGAGTACGACTGTTCACTGACTTGTCAGTCTAGACCCGTTCGCCACTTCCCCGCCCCGGAGAACAGTTGTTTACTGAATGGCATGAGTCACACCGTCGGCGTCCGACAGACCCAGAAGCTGAGAACCCGTCAGGCACTGCTGGATGCCGCACTCGGACTGCTGGAGCACCAGAGCCTCAGCAGCCTCGGGCTGCGCGAGGTGACCCGGGCCGCGGGCGTCGCGCCCACCGCCTTCTACCGGCACTTCGACGACACCGCGGCGCTCGGGGTGGCACTGGTCGAGGAGGCGCTGGGCAGCCTGCACGGAATGATCGGCGCGACCCTCGCCGAGACCGGTGACAGCGAGGAACGCCTGGACCGCAGCATCGAACTGATCATGCGTCATGTCGGCGAGCAGCCCGCCCACTTCCGCTTCATCGCCCGTGAGCAGCACGGCGGCGTCGGCCCGGTTCGCGAGGCCATAGCGGCCCAACTGCGGCGGTTCGCCCAGGAGGTGGCGGCGGCGCTCGCCGAGGAGCCGCAGTCCCGGGGCTGGAGCGACGAGGATCTGCTGATGCTCGGCGGCCTCTACGTCGACCACATGGTGATCACCGCGTCGGCGCTGCTGGACGCGGGGCCGGAGGGCGAGCGGGAGGTGGCCGGGGTGGCCCGCCGCCGGCTGAGACTGGTCACCCTCGGCAGGCTGCACTGGCTGGACGACGTCGGCGGGGCCGATGCCCTTTAGAGCCTCGCGTACCGATCAGGGCGCACCCGCCTGCCCGTACAGCGCCACGACCGCCGCCGCGTGGCGGGCGAGGACGTCCCGTGCCTCGGGCGGCGAGAGCACTTCCACGTTCGGGCCGAAGGAGAGCAGGGCACGGGCCCACTCGACCGAGCCGACGGCCAGTTCGGCCCGCAGCCACTCCCCGAGCCCCTCACCCGCCTCGGGCGCCTCCGGCCGCGGCTCCCCCGTCAGCGCACCGGCGTGCAGGCGTACGAACAGGTCGAGCCGGGAGCGGTGCACGCGCACCCGCAGCCGCACCCGCCCCGGCCGTTCCTCGACCTTTCTGCGCAGGGCGTCCCACAGGTCCGCGAGCTCCACCCCGGGCCGGCGCACGACCGCTTCGTCCACGAGGGTGGCGCGCCGCACCCGGTCGGCCCGGAAGAGCTGGGGCGCCCCGTCCCGGTCCGCCACCAGGTACCAGACGCCCGCCTTCACGACGAGGCCGTACGGATCGACGGTGTAGGTGCGCGGGGTGCTCGTACCGCTGTGGCGGTAGTTCAGCCGCAGCCGCCGGTCGGCGAGGACGGCGTCGTGGAGTTCGGCCACATCGACGGCCGGCTGCGGGCCGCTCATCCAGCGCACCGGGTCGACCAGGATCCGTCTGCTGGTCAGTTCGGCGGCGGGCCGGTGCGGTTCGGGCAGGGCCGCCATCACCTTGCGCAGCGCGGAGCCGAGCGCCTCGTCGAGGCCGAGCGCGGCATGGGCGCCCTCGGCGGCGAGGACGAAGAGGGCGCGCGCCTCGTCGGCGGTCAGCCCGGTGACATCGGTGCGGAACCCGGGCAGCAGCGCGATGCCGCCGTGCCGCCCGCGCTCGGCGTAGACCGGGACACCGGAGGCGGAGAGCGCCTCGATGTCGCGGTAGATGGTGCGTACGGAGACTTCGAGGCGCTCGGCCAGCTCGGTGGCGGGCACCAGACCGCGGGTCTGGAGCAGCAGGAGGATCGAGAGCAGCCGGTGGGATTTCACCTCACCAGCCTCCCCCGGCCACTGCCCCTTCCCGCCCCCGGCCGTCAGGAGCGCGGTGCGCGTGCCAGCTGGCGGGACTGGGCCACCAGCCGGTCCGCGCTGTCCCAGACCTCCGCGTCCTCCTCCAGGAAGCCGCCCGCGAGGTTGCGGGTGGTGATGGAGACGCGCAGCGGGCCGGGGGCCGGGCGGCAGCGGATGTGGGTGGTGAGCTCGATGGTGGGCGTCCAGCCCTTGAGACCCAGCTCGAACGAGGTGGGCGGCAGCGCGTCGACGGTGAGCAGCAGCGAGAGCGGGTCGGCGTCGCGGCCGTCCGAGAGGCCGAACCAGCCGCGCATCTCGCCCTTGCCGGAGGGTGCGCCGACGGCCCAGCCGACCGTCGCCGGGTCGAGCTTGATGTCGAGCCGTCCGGTGATGGCGGAGCTGCCGGGGATCGGGGCGGGTCCGTCGCCCGGACCCAGGCAGTACTCCATCGGCGGGATGGCCGGCGGCTTCGCCGACGTACGGACCTCGTCGGACAGGCCGTCCAGGTCGCCGTAGGTGGCGATGACCCGGATGCGCTCGACCTCCGTGCCGTCCTCCGCGAACTGGAAGAGGGAGGCCTGGCCGGTGGAGAGGGTGCGGCCGGTACGGACGGTCTGGGTCCGGATCACCGCCGGGCCGGGGACGGAAGCGGTGAGGTAGTGCGCCGATACGGAGAAGGGGTCCGGGTGCGGCAGCGCCTGGCCGAGTGCGCGGCCCAGCGTGGCCAGCAGGTATCCGCCGTTGACGGCGTGGATGATCGTCCATCCGGCGGAGAGTTCGGCGTCATAGACGCCGTCCTCGCGAAGGGTGACGGCGGTGTCGCGGTCGAACTCGCTGTCCCCGATGGTCGCCTGTCCGGTCCGCGCCGCCTGCTCTGCTGCCTGTGCCATGCGATGCACCGTACACCGATTGTATTACTGAGCGGTAGCTTTTTTTGCTGGGATCGCAGTCCCGGCTCAGGTGGTCGCCGAGCCCTCCTCGGCCGATGCGGACTTCCGGTTGTAGGCGCGCGGTGCCCGCCAGTGGTAGCGCATCGCCAGCAGTCGCAGCGCGAAGGCGACGATCACGGCGGTGCCGCTGGTGAACGCGTTGAGGATGTCGAAGCGGATGCAGAGGACGATCATCGTGGCGCCGACGATGGCGGGCACCGCGTACAGGTCGCGGTCCCAGCGCAGCAGCGAGGGCACCTCGTTGGCCAGTACGTCACGCAGCACACCGCCGCCGACCGCGGTGGCGAGGCCGAGGGCCGCCGACGCGGTGAGCCCCAGGCCGTAGTCGTACGCCTTGACCGTGCCCGTGACGCAGAACAGCCCGAGGCCCGCCGCGTCGAAGACATTGACGCCGACCTGGATCCGCTCGACGTGCGGGTGCATGAAGAACACCAGGACGGCGGCGAGGAGCGGGGTGGTGAAGTAGCCGAGATCCGTGAACGCCGCGGGCGGAACCGCCCCGATGACGATGTCACGGAACAGCCCTCCGCCCAGCGCGGTCACCTCGGCGAGCACCGCGATGCCGAAGACATCGAAGTTCTTGCGTACGGCGAGCAGAGCGCCGGAGATCGCGAAGACGAAGATTCCGACGATGTCGAGCGCATGCTGGACGGAGGGCGTGAACAGTTCGTTGAGCACCGGGCAATTGTGCCGGTACTACTCCTTCGTGCTGTCCTCCGGCGTATCGGGCGAGGCTGCGCCACCCTCCGCCTCGGCGGCCTCGGCGGTCGCGACTGACTCCGCGGTCTCCACCGCCTCCGCTGCCTCCGCTGCCTCCGGCTTCTGCACGTCGACGATCTGGATCGCCTCGCGCGCCGCCGCGGTCACCGTCTCGCCGGGCACCTGGTCGGGCGCGTTCTCCGGGTGGTGGCAGGCCACCTGGTGCCCGGTCTTCAGCGCGGCCAGCGGCGGTTCCTGCGTCTTGCAGACCTCCGTCGCCTTCCAGCACCGGGTGTGGAAGCGGCAGCCGCTGGGCGGCGAGATCGGCGAGGGCACGTCGCCCTTGAGCAGGATCCGCTCGCTCTTGACCGACCGGCGCTTGGGGTCCGGGATCGGGACCGCCGAGAGCAGCGCCTTCGTGTACGGGTGCATCGGCGCCCTGTAGAGCGACTCGCGGTCGGCCAGCTCCACGATCTTGCCGAGGTACATCACCGCGATCCGGTCCGAGACGTGCCGGACCACCGACAGGTCATGGGCGATGATCACGTACGTGAGGCCCAGCTCGCTCTGGAGGTCGTCGAGCAGGTTCACCACCTGCGCCTGGATCGACACGTCCAGCGCCGACACCGGCTCGTCCGCCACGACCATCTTGGGGTTGAGCGCCAGGGCGCGGGCGATCCCGATGCGCTGGCGCTGGCCGCCGGAGAACTCGTGCGGATAGCGGTTGTAGTGCTCGGGGTTCAGGCCCACGACCTCCAGCAGCCGCTGCACCTCCTTGCGCACGCCGCCGTCGGGCGTGACGCCCTGCAGCTTGAAGGGGGCGCCCACGATCGTGCCGATCGTGTGCCGCGGGTTCAGCGAGGAGTACGGGTCCTGGAAGATCATCTGCATGTCCCGGCGCATCGGGCGCATGGCGCCCACGCCGAGGTGCGTGATGTCCCTCCCCTCGAACTCGATCTTTCCCGCGGTGGGTTCGAGCAGCCGGGTGATCAGCCGGCCCATCGTCGACTTGCCGCAGCCGGACTCGCCGACGACGCCCAGGGTCTCGCCCGAGCGCACCTCGAAGTCGATCCCGTCGACGGCCTTCACGGCACCGGCGTTGCGCTGCAGCATCCCCTTCTTGATGGGGAAGTGCTTCTGCAGCCCGGTCACCCTGAGCAGCACCTCGCGGGAGGCGGTGTCACCGGCCGACCTCTGCGCCGGAACGTCGACGCCCTTGTCCTCGCTCGTCACGGCCTTGTCCTCGCTCACAGCTTGGGCGCAATCTCTTCGGTCCAGATACGCTCCCGCTGCTCCGGCGACATGTGGCAGGCCGCCCAGTGCCGGCCGCCGACCTCCTGGAGCTCGGGCCGTACGGTGCGGGTGACGTCGTCCTTGGGCACGTCCGCGTACGGGCAGCGCGGGTTGAAGGCGCAGCCCGACGGGATGTTGATGAGCGACGGCGGGGAACCCTTGACCGGGATGAGCCGGTCGGTCTGGTCGCGGTCGAGGCGCGGCATCGAGCCCAGCAGGCCCCAGGTGTAGGGGTGCCGGGGCTCGTAGAACACCTTCTCGGCCGGTCCGCGCTCCACGCAGCGCCCGCCGTACATCACCAGGATGTCGTCGGCGAGCTCGGCCACGACGCCCAGGTCGTGGGTGATGATGATGACCGCGGAGCCGAACTCCTTCTGCAGGTCCCGGATCAGGTCGAGGATCTGTGCCTGGACGGTGACGTCCAGCGCGGTCGTCGGCTCGTCGGCGATCAGCAGCTCGGGGTTGTTGACCAGCGACATGGCGATCATCGCGCGCTGGCGCATGCCGCCGGAGAACTCGTGCGGGTAGCTGTCGACGCGCTTGTCGGGCTGCGGGATGCCGACCCGGTCGAGCATCTCGATGGCCCGCTTGCGGGCGGTCTTCTTGTCGACGCTGTGGTGGACCCGGTACGCCTCCACGATCTGCTTGCCGATCGTGTAGTACGGGTGCAGCGCGGACAGCGGGTCCTGGAAGATCATGGCCATGTCGCGGCCGCGCAGCTTGCGCACCTCGTCGGGGTCGGCGGACAGCAGCTCCTTGCCGTCCAGCCAGATCTCGCCGGAGACCTGCGCCTTGCGCTTGCCGTACTGGCCCGTGGTGTGCAGGCCCATGATGCCCAGCGAGGTGACGGACTTGCCGGAGCCGGACTCGCCGACGATCCCGAGGGTCTTGCCCTTCTCCAGCTGGAAGTTGAGCCCGTCGACGGACTTGACCAGGCCGTCGTCGGTCGGGAAGTGCACCTTGAGGTCGCGCACTTCGAGGAAGGCGGTGGGAGCGGGCGAGCCGGCCGGGGAGGGTTCGCCCAGCGCGGCACCGCTCTTGTGCAGTTCGGTCATCCCAGCCTCACTCGCGGGTCGATGACGGCGTACATGATGTCGACGACGAGGTTGGCGACGGCGATCGCGAGAGCCGCGAACAGGGTGACGCCGAGAATCACCGGCAGGTCCTTGTTGCTGATCGCCTGGACCGCGGCGAGCCCGAGCCCGGGCAGGTTGAACGTGGACTCGGTGAGGACGGCGCCACCGAGGAGCACGCCGATGTCCAGACCGAAGACGGTGAGGATCGGCGTCATCGCGGAGCGCAGGGCGTGCCGGGTGATGACGGTGCCCTCGCCCAGGCCCTTGGCGCGGGCGGTGCGGATGTAGTCCTCGCCGAGCACTTCGAGCATGGTCGCTCTGGTGAGGCGGGCGTACATCGCGGCGTTCAGGAAGGCGAGCACGATCCACGGCAGGATCAGGCTCTGGAACCAGGTGCCGATGCCGTCGTCCGTGGAGAGGTTGTCGGCGATGTGGACCCAGCCGAAGTTGTGCACGAACAGGCCCATCGCGACCATGCCGGTGAAGAAGATCGGCAGCGAGACGCCGGCGAGCGCCGTGGTCATCGCGGCGCGGTCCCAGATCGTGCCGCGCCGGAGCGCGGACACCACACCGGTGGCGACACCGCCGAGGAGCCACAGCACGCAGGCACCGGCGGCGAGCGCGCCGGTCACGGGCAGCGCGTCCTTGAGGGTGGTCCAGACGGGTACCTCGGTGCGGAAGGAGTAGCCGAAGCAGGGCGCGGCGCAGTGGGTGACATCGGCACCGTTCGCGTAGTCGCGTCCCATCGGGATGCCCTTGACGAAGTCCCAGAACTGGACGAGGAGGGGGTCGTCGAGACCCAGTTTGATCCGGATGCCCTGGAGCTGCTCGACACCCGTGGCCTTGCCGGCGAAGAGGACTGCGACGTCCTGACCCGCCCACTTGGGCAGCATGAAGAAGATGGTGAACGTCGCGAGCAGTACGACGAGCACCATGATGACTACGGCGAACAGGCGCCGGATGAGATAAGCAAGCACTGTGTGCGGCCCGGCGGTGGCCGGGAACCCCTTGTGGGGGCTCCCGGCCACCGCCCCGGCCCTCACCTGCCCTTCGGACTGGCGGGTTTCGGCGGCGGTGGAACAGTCAACCGGGTTGACTGCGGATGCTGTTGACTACAGCGGCTACTTGACGACGCCGAGCGAGACGTAGTCGTAACGGCCGTTGTACGCGTCGGACATGTAGGCGTTCGTCAGACGGTCGCCGCGCCAGGTGATGTTCTTCTCGTAGATGAAGGGCATCCAGTCGGCCTGGTCGAGGATCCGCTTGTCGAGCGCCTTGTAGATCTCGCCGGCCTTGACCGGGTCGGTCTCCGCGATCGCGTTGTCGAAGAGCTTGTCGATCTGCGGGTCCTTGAGCTGGGACTCGTTGTAGTTACCGGTGTCCGAGAGGAACCGGCTGTCCCACAGCGGCTGGCCGAAGCCCTGGCCGGACGGGAAGTCCGGGCCCCAGCCGCTCATCGTCATGCCGTAGCCGCGCTTCTTCACGACGGACGGCGAGCCGGTGATGCTGGACGCCTCGGCGCCGTCGAGCGGGTCGACCTCGATCTTGATGCCGACCTTGCCGAGCTGCTCCTGGAGCGCCTCGGCGGTGTCGACCTCGCCCGGGTTGTTGTTGCGGGCGGTGAGCTTGGTGGAGAAGCCGGTCGGGTGACCGCACTGCTTCAGCTCGTCCTTGGCCTTGGCCAGGTCCGGCTTGCCCTTGCGGGCGAGGACACCGTACGGGTCGTAGTCGCTGTGACCCTTGATGGAGACCGGCAGGGTGCTGTTGGCGATCGCACCACCGGCGATCTCACCACCGCGGGTCTGCTGGAGACCGGCGAAGTCGGTGGCGTAGAAGACGGCCTTGCGGCAGTGGGCGTCGTCCAGCGGCTTCGCGGTGTGGACGAGCGCGACGTAGCGGACGAAGGACGTCTGCATGTTGTCGACGCTGGCCTTGTGGTCCTGGACGGCGGTGACGCGGCCGGACTGGGTCATGCCGGTGCCGTTGAGGTCGACGTCGTAGTCGCCCTCCATCAGCTTCTTGTCGTTCTCCTCCAGGTTGGCGGAGATCGTCACGGTGACCTTGTCCGGGAGCGCGGCGCGCAGCGGGTCGGAGGCCTTCTGCCACTTGTCGTTGCGGACGAGCACGATGCTCTTGCCCGGCTTGTACGACTCGAACTTGTACGGGCCGGAGGAGAACGGGCGCTGGGTGTACTTGGCGCCGTTGTCCTTGTCCGCCTTCACGGGCGTGCCGGACGGCATCGCGAGGAACTGCTCGAAGTCACCGTTGGGCTTGGGCAGCTTGAAGACGATGGTGTTGTCGTCGGGCGTCTCGATCGACTTGAGACCGAGCTTGTCCGCGGACTTGTCCTTGTAGGGGCCCTTGTACTCGCCCTTGGGGTCCAGCGTCTGCTTCAGGTACTGCGGGCCACCGGTGATGGTGTCCGTCGCCCAGATGCGCTCGATGCCGTACTTGACGTCCTTGGAGGTCAGCTTCGAGCCGTCCTCCCAGGTCAGGCCATCACGCAGCTTGTACGTGTAGGTCTTGCCGCCGTCCGTGATCTCACCGGGGCCGGTGGCCAGGTCGCCGACCAGCTTGGTGGAGCCCGCACCCGGCTTGGTGTCGTAGGTGACCAGCTGGCGGGTGTAGAAGCGCATGAAGTCCCAGGCCATGCCGTAGTAGGCACGCTGGGGGTCGGCGGAGTCGAGGTCCTGCTTGCCGACCATCTTCAGCGTTCCACCCGTTTTGGTGGACGGGTTGGCGACCTTGTTGAACGCCGCGTTGAAGCCGGCGCCCTTCGACTTGCCGCCGCCTTCGCTGTCGTCGCCGCCGCCGCACGCCGTGGTGGTCATCAGCGCCGCGACCACGAGGGCCGCACCAGCGGTGAGCCGTCGTTTCGAGGTAACTGTGGACATTTTCTCGTAACCTCCGAGATCGCGGTCCCAGGCCGTTGCTTGCCGGAGAACCATGGGAAAAGCCACCTGACGATGCGGCAGGGGCAAGTCGTGGGCTATCGGGTCCCCTTGGGGTCCAGGGCATCGCGCAGCCCGTCCCCGAAGAGGTTGAAGGCCAGCACGGTGATGAAGATCGTCACGCCGGGGAAGACCATGAACATCGGGTCGTGCTCGTACGTCTCCAGCGCGTCCCGCAGCATCCCGCCCCAGGAGGCGGTCGGCGGCCGGACACCGGCGCCCAGGAAGCTGAGAGCCGCCTCGGTGAGGATGTTGGTGGGGATCATCAGCGTCGCGTAGACGGTGATCGGCGCCACCAGGTTGGGCAGCAGCTCGCGGAAGAGGATGTGTGTCCGCCCGCCGCCGAGGCTGCGAGCCGCCTCCACGTACTCGCGCTCGCGCAGCGAGAGCGTCTGCCCGCGGACGATGCGTCCGACGTAGGGCCAGCCGAAGAAGCCGATGACGGCGACGAGTACGGCGATGCGCACGCCGCTGCCGGTGAGCCCGAGCAGGTCGTCGGGGAGGACCGAGACCAGGGAGATGATGAAGAGGAGCTGCGGGAAGGAAAGCAGCACGTCCATGACCCGGCTGATCACCGCGTCCACCCAGCCGCCGAAGTAGCCGGCGATGATCCCGAACAGGGTGCCGAGGGCGACGGCGACCAGGGCCGCCAGGAACGCCACGAGCAGCGAGATCCGGGCGCCGTAGACGATCCGGCTGAAGATGTCGCGCCCCTTGTTGGGCTCGACGCCGAACAGGTAGTCGCCGCTCACGCCGCCGAGGCTGCCCGTGGGGAGATTGGTCAGCGGGTCGAGCAGGTCCTGATGGAACTCGTTCGGCGGGTGCCCGAACAGGTTCACGATCAGCGGCGCGAAGACCGCCACCACGATCAGGACGAGGACAACGATGCCACCCGTCAGAGCAACCTTGTCCTGCTTCAGGCGGTTCCAGGCGATCTGCTTGAGCGACCGTCCCTCGACCTTCTTCACCCCGGAGTCGACTACGGGACCGCCGGCCGCGATCGGATCCGCTTCCTTGGTCGGCTCGTGCAGTGGTGCCGTCATCGTGGCAAGGACCCCTCTCAACCGGCGGTGGCCGGGCCGAACTGGCCGCTGTGGCGGCGCGATCAGTCAGTCGTACGCAGAGGCGGCAAGACGCCCTTGCTGCGGGAGTCTTCATTGCCGTTACGACTGGTAGCCATACCGACAGGCGAATGGATGCCTAACCGTGATGCGCTCTGGGGTGTTCCGTTATCCGGACGGATGTGAACGCCCGCCGAACACAGGTCAGTTGATACGGAAGGGGGGCATGCGCGCGGATTCACGACGCATTCACCATGAGTTGTGCCGAGCACGGAAATCTCGGACATGGGCGGCCCGATGGGCCACGGCGTGGATGAACACGCTTCCACATTCGGGGAGTTGGCGCCTTATGGCCGCGTTCCGGATATCAGGAACGTACGGCCGCATTCGGGCTTCCGGGGGTGAACCGCCCGTTTGCGGGCGGTGGGGAGGCGCATCCGCCCTTCCGGCGCGGGAACGCGAGGGCGGTGGGGAGGCGCATCCGCCCTCCCGGTGCGGGGACGCGCGACCGGGTGTCCGGACGGGTCAGTACGCGCCCTGGGGCGGGTAGCCGTAGCCCGCGACGGGGGCCGCCGGGGCGTGCGCCTCGCGGTCGTAGAACGGGCGGGCGTTGGCCCGCAGCCACATCGCGACCGGGTCGTACTCGTCGGACATCGCGACGGTGGAGACGGGCAGCCCCTCCGGGACGGCGGAGACCGACTGCTGCATCATCGCGCGCGCCGCGTCCACCGAGGGCGGGCTCGTGTCGTAGAGGTCGAGGCCGATGGTGAGGTACGGGACGCCGAGCGCGGGCTGCACCCAGGCGCGGCGCAGCGAGCGGATCGCCGGGGTGTGGTGGGCGTTCTGCGTGAGCAGGGCGTAGAACTGCGGGATCTCGATGCCCGGCTCGGTGAGCCGGAGCGGGCCGGCGGGCATCCGGTCGAGGCCGGTGGCGATCCGGCGCAGATCCAGCCAGGGGATGCCCACTCCGCCGCCCGGGGCGTGCGGGTTGAGCCAGATGCCCCAGCGGTCGGGAAAGAGGGTGCGGGCGATGTCCCGGCCGTCGACCAGCTCATGGGCGCGGTTCCAGCCGCTGGCCGAGAGCTCCTGGGCGGAGGTCACACAGGGGGCGTAGCCGAGGCCGTCGACCTCCATGTTTCCGTACTGGGCGTCGGGCGAGCCCGCCTGGCCCTGCCAGAGGAGCATCCAGATCCGGCCGCCCGCGAGGGCCTGCAGCAGCGCCTCGTACGCGTCGTAGCGCCCGGGCGTCACTTGGCGCAGCATGTGCTCGACCTGCCCGGCCGCCGCGGTGCCTGACGCACTCACCTGGTCCCGCCCCTCTTCGATCCACTGTGTCGGCCCGCCGCCCCGGGCACACGGGTGCGGCATGATGCCGAGGCACCAGCCATGAAACCAGCTTAGACCGACCGGCAATTGGGGGGTGGGAGAAGGAGCGGGGCTGGGTGCGTGCGGCTGCAAGGCGGAGGATTGAGGCAACGCGGAGCGTTGTTGATTGACGACAACGCCGCAGACGCGCGTGCCCAGCCCCGCGACGCCGCCCCCCAATTGCCGGTCGGTCTTATGCGCCGGTCCTGACACCGACTTGACGTCATGGGTCCGAGCGGTGTTCCCGGCCGGTGCCCGGTGGGGGCCCCGCGCCGGGTTCTATATGCCCGCTCGCTGGTAGAACGGCCGGATCCGCTCCCGCATCCAGTCGCCGACCGGGTCCTGTGCCACGTCGAGCAGTACGAGATTGACCGGCCAGGGAACCTCGACCCGGCCCAGAGCGCGGCCGAGGGCGTCCATCGGGGCATTGCGCCCCGCACCGTCCCAGGTGGAGAACTCGACGCCGATGAAGAGGACGGGGTCGCCGCCCTCGATGCTGGCCAGCGCCCGGCGGGCGGAGAGCACCACACCGCTCTCCTCGAACTCACCGGCCGCGGCGGCCAGGAAGTCGACCGGCTCCTCCTTCCAGTCCGGCTCGTACAGCCGGACCCTGCCGCCGCCGGCTGGCCCGTCCAGCGGAGTGCGCCCGGCCCGGCAGAGTTCGGCCACGGCGGGCGGGGGCAGCGGCATCCCGACCGCGCCGCCCGGGTTCACCGCGATGCCGAGCTGCGGCGGCAGCCCCCGGGCGAAGTCGCGGGCGGGCGCGACGGTGAAGGACATATGGGTGCCGACACAGGCGAGGAACTGCTGTTCGGAGCTGAAGACGGGGACGTACGGGGCGCCCTCGATCTCCACCGCCGGCAGATCCAGCGCCCCCGAGTCGGGACCGCCGCCGTTGGGCAGCGGCACCCAGACCTGGCTGCGGCCGAGCACCTCGACGAGCCGTCCGCCCGCCTCCGGGCTGCCCACCGAGGCCATCAGCACTTCTTCGAGCTCATTGGCCGGCCATCCGCCCTGCGGATGGGACTGGACCTGCGCCGGAACGTCCACTGCTTCCCCTTCTCGCCCAAGCCTTCCGGCAGAAGATTAACGCCCGGCCCCGCCACCGACCCGCGGCCCGGTCACCGGCCGCCGGGCGGCCCGTCCGCGAACCCGATCCGGGCGAGCCGCCCCGCCGCCTCCCGGTCCAGCAGCACCGCCGAGCCGCACCCGGGCGGCAGCAGCCCCGTCTCCGTCGCCCGCAGCAGCCTGCCCACCGCCCTGCGGTGCCGGGCGAAGGCGTATCCCGATACGCCGCGTCCGCGCTCGCGCTGGCCCTCCCGCGCGGTCTCGGGCGTGACGTCGAGCAGGACCAGATGCAGCACCCGGCCCCTGCGCCGCGCGTCCCGGGCCAGCCAGCCGCGCACCCAGGACTGCGTCCCGCAGTCGTGGACGACGACGGACTCCCCGGAGCGCAGCACCCGCCACAGCCCCCAGTAGTGGGCGGCGCGGACGAGCGGGCGGTAGAGGGCGTACGGGAATAAGCGGGGCACGGACCGCGCCCAGCGGTCCCGGGTGTCCTGGGAGTCGATGGCGTGCGCCGTCGTCACCGCGCGCCGGATGAGCGTCGACTTGCCGCTGCCGGGCAGCCCGGAGACCACCACCACGTCGCCCGCCGCGAAACGCAGGGCGCGCGGGCTGCGCCCGGCCCGCTCCCGCAGATCCCGCACGACGGGCGCGTGCGGGCCGGACACCTCCCTGGCCGGGGCCCCCGGCTGTGCGGGCATCGCCCCGTGCGCGAACCCCGCGGTCGTCGCGTACCGCTGCAACGTCATCGCCCTCCCCCTGTCGGATCACCCCACGTATGCCCCTGAAGTGTAAAGAAAAGGTAATGCGGCACAACCGTCCGCGCCGGTGATTTCCGGCGGGGGACCGGGGCCCCACTCCGGCCCGATGCGTGCGATGATGGCCCGGCCAACTGCATAAAGGCCGTTCGAATCCGCGCGGGAGAGTTCCGGTCACTGCTGTGCCGGGCGCCGAAGGAGCAAGTTCCTCCCTTGAATCTCTCAGGCCCCGTACCGCGTGGATGAGGCAGATCTGAAAAGCGGGCCGCTTCGCGGCTCCACCCAAGGTGCAAGCCGGACCCCTCCAGGGGATCTCGGCGAACCTCTCAGGTTCCGATGACAGATGGGGAGGGATCGTCCTCGTCGTCATGCCCTGGGAGTCATATCCATGAGCACCGCCCCCCGCCTCACCGCCCTCGATGCCCTGCATCGCTCGCTGGGCGCCACGATGACCGACTTCGCGGGCTGGGACATGCCGCTGCGGTACGCCAGTGAGCGCGACGAGCACAACGCCGTCCGCACCAGGGCCGGCCTCTTCGACCTCTCGCACATGGGCGAGATCACCGTCACCGGCCCCCAGGCCGTCGACCTGCTGAACTTCGCGCTCGTCGGCAACATCGGCACCGTCTCGGTGGGCCGCGCCCGCTACACGATGATCTGCGCCGAGGACGGCGGCATCCTGGACGACCTGATCGTGTACCGGTTGGGGGAGGCGGAGGCCCCCGAGTATCTGGTCGTCGCCAACGCCGGCAACGCCCAGCTGGTCCTCGACTCGATCACGGAGCGCGCCGGGGGCTTCGACGCCGAGGTGCGCGACGACCGCGACGCGTACGCGCTGCTCGCCGTCCAGGGCCCGGAGTCCCCCGCCATCCTGGCCTCGGTCACCGACGCCGACCTGGACGGCCTGAAGTACTACGCCGGTCTGCCGGGCACGGTCGCCGGTGTCCCCGCACTGATCGCCCGTACCGGCTACACCGGCGAGGACGGCTTCGAGCTGTTCGTCGCCCCCGAGCACGCCGAGCAGTTGTGGCGGGCGCTCACCGAGGCCGGTGCCTCGCGTGGCCTGATCCCGTGCGGCCTCTCCTGCCGCGACACGCTGCGTCTGGAGGCGGGCATGCCGCTGTACGGGCACGAGCTGACCACGGAGCTCACCCCCTTCGACGCCGGTCTCGGCCGGGTCGTGAAGTTCGAGAAGGAGGGCGACTTCGTCGGCCGCAAGGCCCTGGAGGCCGCCGCCGAGCGCGCCGAGACCGCCCCGCCGCGCAAGCTGGTCGGCCTGGTCGCCGAGGGCCGCCGGGTGCCGCGCGCCGGCTACCCCGTTGTCGCCGTGGGCGGATCCGGCGTCCAGGTCGTCGGCGAGGTCACCTCCGGCGCCCCGTCCCCGACCCTGGGCAGGCCGATCGCCATGGCGTACGTCGACGCCGCGCACGCCACGCCCGGCGCCGAGGGCGTCGGAGTGGACATCCGGGGCACCCACGAACCGTACGAGGTCGTGGCGCTGCCGTTCTACAAGCGCCAGAAGTGACGTCGGCGCTCCCGAAGAAGTGACGCAGTCGCGTCTCACACCGTAAGACCACCGTTCATCAGCACTCCCCCGCGTACAGGAGAATTCAGGTCATGAGCAACCCCCAGCAGCTGCGTTACAGCAAGGAGCACGAGTGGCTGTCGGCCGTCGAGGACGGTGTGGCCACGATCGGTATCACCGAGCACGCGGCCAACGCGCTCGGCGATGTCGTCTTCGCCCAGCTTCCCGCGGTCGGTGACACGGTGACCGCGGGCGAGACCTGCGGTGAGCTGGAGTCGACCAAGTCGGTGAGCGACCTGTACTCGCCGGTCACCGGTGAGGTCACCGCCGCGAACCAGGACGTCGTGGACGACCCGTCGCTGGTGAACTCCGCGCCCTTCGAAGGCGGCTGGCTGTTCAAGGTACGTGTCGCGGAGGAGCCGAAGGACCTGCTCTCCGCCGACGAGTACACCGAGTTCTCCGGCAACTAAAGACCCCAAGGGACCACCTGATGTCGCTTCTCAACTCCTCCCTCCACGAGCTGGACCCGGACGTCGCCGCCGCTGTCGACGCCGAGCTCCACCGTCAGCAGTCCACCCTCGAAATGATCGCCTCGGAGAACTTCGCTCCGGTCGCGGTCATGGAGGCCCAGGGCTCCGTCCTCACCAACAAGTACGCCGAGGGCTACCCCGGCCGCCGCTACTACGGCGGCTGCGAGCACGTCGACGTGGTCGAGCAGATCGCCATCGACCGCATCAAGGCGCTGTTCGGCGCCGAGGCCGCGAACGTCCAGCCGCACTCCGGTGCGCAGGCCAACGCCGCCGCGATGTTCGCGCTGCTCAAGCCGGGCGACACGATCATGGGCCTGAACCTGGCCCACGGCGGTCACCTGACCCACGGCATGAAGATCAACTTCTCCGGCAAGCTCTACAACGTGGTCCCGTACCACGTCGACGAGACCGGCGTCGTGGACATGGCCGAGGTCGAGCGTCTGGCCAAGGAGTCCAAGCCGAAGCTGATCGTCGCCGGCTGGTCCGCGTACCCCCGTCAGCTGGACTTCGCCGCCTTCCGCCGCATCGCGGACGAGGTCGGCGCGTACCTGATGGTCGACATGGCGCACTTCGCCGGCCTGGTGGCCGCGGGGCTGCACCCCAACCCGGTGCCGCACGCCCACGTCGTCACGACCACCACGCACAAGACCCTCGGCGGTCCGCGCGGTGGCGTCATCCTGTCGACGCAGGAGCTCGCCAAGAAGATCAACTCCGCGGTCTTCCCGGGCCAGCAGGGCGGCCCGCTGGAGCACGTGATCGCGGCCAAGGCGGTCTCGTTCAAGGTCGCGGCGACCGAGGAGTTCAAGGAGCGCCAGCAGCGCACCCTGGATGGCGCCCGCATCCTCGCCGAGCGCCTGGTCCAGCCGGACGTCACCGAGGTCGGTGTCTCCGTGCTGTCCGGCGGTACGGACGTCCACCTGGTCCTCGTCGACCTGCGCAACTCGGAGCTGGACGGCCAGCAGGCCGAGGACCGGCTGCACGAGCTGGGCATCACGGTCAACCGGAACGCCATTCCGAACGACCCGCGGCCGCCGATGGTCACCTCGGGCCTGCGGATCGGTACGCCGGCCCTGGCCACCCGCGGCTTCCGGGACGAGGACTTCACCGAGGTCGCGGAGATCATCGCCGCCGCCCTCAAGCCGTCGTACGACGCGGACGCCCTGAAGGCCCGCGTCGTCGCGCTGGCCGAGAAGTTCCCGCTGTACCCCGGCCTGAAGTAGTCCGGACAAGTTCTGGTAACACGTTGGGGCGGGGCACCGCGCACACTGAACTGTGAGCGCGGTGCCCCGTCCCATGCCCCCGCCCTCCGGGCCGCCGGCCCGTAGCCCGTACCGCACCACCCGGCAGACAACGACGTCTACCAACCCCTTGAGGAGTCACCGTGGCCATCTCGGTCTTCGACCTGTTCTCGATCGGCATCGGCCCGTCCAGCTCCCATACGGTCGGCCCGATGCGCGCCGCCCGGATGTTCGCGCGCCGGCTGAAGAACGAGGGGCTGATCGCCCACACCGTCTCGATACGCGCCGAGCTGTACGGCTCGCTCGGTGCGACCGGCCACGGCCACGGCACCCCGAAGGCCGTCCTGCTCGGCCTGGAGGGCGAGTCGCCGCGCACCGTCGACGTGGAGTCCGCCGACGCCCGGGTGGAGCAGATCCGCTCCACGGGCCGGATCAACCTCCTCGGCATGCACGAGATCGACTTCGACGCCGACGAGCAGCTGATCCTGCACCGCCGCAAGGCCCTGCCGTACCACGCGAACGGCATGACGATCCTCGCCTTCGACCACGAGGGCGGCCTGCTCCTGGAGAAGACGTACTACTCGGTCGGCGGCGGCTTCGTCGTGGACGAGGACGCGGTCGGCGAGGACCGGATCGTGCTCGACGACACCGTCCTCAAGCACCCCTTCCGCACCGGCGACGAACTGCTGCGGCTCGCCCACGACACCGGCCTGTCCATCTCCTCGCTGATGCTGGAGAACGAGAAGGCCTGGCGCACCGAGGACGAGATCCGCTCGGGCCTGCTGGACATCTGGCGCGTCATGCAGGCCTGTGTCTCGCGCGGCATGTCCCGCGAGGGCATCCTGCCCGGCGGCCTCAAGGTCCGCCGCCGCGCCGCGAACACCGCCCGCCAGCTGCGCGCCGAGGGCGACCCCCAGACCCACGCGATGGAGTGGATCACCCTCTACGCGATGGCGGTCAACGAGGAGAACGCGGCGGGCGGCCGGGTCGTCACCGCCCCCACCAACGGCGCCGCGGGCATCATCCCGGCGGTCCTGCACTACTACATGAACTTCGCGGCCGGCGGCGCCACCGAGGCCGAGAAGGAGGACGGCGTGGTCCGCTTCCTCCTCGCGGCCGGGGCCATCGGCATGCTCTTCAAGGAGAACGCCTCCATCTCCGGCGCCGAGGTCGGCTGCCAGGGCGAGGTCGGCTCCGCCTGCTCGATGGCGGCGGGCGCCCTCGCCGAGGTCCTCGGCGGCACCCCCGAGCAGGTCGAGAACGCCGCCGAGATCGGCATGGAACACAACCTGGGCCTCACCTGCGACCCGGTCGGCGGTCTGGTCCAGATCCCGTGCATCGAGCGCAACGGCATGGCCGCGGTCAAGGCCGTCACGGCGGCGAAGATGGCGCTGCGCGGCGACGGCAGCCACAAGGTCTCCCTCGACAAGGTCATCAAGACCATGAAGGAGACCGGTGCGGACATGAGCGTGAAGTACAAGGAGACGGCGCGCGGCGGGCTCGCGGTGAACATCATCGAGTGCTGAGGCCATAGGACCTGACCAGCGCGTTTCCATCATTCAGCGACGTCAGGGCCTTCCCTGCTTGTACGACGGAAAGTCCCCGGAACCTCCCTGGGGCAGACGTGAAAGTCCCTGCAAAGTCCCTGGCGGATCCCCCACTGATGGGCGTGTGACCTGGCAGTTCGCGGCACCCGCGCAGCGATGATGTCCCTCGGGCACAGCGGATCGAACAGTCACCCCATCCAATAACAAGAGTCTTGTTAAACTAGGGCTCATGGCTACCTCCCCGGCGCCCGGCGAAGGACCCGTCCGACCCGTATCGGTCTCGCTCCACGAAGGCACCATCGCTGCCCTCAAAGCACGTACGGGCAAGCGAGGCATGTCCGCCTACGTCGAGTCCCTCGTCCAGCGCCAACTGGAGCGGGACCGACTCCGCGAACTCATCGAGGACGCGGAAACCGACCATGGCCCGGTCGACCAGTCGGCCGTCGATGCCAAACGTGCGATCCTCCGCGGCGAGACGGCCAGCTCGGCGGACGCCGCGTGAGCGGCACGCTCGTCCTGGACTGCGAAGGCCTGTCCAAACTGGTACGACGCACACCTGAGATCACCGAGTGGCTGACGGCAGCCGAAGCCGAAGACATCCGCGTCGTCACCAGCTCCGTCACCCTCGTCGAAGCACGCGACCCCAAGGTCAACCAGGCCCGCTTCGACTATGCCGTCTCCCGAGTGAACATCATCTCGCCCAACGAAGCCATCGCCCGCCATGCGAGCAAGCTCCTGGCCACGGCCGGACTGCACGGCCACAAGTACGCCCTCGACGCCATCGTGGCCGCCACCGCGCTCACCTCGCCTGCCCCAGTGACCCTCCTGACATCGGACCCCGAAGACCTCCTGATGCTCTGCGGCCCCAGCGTGCGCATCATCAAGGTCTGACCGTGAGGCCGCGCCTCGACCCACCCCTGGCGCGGATCAGAGCACTGCGCGGAAGGCCAGTGCGCAGACGGTACGCAGCTCCTCATCACTCCGGCCAACACGACACAGAAGCAGGCCTGTTACCACATCGCCCTGGCCGTGGAGGGCATGAGCGCCATCGAGTACGACCTGCTACGCGAGCGCAGCGGGGACGAACACTTCCAAGACGGCTGTCTCACCACCTTCCAGAAGCATCTGCTACAGCGGTACCAGACCTCCTCCCCCTTCCCTGAGCATGAAACAACACACGGCACATGGGGACCGCTTCCCTGGTGGTCAATCGCCCTTCACGACGAACACGAACGGCGGGCAGCGGAGGCGATCCTCGCGCGCGGCGGCATGCAGATGAGCATCACCGCCAAGAATCACGACGCTGACGAGCTCTTCATCACCTGCTGGGAACCGGGGCCTGGACCGTCGGAGCTCACAGCCTGCCTCCGCTTCGACTTCCACAACGCCGTGCACGCATGCGAGCTGCTACTTCTTGCCCGTCGACAGTCGGACTTCCTCACGGAGCACATCGACAAGTGGGACGATCGCGATATTCATCTCATCGGCACGATGAATATCGCGATAGACGGCGATGTCGGCGCAACCCTCGCCGACATCGCAACGCGTGCGCTGCGCCGGCTCATGCCCGGCGCATCAGGCCCAGCCATCTACCACGACGGGGTCCCGTCGCTTGAGCGACTGCTGAAGTCGTCACGACTCCCGCCGATCTACCGCCACCCCAGGTAGCAACCAAGCCTGGTACCACCACCACATGCAGCCAACATACGCGTGAAAGTACAAGGAGACGGCGCGCGGCGGGCTCGCGGTGAACATCATCGAGTGCTGAGGGAGCGGGCCCGCCCCGGCCGACAGGCTCTCAGGGCAGCTGCCGGCCCCGCAGGGTCACCCCGTACATCGTGCGCAGGCGGTCGATCTCCCACCAGGCCACGGCCGAGACGGAGGCCGGCCCTCCGATCACGGCACAGAGCTGGATGAGCGGCGGGCCCGGTGGCATTCCGCTCATGGCCAGGTTGACGACCGCCAGTTCCCACACCAGCACCCCGGTCAGCAGGGCCGGAAGCGCGGCATGCACCTCGGAGGTCCCGAACACGGTGCGGATCAGCGTCCTGGAGGCGAACAGCACGAAGAACAGCATCCACAGCACCGGGACGGTCAGGGCGAGCGTGATGAACGGGGTGAACCAGTAGGACTCCAGGCTCTGCCCGATGACGACCATGACCATGGCCAGCAGCGGCACCGACGTGAGCGCGCCGAAGTACATCAGGGCCGAGCGCAGCGCCGGGCGCAGACGCGCGCGCATGCCCGGTCGCGCGGCCTCGGGTGTGATCCGGAACAGGACCAGGATGACCAGGGGCGCGGTGAGCAGCAGCAGCCACGGGGTGAAGGCGAGCCGGAGCGCGTACTGCTCCTGGACCTCCGCGAAGTCCGACGCGGTGCCGTAGATGAGGAGGATCAGGAACGACGTGACCAGCGCGGCCCAGGCCCTGACCTGCTGTACGCGCATCACCTGCGGGTCCACGATGCGGCGGTGGGCGTGCGGGGGGAACCTCAGGTGCGCCTGCCGACGGGCCGTGCGGGCCAGTGGATAGGCCAGGCCGAGCATGAGCACGGGCCAGAAGCAGCACACCAGCAGGGCCCACACGCACCCGTGGATGGGCAGCGCCCGCAGCACCTCCATCAGCGGGGGCCAGTCGCCGTCGCGGAACTGCTGCCACAGCGAGCGGTGCGGGACGTACGGGCGGTAGGGCGGCGGGCCCTGGGGCGGATACGGGCCGGGGTAGGGATACGGCCCTGGCTGCGGGGGCACGCCCGGTGGTGGCGGTGGCTGCCCGTTCGGCCGCCACGACGGGTCGTACGGATTGTGTCCCCCGAAAGTCACGCCGTTCTTCCTTCCTGAGATGTGCGGCGGGTGTGCCGCGGGACCGATCTTGGTGGATCTCCGTCAGCAGTCAACCTGCCGTTCGACGGCCGCGCACCGAATGGTGCGCGTCTGCCCGGCAATCGCCCCGGAATCGCCCTGTCCGCGGCCCGGCCGGGCTGGCAGGATCACCGCATGCGAACCGTGTACGCGCTCCTGGTGGGCATCGACGACTATCCGGACAAGCCGTTGGGCGGTTGTGTCAACGACGTGGCGGAGGCGGAGAGTTGGCTCCGGCAGCACGGCGGTCGCGATGCCCGGATCCTTCCACTGCGCGACAGGGCGGCGACCAGGGCGGCGGTCGTCGACGGCATCAGGAGGCATCTGGGGCGCAGCGGTCCGGGCGACACGGCGCTGTTGTGGTTCAGCGGGCACGGCACCGAGCACGCGAGCGAGGATCCCCGTACGGCGACCGGGCACAGTCAGGCGCTCGTGTGCGCCGACAGCCTGGACGAGGGCGGTCAGCCGCTCCAGGACACCGAACTCGGGGCGCTGCTGGACGAGATCGCGGCGCGCGGCGCGCATGTGGTCGCCGTGCTCGACTGCTGCCACTCCGGCGGTGCCACCCGCAAGCCGCCGCCCGGTGCGCGCTCTCGCCAGGTGGCCTGGCAGCCGTGGTGGCGTACCGACGGCACCAGGGCTCCGCGCGGTGCGGGTGCGCAGGACGCCGAGCCGCGTCGGCATGTGCTGCTCGCCGCGTGCCGGGAGCAGGAGGTCGCGTACGAGGCGCTGGTCGACGGCGAGCAGCGCGGGTACTTCAGCCATTCACTGCTGCACGCGCTGCGGCAGCTCGGCCCGGCGGCCACGTACGGGAAGGCGCACGCGCTCACCGAGGAGCGGGTGCGCAGCCGGCATCACGCGCAGCACCCCGAACTGCGCGCGCCGGAGCATCTGCGCTTCCTGCACGGCGACGCGCTGCCCGTCCCCCCGTTCCTGCTCCGGCACACGGTCTCGGGGTGGGAGATCAACTGCGGCCAGGTGCACGGACTGCGGTCCGTGGGAGCGGAGTTCACCCTGGGCGAGGAGATGGACGACGGGCGGTCCGGCGGGCCGCGGGTGGTGGTCGTGCGGGAGGTGCGCCCCGAGTCGGCGCTGGTGGAGCCGGCCGGCTGGGCGCCGGGGCGGGACGATCTCACCACGGTGCACGGGGTGACACCGTCGGCACTGGCGTTCCCGCCGGCCGCGGTGACGGTCGTCGGCGACCCGGCGGCCGTCGGGATGGTGACGGCGGCCGTCGCCCGTGCGCCGATGCTGTCCTCCGGCGGGCCGGGACTGCCGCTGCGGGTGGAGGCCGGTGGCGGCGTGGCCCGGGTGACCGGGGGCGACGGGCATCCGGTCGGCCCGCTGCCGCTCCGGTCGTCCGCCGATGCCGCCCGGGTGGCCGACTGCCTTTCCCACATCGCCCGTTGGCACCGGCTGAAGGACCTCGCCAACCCCGACCCGTGGCTGTCGTCGCTGGTGCGGGTGACGGTCGAACCACTGGTCGGTGACCTGTGGTACACGGCTACGGGCGAGGTGGTCTGCGCATACACGCGGAACGGGGAGCAGCCGCAGGTGCGGGTGCGGGTCCACAACGACTCCCCGCGCACGCTGTGGTGCGTACTGCTGGATCTGGCGGACGACTACGAGTCCTCGCCCAACCTGTTCGAGGGCGACTTCGTGGCGTCCGGGCGCGCGGGGACGGCACGGCACGGCGAGCCCGTGTGGCTGCGGCTGCCGCCCGGCCGTTCCCTGTGCCGGGGTTCGTTCGCCCTGGACTGGCTGAGGCTGATCGTCGCGGAGAACGAACTGAACGTGGCCCCGTTCCGGCTGCCGGCCTGGTCTCCGGACGCTCCGGGCACGGGGCGCGGCGACATGGCCGCGCAGGACGGGGACGTGGGCGGTCTGCTGCGGATCGCTCCGCCGCCGCGTGACCGGACCGCGGGCGGTCCGGACCGGGACGTGGGCCGGTGGGGCACCGTCGCGGTGCCGGTGCGCACCGTACTGCCCTGACCTCACCAGCCGAGGTGGGTGAAGCCTGCCCAGCCGGTCGGATCGGTGGCGTCGATCAGCGGCACGCGGGCCACCATGTCCGCGGGCATTCCGGCCGGCGCCCCGCGCCCCTTGTCGAGCACCCACAACTGGACGTCGCGCAGGGCCTGTCCGGGTGTCCGGCCCGCCCGGCACATGAAGTGGTGGGTCATGTACATCAGTACGGACGTGTCCTCGTCCGGCACCGGCCACAGGGAACCGAGCACCGAGCGTGCGCCCGCGACGAGGAACGCGGTGGACAGGCTGTACGCCTCGTCGTAGCCGTGCCCGGACACGTTGGTGCTGCAGGCCGCCAGGACGACGAGTTCCAGGTGGGTGTAGCGGGCGGTGCCCTCGGTCAGTTCCTCGGCGTTCAGGTTTCCGCCGGACAGCTTGAGGTACGCGCTGTGCCGCCGTCCCTGGCGCACCTCGCCGTGGCAGGCCAGGTGCAGCATTCCGCCGCGCTGCCGGCCCAGCCAGCCGGTCACCGCGGCGGGCGTGGCGGTGCCGGGGCCGAGGAGTTCGCCGTCCGGGTAGAAGGTGCGGAAGATGGCCTCGGCCTCCTTGCCCGCGTGGAAGAGGTCACGGGTCGGGTCGCCGACGACGAGCGCCTGCCGGGTGTCCGCGGCGGGCCGGGTGGCCACCTCGCACAACAGGCGGGCGGAGGGCGCGTACGAGATCTCCGCCGCGTGGCATGCGTACTGCCGGGTGCCACGGCGGTCGGGCAGGCGTGCGGCGTGCCAGGGCACGACGCCCAGTTCGGCCATTGGCACCAGCACCATGGCCGGGACCCCGCCCGGAGTCCGGCCTGGGGAGACTTCCTTGAGCAGCGGCCCCATCACCGCCCTGCCCGCCCAGTCGCACAGCCGCTCCAGGGCGGCACGGCCCTCGGCCGGGGTGGGCGGCTGCGGCCGGGGCGGGGTCTCGGGGGGTCCGCCGGCGGTACGGCCCGGGGCTCCGGCGGCCCGGTAGCCCGTCAGTTCGTCGGCGGTGACGGTGAGCCGGGGCAGTTCGAGTGCCTTGGCGGTGCCGTCGGCGGAGACGATCAGCGCCGTGCCGGGCACGCCGTCGCCGCCGGGCACCAGATAGACCAGTGCGGTGCGGCCCATGGCATTCAGCGCCCCGCCGATGTCCGCGAGGGTGGGGACGTCCAGCAGCCGCCGCCGGTGCGGGGACGCGGCGAGTGCCTGGAGGACACGGCGCCGGAGCCGGCTGGAGGGGCCCGAGGCCGGGGGCGCGGCGGTGGGGGCGGTCCCGGGGGCCGGTTCGGGTGCCATGCCGCCGGCCGCCCGCCACTCGTCGGCCGGGCCGGACTGCCCGAGGGCGTCCAGCATGTCGGGCACGGTGGCGGCGACGGTCGCCGCGTGCAGGACGAGGCCGCGTCCGGCGTCCAGGGCTCGTACGGCGTCGTCGTGGGCGCCGTCGGTCAGGCACCAGCGGGCCACGCCGAGCGCCTGCTCGCCGGCCCGGCGGCCGGTCTCGGCGGCGTGCACCGTACCGGTCTGGAGCAGGACGCTCCAGGTGGCGGCGCGCATGGCGCCGAGGCCGATGCGGCGGGACTCGGCATGGTTGAGGCGGGTGGCGCGGGTGTTGAACAGCTGGTTGTCGCCGCGGAACCGGTAGCCCGAGGCCAGCGCCATCCCGATGGTGTTCCACAGCGGGTGCGCCGGGCCGTCGGCCAGGCGCAGGGTGTGCTTCAGCCAGGAGATGCCCTGGTCGAGGTGGCCGGGGCGCTCGGTGCGCGGGACCGATGCCATTCCGCCCAGCGCGCAGTGGGCGGAGCCCAGCGCGAGGGCGTTGCGAATCCAGCGGTCGTCGTCGGGTTCGAGGAGGTCCAGGGCGTCCCGGAGCAGTTGGGTCGCCTCGACGACTCCTCGGGCGTTGCCGGCGAACATGGCCCGGCTGACGCTGCTGATGCCCGCCTCGCCGAGCCGGTCGATCTGTCCCTCGCGCGGCAGCAGGGCGATCTGCCGCCGTACTTCGCCGATGTCGGGGGTGGCCACCATCGCGGAGTGGTCCGGGAAGGTGCCTCCGGTGTTCCGGCCGCGCAGGATCTCCAGGTTGGCCCGGGCGATGTCGAGGTTGGCCTCCAGCCCGACCCGGTCCATGTGGTCGGGGGACAGCTGGGCGACGACGGCCTCCAGCTCGCCGACGTGCTGGGCGAGCGCGCCCGCGTCCTCGCTCCGGACCGCCTGGTGCCCGCGGAACACGGCGAGCTGCCCGTCGAAGGCCAGGCGCGTTCCGGCGTCGAAGGCCGGCGAGCTCCGCAGCCGCGCCAGGTCCTCCACGGCCGAGTCGAAATCGTCCTCGCCGCCTCCGACCTGGGCGAGGTGGGCCCGGAGTCCGGCGTGGGTCGCGTCGAGCGCGTCCCGTTCCCGGCTGCCGACCGGGAAGGCGTCGCGGTTCTGTTCGATCTGGGCGATCGCCGCCTCCATCTCGGCGGGGGTCTCGATCCGTTGCAGTCCGGACATGCTGTTCGTGGCGACGACCGTCGCCTTCCAGCGGCCCTCCGGCCCGTGTGCCTCGGCCTCCTTCAGGAGTTCGTCCACCTCGTCCGGGCTTCCGACCGACCGGTGCCAGCGCAGCGTCGGAAGGACGACGAGGATCTGCCCGGCGCGCATGCCGGACAGTAAGGTCCCGCGTTCCAGAGCCTGCCAGTCGGTGTACAGCCGCGCCCACGCCTCGTCGGCCGTGTCGCAGCCGAGCCGGTCGAGTACGAGATCGGCGGCGCGGGTGAGGTCCTGGGCGTCGGTCCTGGCGTCGAGGAGCGACTGCTGGATCTCGTAGGTGAGGGCCTGGAGGTCGTACGGCTTCCCCGGCATGTCTAGGGCATCCATTCCTGCTGTCGTGGCGCGGCCTGCGTGCGGTACGGGGCGAGGACGGCGTTCAGCCATCGTTCGCCCTCATCGGTCCCGAAGTCGATCCGGGGGGCTCCGGTGGGTTCGAGCGGTGGTGTCCCGCACCGGTCCTCGAACAGGACGGCCACCCGGTCGGCGGGTTCTCGTTTGGAGGGCCAGACGAAGCCCTGTGCCCAGGGCGTGGTCCGGCGGCGGATCCAGTGGCCCCAGTCGCGGGTCTGCGGGTAGTCGGCCCCCTCGGCGTGCACGAGCCACGAGTCCTGGGCGACCGCCGCCAGGTCCCTGCCGGACATCAGCGGCACCACGTCCACATCGGTGGCCAGGCGCAGGAAGGACAGGCTGCGGCGCTCGAAGGCGGCTCGCGGGAGCAGGCGCGTACCTCCGTCGCCGCCGCCGTCGAAGGGGAGCGAACGCAGCAGCACCTCGCACACGGCGGCGCCGACGCCGAACCCGACGTACAGGTAGCCGTACTTCTCGTACGGGGTGCTGTCGAAGCGTCCGCCGTAGTAGAAGGCGTGCGCGGGCTCGGGGTTGAAGGCGACCGGGTCGCGGTGGCTGCTGTGGACGCGGTGGACGGGGGTGCCGGCGGGCAGGGTGACGCGGCCGGGCTCGCCGGGCAGTTCGTCGGGGGGCGGGTACTTGGGCACGGTCTACCACTCCCCGCCCGCGACGGTCAGCGCGCGGGCGGCGCCCAGGAGTTCGGGGTCGCGCCCCTGCCCGAGAAGGCTGCTCGGCGGGGCGCCGGTCCACGCGTTCGCGGAGAGCCACCAGTCGGCGGCGCCCCAGGGGTCCCGGTCGGCGCGCAGCACGTCGGCCACCTCCAGGACGACCTCCCACGGCATGTCCCCGGCCTCGAACTGGAAGGCGGGCAGCTGCCGTTCCCCGTACTCACGGGTCAGGACGATCAGCCGGGGGTCGACGGGTCCCGTCCCGCGCGGGCTCGACGCCGGGGCCCTCAGCAGGCGTTCGCGCACCGGGCCGAGGAGCGGGCCGACCATCGGGTTGCCGTCGATCACGAGCATGCAGAGGTCCATGACGCCGTAGCCCTCGTGGACGGCGGACGGGGAGGTGCCCGCGAACCGTGCCGTGGAGCCGTCGCCGCGCAGCCGGTCCGCCTCCTGTTCCGGGAGGGCGTCGAGCACGGTGCGCACCGCGCGGTCCGCCGCGCTCCGGTCGGCCCCGCGGTCGTCGGACCGGAGGCCGGCGCGCATCTCGGCCAGCGGCGCGCGCAGCGCCCGGTGTGCGCCGGGACCGAGCAGCGGCCCGAGCCGGGGCCAGTCGGCGGCGACGGCGGCGAGCATCATGAAGGGATTCACCCGCACTCATGTCCTTTCCGTTCACGGGATCCGGTCCGTTCACGAGGTGCCGCCCCTTGTCGGGGTCCGGTCCGTTCACGAGGCGCCGCCCCTTGTCGGGATCCGGTCCGGTCGGGACGGCCACCGGTGAGTACGTCCGTCAGCTGGTCCGCCACCAGTGGTCTGCGGAGGTTCGGATGCGGCTCGCGGCCCGGACCGGGGTCCCCGGCCCGGGGCCGGCGCAGGAGCGGCGGGCCGAGTCCGCGGAGCCGCGCCAAGCCCTCCGAGCGGACCATCCTCACCTCCCGCAGCACCGAAGCAACGTCGAACTGTCCGGCGCGAGTTGGCATGGGCCCATGATCGTGCGCCGGTCACGGCATCACAAGGTGCGCCCGGCCGTCCGTCCACGCTAGCCGCCGGCGGGAGGCCCGTCGGGTCGGCGGTGGGGCGTCACCGGGTCGTCATCGGGTCGGCGCGACGGGTGCGAGCGCCCTTCCGGTGGGCGGCGCGCCCCGTGCGCGGCGCATCCGCCGGACGGGCGCCGGTCCCGTTCAGCTCAGGTGTACCGGCAGCGATTCGATGCCGTAGACGATGGACAGCTTGCGAAAGGCCAGGTCCTGGGGCGGGACCGCGAGCCGCATCCCGGGGAACCGCCTGGCCAGGGCCGGGTAGGCGGTCCGCAGTTCCATCCGGGCCAGTTCGGCGCCGATGCAGCGGTGGATGCCGTGGCCGAAGGCGAGATGGCTGCCCGCGGGGGTGCGGTGCGGGTCGAAGCGCCCGTCGTCGCCCATGTACCCGGCGTCGCGGTTGGCGGCGCTCAGCGAGCAGAGCACCATGTCGCCCTCCGGAATGACCACTCCGCCGATCTCTATGTCCCGGCGGGCGAACCGGGGGAAGGCGATCTGCACCGCCGAGAGGTAGCGCAGCACCTCCTCGACGAAGGGTGCGGTCATGGCGTCGTCATGCCGTATTCGGCCGAGCACGTCCGCGTTCTGGAGCAGCACCAGGGAGCCCAGGGCGATGGTGCTGGCGGTCGTCTCGAACCCGCCGGTGAGCACACCGTCGGCGAGGCCGGCGAGTTCCTCGTCGTCGACGTTGTCGCCGTGCTCCCGCACGATCATGCCGAGCAGGCCGTCGCCCGGCTTCTCGCGCTGCGCCTTGACGACTTCCCTGAAGTACGTCAGCGACTCCGACATCGCGCCGAAGGGCGCGGTCGTTCCGGCGAAGAGGTCGAAGCGGTCCATGGCGAGCTGCTGGAAGTCGTCCCGGTCCTCGTACGGCACGCCGAGCAGTTCGCAGATGGTGAGGGAGGGGATCGGCAGCGCGAACTCCTGCACCAGGTCGACCGGGCCCCGGGCGGCCGCCATCGCGTCGAGCCGTTCCTCCACGATGGCGTCGATCCTGGGGCCCAGCCGCCGCAGCCGGCGCATGGTGAACTCCGGGGTCAGGATGCGGCGCAGCCGGGTGTGGACCGGCGGATCGTTGAAGCCGAGCCCGCCGGGACTCTGCTCGGCGGCCACTCCGGCGTTCGTCGCGAGGTGGGCGAAGTCGGTACTGAACCCGTCGGCCGAGCCGAGGACGGCCTTCGACTCCTCGTAGCCGCTGACCACCCAGGCGTCCATGCCGAACGGCAACGAGACCTTGTGCACCGGCCGCTTCGCCCGGGTCCTGGCCAGTTTGTCCACCGGGTCGAGGCCGTCTCTGCGCAGCATCATCAGCAGGTCGTCGGGGAGCAGCCTGACCGTGGAGGAGCCGATCCCGTACTTCTGGATCCTGGACAGGTAGCTGCGCCCGATCCGGGCGGTGATACGAGAGCGGAACGTCGTAGTCAATCTGCACTCCAGGAGTCGTCGCGCGGTCCGCACACGGGGTACGGACGTGAAACAGCTGTGCAGCAGGCGCGGAAGTGGATAGTGGCCGGCGGCGACACGGCTTGTGCCAAACGGCATTCTGTCTCAGAGCGTGAGGAAGCGGCGCCCCGGCGGCGTCGGAGCCGGCCCGTGACGCCCGGTCGGCGGGTGACGGCCTCCCCCCGGCGCCCTGCGGTCCTCCGCGCGAACCGCAACTTTATGCTGAAGGGCATGGACGGCCTGCACGGCGGGTTCACCGGCAGCGCTCCGACCGATGATTTCCTCAGGGAGCCGTAAGCGAAGGGGGCTGGACCCGAAGTGGCAGTTGGCCTTCCGCTCCCCGTGCTCGAACGGCTGCGGGCCGTCGACTGGGGCGACGACGCCACGGCGTACGAGCACGCGAATTCGCGTGCTCTGCTGATGCGTGAATATCTGCGCCGTGCGGCCGGCTGGGCCCGGGCGTACCGCGCCGAGGAGTCGTGGCCGTTCTTCGACATCGCGGAGCATGTCGCCCCCGAGGTCCGGATGCCGTCCGAGGTCGCCGCCGAACTGGAAGCGGTCCTCACCGGCCTGGCTCCGTCCTCGCTCAGGAAGACGTGCCGGGGTGCCGTCCGGTGGGCCGTGCTGCGAGGTGCCGGAGGCGAGTTGCCCCGAGATCTTCCGGATGACCCCTATGAGCCGCTCCTGCTGATGTACGAGCGCGGTGGTGGTTACTTCGTCGAGGAGTTCATCGACCTCAACGGCGCGATGCTGCGGCTCGGGACGGTGGAGAGCAACCTCTCGGCCCGCCCGTTCCCGACACTTGCCCCCGCGACCCTCGACGCCCTGGACGCCGAGGGCGAGATCACATACTTCGCGAAGATCGGCGAAGGCGATCCGCGAGCGGGGCGCCCGCGCGGCATCGTCCGGCGCCGGGTCGACGACGGCCGGACGTATGACGAGGCATTCACACCCAACCTCCGCTGGGAGCCGACCGATTGCCTGCGGCTGAACGAACTCGGCCACAACGAGGCCGACCATGTCGGAATCACCGAGATCGAAGCCGCCGCATCCATCGAACTCGCGGTCGTGCGCACGGCATGAAGGCCGGCCGAAGATCTTCGGGGTCCCATCGCGCCGGAGGGCTTCCGTCTCCGCGATCCGGCCGAGCGCTCCGTTCCCGCACCTCATCGCCTGTACGGTGATTCGGTGACCATGTCACAGCCTGTCCACAGCCCGGTGGTCTTCGATTGCTTCGGCATCCGGGAGTTGATAGGCATGATCCGTGCATTTGTTCGT
>NZ_JBEYFB010000035.1:0-77496 GCF_040634135.1 Streptomyces sp. NPDC007164
TTGTGGGTGTCCGGCGCGGGTGTGGCCCGTGGCTATCTGAATCGTGCGGAGCTGACGGCCGAGCGGTTCGTGGAGCGGGAGATCGGCGGGGTGGTCCGCCGGATGTACCGCTCGGGTGACCTGGTGCGCAGGACGTCCGACGACGAGCTGGAGTACCTGGGACGGCTCGATGACCAGGTCAAGATCCGCGGCTTCCGCATCGAACTCGGCGAGGTCGAGTCGGCGCTCGTCCGCCACCCCGACCTGGAGTCCGTGGCCGTCGTCCTGCGCGAGGACACCCCCGGCGACCGCCGCCTCGTGGCCTACGCGGTGCCGGCGGCGAGCGACGCGGAGCCGAGCGTCACGGACTTGCGTGAGTGGTGCGGCCGCACGCTCCCCGGCCACATGGCGCCCAGCGCCTTCGTGCTCCTCGATGTGCTGCCGCTGACAGGCAACGGCAAGGTGGACCGCAAGGCCCTGCCCGCCCCCGACGGCGCCCGCCCGCGCCTCGGTGCGGAGTACGTGGCCCCGCGCACCCCCGTGGAAGAGGCGATCACCCGTGTCTGGGCCGAGGTCCTCGGTCTCGACCGGGTCGGCGTCCACGACAACTTCTTCGGTCTCGGCGGCGACTCGATCCTCACGATCCAGGTGATCTCCCGCGCCAAGCGGTACGGGCTGCACCTCACGCCGCGCATGGTCTTCCGCCACCAGACCGTCGCCGAGATCGCCCGGCACGCCGAAGAGGGCGCCGTGGTCTGGGCCGAGCAGGGGCCCGTGCAGGGAGAGGCGGCGCTGACGCCCATCCAGCACTGGTTCTTCGGCCTGGAATTGCCGAACAGGGCGCAGTTCAACCAGTCCCGGCTCCTGGAGACCGAGGGGCTCGACGCCGCGACCCTGGACGAAGCCCTCGCTCTGCTCGTGGAACACCACGACGCACTGCGGCTCAGGTTCGAGCACGGCGCCGACGGCTGGCGCCAGACCCACACCGCCGATGAGCCGGCGCCGTGCACGGCGCACCACGACCTGTCCGCGCTGGCCGAGGCCGACGCGTGGGAGCGGGTCGAAGCCGCCGCCGACGAGGTGCAGCAGGGCATGGACCTCGCGTCGGGTCCGCTGCTGCGCGCGGCCCTGTTCGACCTCGGTGCCGGGCGGGGCCAGCGGCTGCTGCTCGCCGTCCACCACCTCGCGGTCGACGGCGTCTCCTGGCGGATCCTGCTGCAGGACCTCGCTGACACCTACCGCTCGCTGGCGGCGGGCGAGCGCCCGGTGCTGCCCCTGAAGACCACCTCGTACCAGGCGTGGTCCGCCCGGCTCCAGCACTACGCGAGCACGCCCGCGGCGACCGGCGAACTCGGCCACTGGACGCGGCCCCGCACCTCGTCGCCGATCCCGCGTGACCGGTCGGGAGAGAACACCAACGCCTCGTACGACGCGGTGACGGTCGCTCTGGACGGCGAGGAGACCGCGGCTCTGCTGCGGGACGTGCCCCGCACCTTCGGCGCCCGGATCAACGACGTGCTGCTGACCGCCGTCGCCCAGGCCGTCAAGGCGTGGACCGGCGGATCGAGCGCTCTCGTCGCGCTGGAGGGGCACGGCCGCGAGGACCTGTTCGACGACGTCGACCTGTCCCACACCGTGGGCTGGTTCACCAGCATCTTCCCCGTCGAACTGAGCCTCCCGGCGGGCAGCGGCCCGGCGGAGTGCCTGGCGAGCGTCGGCGAGCAGCTGGCCGCGGTGCCGCACCACGGCGTCGGGTACGGAATCCTGCGCCACCTGGGGACGGAAGAGACCCGACGGAGGCTGTGCGACGCGGCCCTGCCCGAGATCAGCTTCAACTACCTCGGCCAGTTCGACAGCGACGTCCCCGGCCTCGGCCGTCCGGCCGACGCCGCCGAGCCCCACGGCCGTTCCGTGGACCCGGACGGGCGGCGTGCCCATCTGATCGACATCGCCGCGAGCGTCCGGGGCGACCGCATGTCGCTGAGCGTCTCGTACAGCACGAACATCCACGAGCGGCAGACCGCCGAGAAGCTTGTCGAAGGCGTGGCCGCCGCCCTCAGGTCCCTGGTGCGGGCCCAGCGGGAGCGGGCCGCCGCCGGGGGCACCGGGGACGCCGAGCCCAGGGAGTGCGGGCTGAGCCCGATGCAGGCCGGCATGCTCTTCCAGACGCTGGCCGAAACGGCCGACGGCACCGCCGATGCGGCCGAAGTCCGGCCCTACGTCGTGCAGTTCGTCGACGAGTTCACCGGGCCGCTCGACGTCGCGTGCTTCCGCCGTTGCTGGCAGGAGGTCGTGGACCGGCACACCATCCTGCGCAGCTCCTTCACCATGGACGGCGAGAGCGGCGCACGCCAGACGGTCCACGCACGGGCCGAGATCCCCTTCGACGAGGTCGACTGGCGCGACACCGACACCGACGCCCGACGCGAGCGCCTGGAACGGCTGCTCGCCGACGACCGGAGCCGAGGCTTCGCCCCCGCGCGGCCGCCGCTGATGCGGTTCACCCTCGCGCGGACCGCCGCAGACCGGACCATCGTGATCTGGTCCTTCCACCACCTGCTGCTCGACGGCTGGAGCGCCCAGCTCGTCCAGCAGGAGTTCTACACGCGCTACCGGGCCGCACTCTCCGGGACCGTCCCCGCGCTGCCCGACCCCGTCCCGTACTCCCGCTACATCGAGTGGATCGAGGAGCGCTCCCGCTCCGAGGCCGAGGCGTTCTGGCATCGCACCCTGGACGGCCTCACGGAGCCCACGGCGCTGGGCGTTGACCGCGAGACCGGCGAGAGCGGCTTCGGTGACGTGGAGTTCGCGGTGGACGGCGAACTCTCGGCCCGTATGGCTGAGTTCGCCAAGTCCCACCGGATCACCGTCAACACGATCGTCCAAGGCATGTGGACGCTCCTGCTGTCCCGCTACAGCGGCGGCGAGGACGTCCTGTACGGCTCCACGGTCTCCGGCCGCCCCGCCGACCTGCCCGGCGTCGAGTCGATGGTGGGCCTCTTCATCAACACCCTGCCCGTCCGTGCCGCCGTGCCCGGCGAGGCGCGGGTCGTCGACTGGCTCCGGACCCTGCAGGAAGGGCACGTCGAGCTCCGCCAGTACGAGTACAGCTCCCTCGCCGACATCCAGCGGTGGAGCGCGATACCCGGCCCCGACGCCCTCTTCCGGTCGATCCTCATCTTCGAGAACTACCCGAAGCTGCTGAGCGGCGACGACCTCCCGCAGGGGCTCAGCCGGCGTCGCCTGCAGTACGTCGAGCGGACCGGCTACCCCCTCGTCCTCGGTGCCGCCCACGAGGGCAGCCGTCTCCACCTGCACCTCGTCCACGACCGCAGCGTGATCGACGACGCCACGGCTCGGCGCATGGCGGGCCACCTGGAGCAGCTGCTCGCCGGCATCGTCGACGGCGACCCGGAGGGCACGGTGGGCTCCGTCGAACTGCTCACCGCGGCGGACCGCTCCCAGCTCGCCGCCTGGAACGGGCCCGAACTGCCCCATGCCGACGACGTGCCGGTCCACGCGCTCATCGAGCGCCAGGCGCGGGAGAGGCCCGACGCCGTCGCCGTCGAGTTCGGCGACGAGACTCTCACGTACCGCGCGCTCAACGAACGGGCCAACCGACTCGCCCACCATCTGCGGTCCTTGGGCATCCGGCCCGAGACGATGGTCGGCCTGTGCCTGGAGCGCGGCCTCGACATGATCGTCGCGCTGCTCGGCATCCTGAAGTCCGGTGGTGCCTATGTGCCGCTGGACACGCAGTACCCGGCCGAGCGTCTCGCCTTCATGATCGAGGACACGGCTCTGCCGGTGGTGGTCACCCAGCAGCACCTGTCCGCCCGGCTGCCCGCTTCCGTGGACATCCTCTGCCTGGACCGCGAGGCCGACACGGCCCTGCTCGACTCCGCCCCGGTGTCCGATCCCGAGCCGCTCGCCGGGCCCGACGACCTCGCGTACGTGATCTACACGTCCGGCTCCACAGGCCGGCCGAAGGGCGTCATGATCGAGCACCGGTCGATGAGCGACCGGGTCCAGGAGATGCGCCGCCAGTACGGGCTTACCCCGGACGACGCGTATCTGCAGTTCTCCTCGGTGACCTTCGACGGATCCGTCGGCGAGATCTTCCCGACGCTGATCGCCGGCGCGCGCCTCGTCCCCAGGGGCGACGACTGGACCCCGGTCGAGGTCATGGAGACCCTGCGGACCAAGGACATCACGGTCTGCCAGCTGCCGCCCTTCGTCTGGAACGAGCTGATCCCGCACCTGGACGAGGGCGCCCGCCCCGGGCCGCGGCTGCGCCTGATGAGCATGGGCGGCGAGCGGGTCCTCGCGACCTCGGTGGAGCGCTGGTTCCGGCGCACGTCCGTGCCGCTGTTCAACATCTACGGACCGACCGAGACCACCGTCAACATGACCACGTGCCTGCTCACCGGGCGCGAGGCCGTCGTGCCGATCGGGACGCCGGTGGCCAACACCGATGTCCTGGTGGTCGACGGCACGGGCCGCCCTGCCCCTATCGGCGCCCCGGGCGAGCTCTGGATCGGCGGCAAGGGAGTCGCCCGCGGCTACCTCAACCGGCCCGAGCTGACCGCCGAGCGGTTCGTCCGCGACCCAAAGGCCGAAGGGGCGGCGGGGCGGATGTACCGCACAGGGGACCTGGTGCGCTGGCTGCCCGATGGGCGGATCGACTTCATCGGCCGCATCGACGACCAGGTCAAACTCCGCGGCTTCCGCATCGAGTTGGGCGAGATCGAGTCGACGCTCGGCGCCCACCCGGGGCTCACGGCGGCCGTGGTGCTGCTCCGTGAGGACGAGCCGGGCGCACGCCGCCTCGTGGCCTACTGCATCGCCGCGAACGGCGACCGTCCAGCGGTCTTTGACCTGCGCGAGTGGTGCGCGCGCGGGCTGCCCGACTTCATGATCCCCTCCGTGTTCACGTTCCTGGACGCGCTGCCCGTCACGGCCAACGGCAAGGGCGTGGACCGCAAGGCCCTCCCGGCCCCCGGCGAGGACCGGGCCGAGGTCGCCACGCGGTACGTGGCACCCGCGACGCCGACCGAGGAACTCCTGGCCGGCATCTGGCGCGAGGTCCTGAAGGTCGACCGGGTCGGCGCCGACGACAACTTCTTCGAACTCGGCGGCGACTCCTTCCTCGGCATGCAGGTCATCGCCCAGGCACGGCGAGGCGGCGTCAGGATCACGCCGAGGCTGCTCTTCCAGAACCCGACGATCACGGACCTGGCGGCACACGCGACGACCAAGCACGCCACGGCGTCGAAGACCGCACCCGGCACGACCGGCACGCCCGGCGAACCGGCCGCGGGGCAGCGGCAGTTCGCGGCCGTCGGCGCACTCACGGCGGACGGTGACACCCGCGTGTCCACCGTGGAGCTCAACCGCGGCACCGCGCCGCGGACGCTGTTCGCCTTCCACGAGGGCGGCGGCAACGTCAGCGGCTACGTCCACCTCGCCGAGGCGCTGGCACCGACGGTCCGCGTGGTCGGTATCGAGGCCCGCAGCGTGGCGTTCGACGCCCCGCCACAGACCGACGTGGCCGCGATGGCCCGCGGCTACTGGGAGGCCATCCGCACCCTGCAGCCCGAAGGCCCCTACCTGCTGGCGGGCTACTCCTTCGGCGGCGCCCTGGCCATCGAGGTGACCCGGCTGATCGAGGAGTCGGGCGGCAGCGTCGCCCTGCTCGTCGGCCTCGACTCCTGCCTGCCCGTCAGCGAATCGATGGAGCTGGTCGAGCGCGACCTCACCGCCACCACCGATCTGCTCGCTCGCCTGACCGACGCGGCGGAGGGCGATCCGGAGCGGTCCGAGGCCGTCGCCGCGCTGATGCCGGAGCTCAATCTGCCCGCCGACATGCTCGCCCTGCGCCGCGACGAACTCATCGACCATCTGCGGACGATGGAGGCGCACACCAGGGCGCTTCTGCGCTACCGGCCGACGGCGGTCTCCTGCCCGGTGCTGCTCTACCAGGCGGAGAGCTCCCCCTGGTCGCTGTCGATCGCCGACAGCTGGTCGCCGTTCGTCACCGAACTCGATGCGCGGCTCACACCGGGAGACCACCTCACGTTCCTGCGCGCATCCCATGTGGGCGTGATGGCCGACGAAATCGCCAAGGCGATCGGGCAGCGCACGTAAAGCGGCATTCAGTAGCGGTTCATTCCGCGGGCTTCCCCGCAATGACGTAGGCCTCACCGCAATGACTTAGGTCTCTCCGCAGGGGCTTAGGTATCTCCGCACGGACAGGAGTTGATTCATGTCGTCCCACCCCCCTTCCTCGGGCGATGTACGCGCGCTGTACGAGGAATTCCCTTACCCGCTGCCGAATTCCGACACCGAGCCCATCTACGACGTGGCCATGGGCCTCGACCTGGTGCTCCCCTCCCTGGAAGACTGCCAGGTGATGGACGCGGGATGCGGTACGGGGCACCGTCTCGTCGGCCTAGCCCTGCAGTACCCGGACACTGAATTCCTCGGTGTCGACTTCAGCGAGCATTCGCTTTCGGTGGCCCGGGAGTTGGCGAAGAATCACGACTGCGACAACGTGAGCTTCCGGCACGCCGAGATCGGCGGCAACCATCTTGGGCGCGATTTCGACCTGATCACGAGCACGGGGGTCATTCATCATCTGGCCGATCCCACGGGCGGCGCGAAATGGTTGCAACAGCACCTGAAAGACGATGGAATATCCTACACTTGGTACTATCATCCGTACGGTGAATTCGACCGTCTGCTGAGCCGTCGGCTCGTCCATGTGCTCATGGACCACTCCGCCGAGGACATCTCGAAGACGGTCCTCGCGGACCTCGGACTCGCCCTCTCGGTCGAGCAGTACGGAACGCGCACCTCCTTCGCGGAGGTCTCGGCGCAGACCCAGCTCGCCGCCGACGCCGACGCCTACCTCCACCCGATCGTCAACGCCTACCGGTTCCAGGAAGCCGCGGACTTCTTCCGCGACGGCACGGAATGGACCGTCGTGCACGGCATCAACTGGGACGGCGGCTCCAGCCTCATCGACTCGGACCACTGGGCCGAGGGCGAGTTCGGCACGCTCGCGAGCAGCGATCTGTTCAAGAGCGCCCGCCTGCGCGAGGTCTTCGCCGGCATGAACCCCCGGGCGCAGCTCGACTGCGTCGAACTCCGGCTCCGCCCGACCGGATTCACCTTGCTCTCCGGCAACGAAGCCGGTCTCGACCGGTGCACGGAGCGGACCCGCGCCAACGTCCGCGACGCCAATCTTCTTCGCATGAACGCCTGTTAGGGAGAAGCGACCATGATCACAGCTGGCCTGAAACTCACCCACAGTGGCGGACTGGCCCTCCTGGAGGACGACAAGCTCCTCTTCCACATCGAGGTGCAGAAGCTGGCGAACAACGCCCGCTACAGCCCGGTAGCCGATCTCCGGCTGATCCCCGAGATCCTCGCCGAGCACGGCTTCAAGGTGTCCGACGTCGACCACTGGGCCCTCGACGGCTGGGACGGCGCGGACTACGGCCACCTCTCTGTCCTCGACCACGGCACGCCCCTGGAACTGAAGGTCGCGCCCTACCGCGAGAACGACACCATCAACAGCCTGGTCCGGCCCGGCGTCACCGGTGAACTCCCCATCGGCGGCACCACGGTGACGTACAACAGTTACGTCCACATGTCGAGCCACTTCGGGGCGGCCTACTGTTCCAGCCCCTTCGCCGCACGCGGCGAGGACTCCTTCGTCCTCGTCTGGGACGGCGGCTGCTTCCCGCGGCTGTACTTTGTGGACGCCGCGCGGGGCGCCGTCGAGAACGGCGGCGAGGTCTTCCCGCTGATCGGCCACTCGTACGCCATGGCCGCGCAGTACTTCGGCCCCTGGGCGCGGAAGACCGGTGGCCGGTCCCAGGTCGTCGACGACCTCTCCGTCGCCGGCAAGCTCATGGCGTACATCGCCCTCGGTAAGCCGCAGGACGCCGTGCAGGAAGCCATGCGCGACGCCTTCCACCGGAACTTCGAGGCGCCGACTGACGCAGTCGCCGAGTACCGCCGCGCCGTCATCGGCTGCGGCAGCAACGGCGAGCCCTCGCACCGCTACACGCACGCCTACCTCGGCGACGCGGCCGAGCGCATCGCCGCGCTCGGCGTCTCGGACGAGGACGTCCTCGCGAGCATGCACCAGTTCATGGAGGAGCTCCTCGTCGAGCGGGTCGTCGAGAAGATCACGCGCTGGAAGGGCGAGGGCCCCTGGAACCTCAGCTTCGCCGGCGGCTGTGCCCTCAACATCAAGTGGAACAGCGCCCTGCGTGCCCACCCGCTCTTCAACGACGTCTGGGTGCCGCCCTATCCGGACGACTCCGGCTCCGCCATCGGCACCGCATGCGCCGAGTACGCGCGCGGCAGGGGCGTCTCGGCCGTCCAGTGGCACCAGCGCCAGGGCCCTGCCCTGGTCCCGACTCTCCGCACCCCGGACGGCTGGACGGCCAGGGACTGCGCCCCCGCGGAGGTCGCCCGCATCCTGCACGAGAGCGGCGAGCCGCTGGTCTTCCTGCGCGGCCGCGCGGAACTGGGCCCGCGTGCGCTCGGCGCCCGCAGCATCATCGCCCCGGCGAACGACCCGGCGATGAAGGACCTGCTCAACGACCTCAAGGACCGCGAGCACTACCGCCCGGTGGCCCCCATCTGCCTCACCGAGCACGCCGCCCAGATCTTCGACCCGGGCACCCCGGACCCGTACATGCTCTTCGACCACGACGTGCGCCCCGAGTGGCTGGACCGCGTGCCCGCCATCACTCACCTCGACGGCACCGCGCGCCTGCAGACCGTCGGCGAGGACGACGACCCCGTGCTCGCCGAAATCCTGTGCACGTACCACGAGTTGAGCGGCATCCCGGTGCTGTGCAACACCAGCGCCAACCTCAACGGCCACGGCTTCTTCCCGGACGCGGCGTCCGCGATGAAGTGGGGCCGCACCCGGCACGTCTGGGCCGACGGGGTGCTCTACAGCAAGGCCTGACGGGAGCCCCCCCGGCGGTGACCGGGCCCACCGGCCCGGTCACCGCGACCGCTCCGCAACGGAAAGACACCTTCGCAACGACCGGTTGTGCCCCGAAAGGAATATGCCGCAGTGGATCGTCCGAACCATCCCAGAATTCACCATGTGGGCGTGCAGACCGCAGATCTGGACAACTGCCTCGATTGGTACCGGGAGTTCTTCGACGCCGAGAAGAAGTGGGAACTCGACCGCTTCTCCGAACTCACCCTCAGCAGGCTGCCGGGCATCCGCAAGCTGATCGAGATCTCATTCGGAGACGTCCGGCTGCACCTCTTCGACCGCGCGGGCCACAACGGCAGGACGCCCGACGAGGACGGCTTCCTCTTCCAGCACGTGTGCGTTCAGGTGGCCACGCCACAGGAGCTCGTCGAGCGCCGCCGCCGGTGGATCGAGCTCTACGAATCGGGGCGCTACACCTTCGCCCGACCGGAACTGCCGACCGAGATCGTCGTCGACGACGACGGCGTGCGCAGCCTCTACCTTTTCGACGTGAACGGCCTCGAGTACGAACTCAGCTACATACCGGACGGTCCCCGATGACAAGCCCGAGCGACGGCACCCTGGTCGCCGAACCACGCACCGATGCATGGGAGTTCGGGGACTTCGCCTACGGCCTCGAACCCCTTACGATGCCGCCGGCCGGCCACGCGACCGTCTACCCCGCCGTGGTCCCGAGCGCCCTGCCCCCCTGCAACCCCGACCCCGTCCTGTTCCGTCTGCGCCTCCTCGCCGACGGCGGGACGCCGGACCTGCCCGATACCCGCGCGGACCCCACCAACGACCAGCTGTTCTGGTTCCGCTGGATCACGGGGCATCAGATCACCTTCTTGATCTGGCACTTGATGGGCGAGATCCTGGAGCGGAACACGGACCGGGAGACACCGGACCGCGCCTCACTGGCCCGCCTCGAGACGTACGCGTACGGCTACTGTGCCATGCTGCTCTACACCGGGTCCTGTCCGATCGACGTCTACCAGAGCCTGATCAGACCCCGGATGTACCTCCAGCACCGCAGCTTCAGCGGGACCTGGGCCTCGGACTTCGTCCCCGTGCGCGGCCTGTTCCGGGGCCGGGGCGTGGCCAGGGGCGACGCCCCGGAGGCCGCCGGGCTCGCCCGCGCCGTGGACGTCCACAAGGCCATCCACGACGGCATCGCCGCACGCCTCGTACCCGAGGGCCAGTCCCTGCTGCAGCAGACCATGAAGGAGACCGTCGTTCGCCCCTCGGAGCGCACGGCGATCCTGTATGACAACTTCTTCATGACCCTGCGCGCGCCCGTGGACGGCGACGGCATCACCAGCCAACTCCTGCGCAGACTGGACGCGGTGGCATCGGACGTCGCGGCCCAGGGCCTCTACCCACTGGGGCACGGCGGCGACGAACGGCCGAAGGAGCTGCGCAGTGCCGAGGTGGCCCACTGCGAGAACCGCATCGGGCACATCCTGCACGAGGTCGGTGAGGCCGCGGCCACTCCCGCCAAGCCGGTCTCGTAGCCGTGCGCCGCCCTATACCCCTGTCCGGAGTGCTGCTCAGGCTCGCGGTGGTGAACTTCCTGGCCAGCATCGGCTTCGGGATGTACGCCTCCGGCAACGCGATCTACTTCACCCGCTACGTCGGGCTCCCGGTGTCCCAGGTCGGGGTCGGTCTGACCGTCGCCGGCCTCGTCTGGCTGCCCCTCTCCATCCACCTGGGGCGGTTCGCCGACAAGGTCGGGGCGCGCCGGGCGACCGTCGTCATGGGCGTGGCGCAGGTCCTGCTGCTCGTCGCCGCGACCGCGGTCCACGGACTCGCGGAGTTCGTCGTTGTGGTCTCCCTGCTCGGCGTCTTCGTCCAGGGCGGCTGGATCTGCCGCGAGGCGCTGGTCGCGGAGATGGTGGACAGCGAGGCCCGCGTGAGCGTCTCCGCGTACCTGCGCAGCGCGTTCAACGTGGGGATCATCCTCGGCGCGCTTGCCGCGGGGCTAGCCCTGACCCTGGACGACGCACCCGCCTACCTCGGGCTCATCCTGGGCAGCGCCCTGGCCGAGGGGGCGGCGACCGTCCTGTGCCTGGGGCTGCCGAAGCGGGCGGCCGGGCCGGAGCGGCGGGCCGACGCCGTGCCGATCCGCCACGCCCTGCGCGATGTGCCGTACCTGACGCTGTCGGTCCTCTACGGCCTGCTCGCCATCGGGGACATCGTGCTACGCATCGGGATCCCGCTGTGGATCGTGACGCTCTCGGGTCTGCCCCGGGGCCTCGGAGCCTGGCTCTACGGCCTCAACGCCGTCTTGGTCGTGGCCCTGCAGGTGCCGCTCAGCCGGGGTGCGGAGACCTTCGGCGGGGTGCGCAGGCTGCTGCTCCTCGCGAGCTTCGCCTCCACGGCGTCGTGCCTGGCCATCGCCGTGAGCGCCGGAGTGCCTGCCCTGGTCGGTGCGGGCGCCCTGGTGGTCTCTGTGGCGCTCCTTTCGCTGAGCGAGGTGTGGAGCTCCGCGGCGGGCTGGAAGCTGCGCTACGAGCTCGCGCCGGCCCGGGCCCAGGGCACCTGGGGCGGAGTCTTCGCGCTCGGCAGCTCGGTCAACCTCGTCCTCGGCCCCGCCGTGGTCACGCTCGTCGTCGGGCGGTACGAGGCGACGGGCTGGGCGGTGCTTGCCGCGGGGTTCCTCCTGGTGGCCGCGGCGGTCGTGCCGGTGATGGCGTGGGCGATGCGGACGAGGACCACTGGCCCGGTGGATGAGGCCGAGTCGCAAGACTCCGAGGCGAGAGAAGTCAAGACGAAGGAGGCCAAGTCGTAATGGAAGCCGACGAATCCGAGGCTCTCGACGTGGCGGACGCCGTGCTCGCCGCAGCGCACCGTCACCCCGAGCGGCCCGCGCTGGCCGCGGGGAGCGAGTCGTGGACGTACGCCGAACTGGCCCTTTACGCACGGCGGGTCGAGCGATGCCTGCGGGACCGCGGTGTCCGGGCCGGTGACGTGGTGGCCGTCCAGGGCCGCAGAAGCCCCCGGGGCGTGGCGGCGCTGCTGGGCGTCCTCCTGTCCGACGCCGCGTACCTCGCGCTCGGCGAGAACGTGCCTGCAGCCCGCCTGCGCCACATGCTTGCCGAGGCTGCGCCCCGTGTGGTGCTCGCCGAGGAGAGCGCGGACCAGGAGCTGTTCCGGCACGGCGGACCTGGCGCCCCGGCCGTGGTGACGCACGACGAGGCGCGCGGCCGCGAACCCGCCCCGGAGCGGCACACGGTCCCCGCCGAGCGCGGCGACCTCCCCGCCTACGTCGTGCACACCTCCGGAACGACCGGCGTGCCGAAGGGAGTCGTCATCGCCAGACGCTCCCTGGCGGCGCACCGCCGAGCCGTGCATGAGCTCTTCGAACTGGCCCCGGAAGACCGGGTCCTGCAGGTCTCCTCGCTCGCGTTCGACGTGGCCGCCGAGGAGATCTGGCCGACCCTCGCCGCCGGAGCCCTGGTCGACATCCTCCCCACCGGCCTCGGCGACGTGAGCTACGACCGGCTCACCCGCGTCGTCCACGGGCGCGGCATCACGGTGTGCAACCTGCCCGCCTCGTACTTCAGCGGCTGGGCCGCCCACCTCGGCGAGAGCGGCACGGCCCTGCCCACGCTGCGCCTGGTCGTCACCGGCAGCGAGGAACTGCCGGTCGAGGCGGCCTGCGGCTGGTGCTCCGCCGGGCGCCCCCGCCTCGTGCACGCCTACGGGGTCTCCGAGGCCACGATCACCTCGGTGGCCTGCGAGGTGACCCCGGACCTGACGGCGGGGGAGCGGGTCCCCATCGGCGCGCCGCTGCCCGGCGTACGCACGGCAGTTGTCGACGAGCGGGACACCCCCGTACTCGCCGGCACCGAGGGGCAGTTGCTCATCGGCGGACCCGGCGTCACCCTCGGTTACCTCGGCACGGACCCGCTCCCCGAGGGCCGCTTCCTCCAGGGGACTGTCCCCGGAGCCGGGCAGGGCCCCTGGTACCGGACCGGGGACCGGGTGCGTGAGGAGCGCGGCCTGCTCCACTTCCTGGGACGCGTCGACGACCAGCTCAAGGTCAACGGCGTACGCGTCGAACCCGGCGAGATCGCCGCTGTGTTGGCCGCGCAGCCCGCGGTGACGGACGCCAAGGTGTTCCGGATCGGGGAGACCCTCGTGGGCTGCGTGTGCACCCCGCACCCCGTCGACCGGGCGTATCGGGAGTCGACGACCGGACGGCTGCGGGCCGTGCTCCCACCGGCCATGGTCCCCGCCGAGATCCTCGGCTGGGACGCCTTCCCCCTCACCGCGGGCGGCAAGGTCGACGTGCGGGCCCTGCGGGCGGCGGCCACGGCCCGCCTGGACGGCGGCACCGCGCCCGTCGGCGCCGCGGATGTGCGGACCGTCCTGCGGCGGTTGTGGCAGGACGTGCTCGGAGCGCCCGCAGTCGGCGCCGACTCCGACTTCTTCGCGCTCGGCGGCGGTTCCCTGTCGGCGGCCCGGCTCTCCAGCGCCCTGCTCAGGGAGACCGGCGTCACCGTCAAGCTCAGGACCATCTTCGCCCATCCGCGCTTCGACGACTACCTCCAGCAGGTCAAGCTCGCCTCCGACCGGCAGGCCTGAACAGATCGGACCACGTTGATCATCCAGCAACTCGAGCAGCGGGCGGCGGAGATGCCGCACGCCAGCCACCCGATGTCGTTCGAGCAGGAGTCGATCTGGCTCAACGACCAATTCCAGAACGCTCGTTCGCGGTACGTGGAGTCGTGGGCCCACCGCATCAGCGGCCGCCTCGACGTGCCCGCCGTCGAGGCCGCGCTCTCCGAGATCGTCCGGCGCCACGAGGCCCTGCGCACCCGCCTCCACCTGGTCGCGGACCGGCCCGTGCAGACGGTGCTCCCTGCGGGGCCGATCACGGTCACCCGGCGGTCGGTGCCCGCCGACCAGCTGGACGAAGCCCTGCGCGAGGCGCTCGCCGCGCCGCTCTCGCTCGACGCCCCACCGCTGCTCAGGGCGTACCTCTTCGAACCGGCCTGCGATGTGGACGGCGAGGCGGTGCTTCTCGTCGCCCTGCACCATGCCGCGATGGACGGCACCAGCCTGCACCTGCTCGACGCCGAGTTCAGCGCCTGCTATCGGGCCGCCCTCGCGGGCACCGGGCACGGACTGCCCGAACTGCCGCAGCAGATCAGCGGGTACGCCGAGCGCCGCCGCCGCTCGGCGCGCCTGACGGACGCCGCGCACCTGGCGTACTGGCGGACCGCGCTGCGCGACGCCCCCGAGGAGACGGCCTTCCCCACCGACCATCCGCGGGCCGCGGTGATGAGCCACCGCGGCGAACAGGTCGAGTTCACCCTCGATGGCGCGGTGGCCCGTGCTGTGGGCGCTCTCGCGGAGCAGCGCCACAGTTCGCCGTACGTGGTGCTGCTCGCCGCCCTGACGGCGCTCACGCACCGGTTGAGCGGGCAGCGCGACCTGGTCATCGGGACGCCGGTCTCGCTGCGGGACGAGCCCGCGGTCGACTCGATGATCGCCTGCCTGGCCGAAGTCCTGCCGGTACGTCAGAGAGTGGTGCCCGCCCAGTCGTTCGCTTCCTTGGTGTCCGCGGTCCAGGACGTCGTCCTGGACACAGTCGAGCACCGGGAGATCTCCTTCAGCCGGCTCGTCGGCGAGCTGGGAGTGGAGCGCACGCTCAGCAGGTTCCCACTCTTCCAGATCGTCTTCACCGCCGACTCCCAGGAGGCCGCGGGGCTGAACCTGCCCGGCGTGAGCACCGAGCGGCTGCCGCTCCACAACGGCACGGCGAAGTACGACGTCTTCCTGAGCGTGGTGCCCGAGGGTGACGGGTTCCGCGGCTTCCTGGAGTACTCGGCCGAACTGTTCGACCGGCGCACCGCCGAACTCCTCGCGGAGCGTTACCGGATGGTGGTCGCGGACGCGGTGGCCCGCCCCGAGACCGCCCTCGCGGACCTGCGGATCCTGTCCGACGCCGAGGAGCGACTCATCCGCGACTGCTGGACCTCGGGAACGGACCAGCTGGGTCAGGATGCCCCGATACCCCACGCGCACACGGTCTTTGCCGACCGCGCGCGGAGGACCCCGCACGCCCCCGCCGTGGTACGCGGCGAGGACACCCTGTCCTATCGGGACCTCGACGGGGCGGCCGACGCCGTTGCGGCGCTGCTCGTCGAGCGGGGGCACGCGGGCTGCCGGGTGGCCGTCTGCGTGGAGCGAACCTTCGACCTGCCGATCGCGGTCCTCGCGGTGCTCAAGGCGGCGGGCGCCTGCGTGCCGCTGGACGCCGGATACCCGGCCGAGCGCATCGCGTACATGCTCCGGGACAGCGGCGCCACGACGCTGGTGACGCGGCGCTCCGTGGCCGCTGGGCTGACGCTGCCCGACGACCTCCCTGTGATCTTCCTGGATGACGTCCCGCCGCACCGGACGGCCGCGGGCGGAGAGGCGAAGGCGGCGTCCGGGCTTCCCGCCGCCGGTGATGACGACATCGCGTACGTGCTCTACACCTCGGGATCCACCGGCCGCCCCAAGGGCGTGGCCATGCCGCACCGTTCGCTGGCGGGCCTCGTCGACTGGCAGCACCGTCGCTCCGACTCCCGTCCGGGCGCCCGCACCCTGCAGTTCGCCCCGCTCAGCTTCGACGTCGCCTTCCAGGAACTCTTCTCCACCTGGGCCTCGGGAGGTGCCGTCATCCTGATCGACGACGCCGTGCGCGCCGACCCCGAGCGGTTGTGCGACGTGCTGACCGAGCACCGCGTCGGGCGGCTCTTCCTGCCGTACGTCGCCCTGCAGCAACTCGCCTTCTACATGTGCACCGCACGGCGCCGGTGCCCCTCGCTCAGGGAAGTGGTGACCGCCGGGGAACAGCTCTTCGTCACGCCCGCGATCCGAAGGTTCTTCACCGACCTCACCCACGCGTCGCTGGAGAACCAGTACGGCCCGACGGAGACGCACGTGGTCACCGCCGAGCGCCTCGCGGGATCGCCCGCGTCCTGGCCCGAGCGCCCCTCCATCGGTCGTCCCGTCCCGGGCGCCCGCGTCTACGTGCTGGACGGCGCCCTGCGGCCTTGCCCGGTCGGCGCCACCGGCGAACTCCACGTCGGCGGCCGGGCCCCCGCACAGGGGTACCTCGGTCTTCCGGAACTCACCGCCGAGCGGTTCCTCCGCGACCCCCATGCTCCGGCGCCGGGCCGCGTCTACCGCACCGGCGACCTGGCAAGACTGCTGGCCGACGGCCGCATCGAGCTCCTCGGCCGAACCGACGACCAGGTCAAGATCCGTGGCTACCGGGTGGAGACGGGTGAGGTCGAGTCCGCCGTCAAGGCCGTCCCCGGAGTGGCCGACGCCGTGGTGGTCACCACCGACGGGGCACCGGGGGACGGCAAGCGCCTCGTCGCGGGCTACGTCCCCGCCACTGAGGATGGCATCACGCCTGAGGTCCTGCGGTCCGAGCTCCGCGACCGCCTGCCCTCCTTCATGGTGCCGACCACCTGTGTGCCGCTGACTTCTTTCCCGTTGACGCCCAGCGGCAAGGTGGACAGGGCGGCACTGGCCCTCGACGGCGCCGGTACGCAGACGACACGCCCGCCGGGCGAGCCCGCGCGCACGCCCACCGAGAAGCGGGTCACCGAGTTGTGCGCCGAGGTCCTTGGAGTCGGCGCCCTCGGTATCGAGGACGACTTCTTCGCAGGGGGAGGGGACTCCTTGCGCGCCGTGCGGCTCGCCCTCGCCCTGCGCGAGGAGTTCGGCGTTGCGTTCCCGATGAACTGCGTGTTCACCGCGCCCACGCCCGTGGCGCTGACCCGGCTCGTGGACCGGCTCGGGCAGCGGCCGGACGCCCCGGACCCGAAGGCCGACCTGGTCCTGCCGCCGGACATCGTGCCCGCGCCGCAGGTGCTCACCGTCGTCACCAACCCCAAGGAGGTGCTGCTCACCGGCGCCACCGGCTTCCTCGGCGCCTTCCTCCTGCGTGAACTCCTCATACGTACGTCCGCCAGGGTGCACTGTCTCGTGCGAGGCACCGACCAGGCGCACGCGGCCGCGCGGCTGCGTGCGGTCCAGGAGGCGTACGGCATCGTGAACGAGGAGGCACAGGGGCGGATCGTCGTCCACGACGGCGATCTCGCGCTGCCCCGGCTCGGCCTCTCCGAGGAGGTCTTTGACCGGCTCGCGCGCACCGTGGACGTCGTCCACCACGCGGGAGCCAGCGTCAACCTCGCCCAGGCGTACGCCCAGTCGCGGCCCGCGAACGTCTGCGGCACCGTCGAGGTGCTGCGGCTCGCCGCGGCCCACCGCACGGTCCCCGTCCATCACATCTCGACGGTCGGGGTGTTCGCGGGACCGGCGCTCACCGCCCGCCGGCTCAGGCCCGACGAACCCCTCACCCCGGTCGAGGCTCTCGTGCACGGCTACACCCAGAGCAAGTGGGTGGCCGAGCGGCTGGTCGAGGCCGCGCGGGAGCGCGGCCTGCCGGTGTCCGTGTACCGGCCGACCCGCATCGCGGGGGACTCCACCACCGGCGCCTGCCAGAGCGCGGACTTCCTGTGGCTGCTCCTCAAGGGCTGCGCGCAGGCGGGCCTCGCCCCGCGCCTCGACGATGTTGCCTTCGACCTCGTCCCGGTGGACCACGTCAGCCGCGCCGTCGTCGCCCTCGCGAGCAACCCCGAGGCGGCGGGCAGGAACTTCCACCTCACCGGTGAGCGGCTCATGCCGTTCGGCCGGGCCGTCGCGTGCGTGCGCCGCGCGCTGGACCTCTCCATCACGGATGTCCCCCTACGGGAATGGCTGCGCGCCATCGAGGCCCTGCCCGACAACGCCGCCTTCCCTCTCCTCGGCGTCATGGGCGACGGCCGCGACGACGACCCCGAGGGCAGCGTCCGCTTCGACGCGACCGACACACGTCAGCTGCTGCGCGGCACAGGCATCACCTGCCCGGACATCGACGAGAAGGTCTTCACGGGCTACGTACGGTACTTCGCCGGGTCCGGATTTCTACCGATTGCTCGCGACGAGGGGAGTCGGCGATGAGCGCTTCGGCACCGGGCCCGGACGCACCGCGGATCCTGCTGCTCGGCGGGACCGCGGAGGGCACGCAGAAGGCGGCGGAATGCGGCCTCTATGTGGTGAACGTCGACAAGCCCGCCCTGTTCGAACCCGCCGCCAAGGAGCACTGCGCGCAGACCCATTTGATCGACTACCAGGACATCGGTCTGGTCACCACGCTGGCCAGGGCGCTGCACCAACACGCCCCGTTCACCCGGGTCCTGAGCCAGACCGAGGCGGGTCCTCTGGTCGCGGGTCACCTCACCACGGCCCTGGGCCTCGCGGGCAACGGCGTCGACGTGACCCGCCTGCTCCACGACAAACTCGCCCTGCGCGGCCTCCTGAACACCCGGGGCCTGGGCAGGGTCGCCGTGCGGCGCGGGACCACCTTCGAAGCGCTGCGGGACTTCGTCGCCCACCACGGCGGGGCGGTGGCGAAGCCGACGATGGGGTCGGGCAGCCTCGCGGTGCGCAAGGTCCGCTCGCCCGGCGAGGTGGCCGAGGCCTGGGACTGGCTGGTCTCCTTCGGCGTACGCAACTTCATGGTCGAGGAACTCCTGGTCGGCCCCGAACTCAGCGTGGAGAGCTTTTCCGTGGAGGGTCGGCACTCCGTCCTCGCGATCACCGGCAAGGACAACGGCGACGGCGTGGTCGCGCTGGCCCACGTGGTCCCGGCGGAGCTGAGCCAGGACGAGGCCGCCGCGGTCGCCGCACTCACCTGCCGGATGCTGGACGCCGTCGGCCTGGTCGAGGGCCCCGCGCACACGGAGGTCATCCTCACCGCCGACGGGCCGCGCGTGGTGGAGTCCCACAACCGCTGCGCCGGGGGCCACATCAACGAACTCGTGGACATGGTGTACGGCGTGGACCTCGAACGGCTCACGTACCGGCTTGCGCTCCCCGAGCCGGTCACCGTCCCCGAACCGGCCGCCGACGGCGCCGCCGCGGTGCGCTTCCTCACGCCGCCCGCCGGGCGCGTGGTGTCCGTCGAGGGCGTCGACGAGGCCCGCGCGGCCGAGGGCGTGGTGCGCGTCGAGGTCAAGGCCGAGCCGGGCCAGGACGTCCGCCCGCTGCACTGGTCGGAGGACCGGTCAGGGGTGGTCGTGGTGCGCGCGGAGAACAGCGCGGCCGCCGCGCGCAGGGCCCGGCAGGTCGCCGAGTCGATCGAGATACGTACCAAACCGTCCGAGCGGGAGTCCCCGACGACGATGGGCGAAGTGCTCGCCGCCGCGGCCGAGGTGCTCGATCCGTTCGCCCCGGAACCGTCCGCCCCGGATTCGCTCGCCCAGGCACAGTTCGCCCAGCAGGAAGGACCCCACGCATGCGCGCCACAGTCATCCACGCCTCCCACGACGTCCGGGTAGAGGTGGTACCGGACCCGGTGATCCGCCGGCCCACCGACGCCGTGGTGAGGGTCGTGCTCTCCTGCGTCTGCGGAACCGACCTGTGGGCGTACCGGGGCGTGGCCGACTTCGATCCGGGGCAGCGCATCGGCCACGAGTTCATCGGCGTTGTCGAGGGCGTCGGCGCCGAAGTCGTGGGCTGCGCCGTCGGCGACCTGGTCGTCGTGCCGTTCGTCTGGTCGGACGGCGACTGCGGCTACTGCGCCGAGGGGCTGACCACGTCGTGCGAACGGGGCGGCTTCTGGGGCACGCGGGGATCGGACGGAGGCCAGGGCGAGGCGGTGCGTGTGCCGTACGCCGACGGCACCCTCGTACGCCTCCCGAACGAGGCCGCGTCCGACCGGCGGCTGCTCACCGCGCTCCTGACGTTGTCCGATGTGCTGGGGACCGGCCACCACGGCGCGGTCGGCGCGGGCGCGGGTCCCGGCACGACCGTGGCCGTCGTGGGCGACGGCGCCGTCGGACTCTGCGGTGTGCTGGCCGCGAAGCGCCTGGGCGCCGAACGGATCATCGCGCTCGGCCGGCACCCCTCCCGCACGGACATCGCCCGGTCCTTCGGCGCGACCGATGTGGTTCCCCAGCGCGGGGAGGAGGCGGTCGAGGTCGTGCGCGAACTGACCGGCGGCCGGGGCGTGCCCGCGGTCATCGAGGCGGTGGGGACCGCACAGTCTTTGTGGACGGCGGTGAAGATCACCAGGGACGGTGGCTCGATCGGCTGCGTCGGCGTGCCGCACGGCAGCGACACGGGCCTGGACCTGAGCGACGTCTTCGAGCGGAACATCGCGCTGCGCGGCGGCGTCGCGCCCGTGCGGACCTACATTCCGCAGCTGCTGCCCGACGTGCTCGGCGGGGTGATCGACCCGTCGCCGGTGTTCGACCTGACGGTCGGTCTTGACGGAGTGCCGGGCGGCTACAAGGCGATGGACGAGCGAACGGCCTTGAAAGTCCTGGTCAGTTACTGAGCTGGCCAGTTACCGGACCGAACCGATCTGTTTCCACGAATATCCACGAATATCCACGAACCGATTGGAGTGACCATGGCGAAGTGGCCCGACAGTGTTGTCTCATGCGTCGACATGAACGGCGACGAGCTGGCCGACAGCGTACTGAGGTACGCGTTCCGCCAACTGCTCGGCAACAACGGCTACGTACACGTCGTCGATGTCCCCGAGTCCTTCGACCACGTCGCCTTCCTCAAGGAGCTGGGGGAGTTCCAGCCCACGCCCACCGGCACCCTCGTCGGGGACGTGAAGCCCGAGCGCGGCATGGACGACGTCAACCACGGCCAGAACCGCGGGGGGTTGCAGCCCCACACGGAGGGGTACGAGTTCCGCGGCACGCCGCCCCGGTATCTCGCGCTGTGGTGCGTCAAGCCGGCCGAGGGGCGCGGCGGCGAGACCACGATGCTCGACGGCAACCGTGTGCTCGCGGAGTTCGACGAGAGCGAGCGGCAGCACTTCCTCGACACCGTGTACCGGTGGAAGTCCACGGAGGGTCTCGCCCGCCGCGGTGTGGTGCCCACGGCGGAGCACCCAGTCCTCGAGGAGCGCGACGGCGAGCTGATCTTCCGGTACTCGACCAGCTACCTGGAGATACCCGAGGACGACGAGCTGGCACGCCGTCTCATCGACCGCGGAGGCGCTCTCTACGAGGAGAACCACATCGCCATCCGCTACGCGAAGAGGGACCTCGTGGTCTGGGACAACTGGCGGATGCTGCACTCCCGCAACGCCTTCGAGGACCCGCGGCGGCACCTCAAGCGCGTCCAGATCGCAAGCTGACCTGACCCCGAAAGGCAGGCACCACCATGAACGGCGCCCGAGCAGTGCTCAACACCCTTGTGCACGGCGGCATCGACGTCTGTTTCACCAATCCGGGCACCTCCGAGATGCACCTCGTCGCAGGCATGGTCGCGACGCCGGAGATCCGTGGCATCCTCTGTCTGTTCGAGGGGGTGGCGACGGGTGCCGCCGACGGGTACGGCCGGATGGCGGGCAGGCCCGCCTCGACGCTGCTGCACCTGGGGCCCGGCCTCGGCAACGGTCTCGCGAACCTGCACAACGCCCGCCGTGCGGGTACGCCGCTGATCAATATGGTGGGCGACCACGCTACTTACCACAAACCGTTCGACGCGCCCCTGGACTCCGACATCGAGACAATGGCCGGGACGGTGTCGGCGTGGGTGCGCAGGACCGAGCGGTCCGCCGACGCGGGGCAGGACGCCGCCGATGCCATCCGGGCCGCGCGGAATCCGGTCGGTCATCTCCCCGGCGGTGTCGCCACGCTCGTCCTGCCGTCGGACGTCTGCTGGTCCGACGGCGGGTCCGCCGTGCCCGTACCCGCCGCGCAGGCCCCGTCGTTCGACGAGGTGGCGGTGGAGCGGATCGCCAAGACCCTGCGCGAGAAGGAAGGGTGCCTCCTGCTCGTCGGTGGCGCCGCCATGCGGCGCGCGGGCCTGGCGGCGGCGAGCCGCATCGCCGCGGCCACCGGGGCCGACGTCCTGGCCGAGAAGTCCCCGGCGCGGCACGAGCGGGGGGCGGGCCTCCCGCGTTTCGACCGGCTGCCCTACCCCAGGGACCTTGCGGTTCGACGGCTCGCCGGGGCGCAACATCTCGTCCTCGCGGGCACACGCGAACCCGTCTCGTTCTTCGCCTACCCGGGCAAGCCGAGCACCCTGATACCGGCCGGGTGCGAGGTGCACGACCTCGGCGCCGCACCCGGCGCCCTTGAATACCTGGCCGACCTGGTGGCACCTGGCACCGCGCCTCTCGTCACCGACGCGGACAGGCCGGGGCTGCCGAGTGGGGAGCTGACGGCGCAGAAGGCCGCGGCCGTCATCGGCGCGCTGCTGCCGGAAGGGGCCGTCGTCATCGACGAGGCCATGACATCCGACCAGTGGCTGCCGGGCGCCACCGCCGGGGCGCCCGCGCACGACTGGCTCAACATCACCGGCGGTTCGATCGGCATGGGAATGCCGGTCGCCACGGGCGCGGCAGTCGCCTGCCCGGACCGTCCCGTCCTCAACCTGGAGGCGGACGGCAGTGCGATGTACACCCTCCAGGCGCTGTGGACGCAGGCGCGCGAGGGGCTCGACGTGACCACGGTCGTCTTCAACAACGCCTCGTACGCGATCCTCGACTCCGAGCTGCGGCGGGTCGGGGCGTTCGAGGGCGAGGACGTGCGGCGCAGCCGGTCGTTCATCGACATTCCGGGGCTCGGCTTCGTGGCGATGGCGAACGGCATGGGCGTACCGGCGACACGGGCCCGCACGGCCGAGGAGTTCACCCGTCAACTGCGCGCGGCCGTCGCGGAACCGGGCCCGCACCTCATCGAGGCGGTGGTGCCGCCCGTGACGGGCGGTGCCTGACCTCCCTGAACCGCCCCGCCCATCGCCATCCCCCGAAAGGAAGCAAGAACGGTGCCCACTCCCGTGTTCCGACAGGTCTCCCTCCTGCCCGGCGTCTGGCCCTCCCCCGGCCTCCTCGACGCCCTGCGCCCGCTGAGCGAGAGCCCGCCGCTGCACCTGACGCAGTGGCCGTCACCGGACTCGGAGACGGGGGAGTCCTTCGTGCGCACGGATGCCCTGCTGGCGGGCTGGAAGGACCACCTCGACGCCGGGCACCTGAGCCAACTGCCCGCCCTGCGGTACGTGGGTCTGCGCGCCACGTCGACCGACCGCGTCGACCTGGACCACGCGCGGCGGCAGGGCATCGCCGTGTCGCCCATCTACGGCTACGGTGACATCGGCACGGTCGAGTTCGTGATTGAGCGGCTCCTCGCCCATGCGCGGCACGGCGGGGAGACGCCGGGGGAGTTGGCGGGGCGGCGCCTGGGGCTCATCGGCTACGGACCCGTGGCCCGGCGCGTCAGCACCGTCGCCGCCGCGCTTGGCATGCGGGTCCTCTTCCATACGCCGACGCCCCGGACCACGGCGGAGGGCGAGGCGCGCTGGGCCCCGCTGGCCGAGGTGCTCGGCTCCGCCGACTGCCTGTCCTTCCACTCACCGGCCTACCGGCACGTCGTCACGCTCCAGGACCTGCGCCTGATCCCCGGCGACGCCTTCGTCGTCGTGACGACGCTGGGCCTGCCCATGGCCGAGAGCGACCTGCACACCTGGCAGTCGGGCCGCGCGGGCCGCGTGGCCCTGGACTCGTGCGCGGCCCACGCCGCGGGCGACGCGGTGCGGAAGGTCCCGGGCATCGACGTACATGATCTCTACGCGGCACGGACCACGGAGTCGATGAAGCGGGCGGAAACCCAACTGGTCGAGAACCTTATGGCAGCGCTCCACGCGTGAGACGGACTGCACCAGGCAACACCATGCTGTTTCTACATGCCGGGATAGCCACATCATGTCCTGTCCGCCTCGGTGGTGGCCATCACCCGTACGGTCACTGTGCCTGCGGGCCGATTCACTCCGGGGCACCTGGGGGGAGCTGACCGCCGTGGTGCCGTTTGAGCTCGTCGACGCGGTCCTGGCGGAGGCGCGGGCGGTGCGGCAGCGGCTGCGCGATCTTCGGTCCCGAGTCGGGTGTACTTCCTGCTTGCGATGTACCTGTTCCCAGAGGTCGGCTACCGGTTGGTCCGGGACAGGCTCACCGCCGGGCCTGGCCGGGGTGGCGGTGGCCTCGCCGAGGGCGAAGGCACTTCTTCATGACGGAGCCCGCTCACGACCGACGGTCACACGGTGGATAAAGGTTGAGTCCGAGGCGTCGAAAGAAGTACTGGAAGGGCACGATGTGGAGTTCGGTTCCCTCCGGTGCCTCGTCGCGCAGCAGATGCACACGGGCCGGCGGGTCGCCGACCGGGGGATGTCCGGCCGCGTGCCGGCGGATCAGGTCGCCGAGGCCGGGGCTCAGACGCAACCGGTTCAGCATGCCGGGGTGAACCACCTCAGCAGCACGCCCTTCCTGCAGGCCCACGGCGTCGGGATCACCACTCCGGACGGCCGTGCAGACCTGGACGGGGACGGCGAGACCGTCGATGCTCATCGCCTCCTCCACTGCATACGGGGTCAGGTCCGCGACCTTCAGCCCCGGGGCTTCCTCGGTGAGTTCCCGCCATGCCGTGTGGTCCAGGCAGCGGCGCCCGGCTCGCGCCCACCGCCCAGGAGGGCGAACACCCCCGGCTCCCAGATGCCGTCCAACAGGTCCCTCAGATGCAGCAGACACCGACCGCTCCTGTCATGGATCAGAACGGATACGTTGACGGGTTCCGGCTGCCCGTCGAGCCCAAGGGCAGCCTCGGCGTTCAGAAGCTTGGCGCGCAGTGTCGGGGAGCTGACGTCGGCGAACGCGAGCCACTGGGCGCCGGAGACTTCCTTCTCCTGGAGCATGAGCGGCGGCTGCTCGGCCATGAGGTGGAAGACGAACCGGAAGTCGAAGTGCCGGTGCGCGGGTTCACCTTTGTCCGGGTCGGCGGCGATGTCGTGGACGTCGATATCGACCGGCGCTCCGAGGAACTGCGGGGTCAGGCACAGATCCCCGGGACGGATCGCGGTCTCTTCGCACCCTTCCCGCAGCGCCGCCGGCCAGAAGCGTCCGGTCGTCCTCGACATGACCACCGGGGACGAAGAGCAGCCCAGTGCCCCTGTGGCCGATGTGCAGCACGCGCCGATCACGGTCGATGACGACCGCGCTGCAGGTGATGTGGCCGGGCACTGTGGCACGGCTGCACGGGTCGTCGGCACTGTCCAGGACAGACAGCAACCCGGCCAAGGCCTCCCGCTCATCCGGATGCCGGTCCAGATACGCCTCGGCGGTCGTACGAATGTGGGAACAGGTGGGCGGCACGTCATCACCTCGAAAGAGGGTGGGGTGGAGGGCGAGTTCCCGCTGGCTCGGGCATCTGCAAGGGCACGGGGGCGGCTCAGGTGCGCGTCCCGTCCTTTCTAGGATCCGCCTGCCGATGAGCAGCGGGCGCTGCGGGAACGTCGGATTCCGCGGGTGATGAGCACTGTTTGAGTCGGGTGATCATGAGCAGGGCGCGCCACCGGGACCTTCTCGGTGGTCACTGTAAGTATCTGACTGGTGGCGGCCTGCCCGGGGCGGATGGATGGATTGCTCAGCAGGTCCGTCGACGTTCGGGGTGTCCCAGAGCTTTTCGCTCCAGGGTCGGCAAGTGCGTGAACGAGCCGCTGGTTGACGAACTTCCGGAACTCGCCTGAGCCGACCCCGCCTCTGCGACGCAGGTAGATCAGGGAGCGGGCGCAGGAATGTCTGCGTGCGCAGTTCCTTCAACGCTGCAGGCCCTCGATCGCGTTGCCGGTGAAGAATGCGTCCCGTGTTGTGCTGTCGCTGAACCCTATGACGAGGGAGGCGCGGAATCGCTGGTCGTGGGGGTTGTCGTGGGCGCCCACGCCGACGAGATCAACGTGTTCCGCCGCACCCTCCTCTACGCCGCGGCCCGCCGAACTCCTCCCGCTGGTACGACGTCGCCGGCCCCGGCGAGACGGTCGGTGATCGAGGTCTGCACCCCGTCCGTCGCCGGCCACCGGCCCAGGTTGTGCTCGGCGAGGTGGATCTGCCGGTACTCCTCCAGGCCAGGGGTGGCGGAGATGATCCCTGAGTGCGGTCCCTTCCAGTGGTCCATGCCGCTCCGGCGGGGCTGGTCGGTGCGCACCCACAGCAGGATCGAGGAAGTGAGGCGCTTCTTCTCCACGCCCAGCTGAGCGGCGCACGATGAGGTGCTCATGGTGCTGCTCCTCTCTTCCTGGCTGCCGAACGCGTAGTTGCGGTGTTCGCCAGTGGTCAACGGGCGAGGAACTCCACCGCGAGAGGGGCGAACTGCTGGTGGTACTGGAAGATGCCGCCGTGACCGGAGTCGGGGTAGATGATCAGCTCGCTGTTCTTGATGCGTCGGTGCAGGTCCTCGGAGAGGACCGAGGGCACCATGCGGTCGTTGTCGCCGTTGGCGATCAGGGTGGGCTGGGTGAGCTGCGACAGGTCGTCGGGGGTGGAGCGCCCCCATTTCTTGATCGCCTTCAGCTGTGTCTGGAATGCCTTGACCTTGATCTTCGCATCGCGGTCGACAGTGCGCTCCTCGAGCCGGTTGACGAACGCGCGCGCGGCGGGCTTGCCGGTGGCGTTCCGGTTGAAGAACAGGAATTCCTTGGGGTCCGACCGGGTCAGGGCGGCGCGCAGCATGTCCCAGTACGTGGTGCCGGCGACCTTGTCGATGTCCCTTCCGCCCTTGGGCCCGGTGCCGGTGAGGACCAGTCTGCGGACGAGCGCGGGGTGCTTCACCACCAGAGCCTGGGCGATCATGCCACCGAGGGAGAAGGACAAGACGTCGATCTTGTCGAAGCCGAGCGCCGTGATGAAGGTGTAGGCGTCATCAGCCATCGCCTCGATACTGTCCGGCACCTGGCCCGCGGAGGCCCCGACACCGCGCTGATCGAAAGCGATGACGTGACGGCCCTTAGCGATGGGGTCGATGATGCGCGGGTCCCAGTTGTCCAGGGTCGCGGCGAGGTGCACGAAGAACACGACGGGGATGCCGCCCTTGGGCCCTAGCTCGCGATACGCGTAGGTGACGCCGCCGGCGGTGACGGTGCGGGCCGGGACCTGGGCGTACGAGGTGATAACGCCCCTGTTCGGGGTGCCGGTGCTGCTCATGACGATTTCTCCTGGTGTGTTTCTCGTCGCTCGTGGTGGCGTCGGGTCAGTCGGGGCCGGGATGCCCTTCGGCCGCTGCCGGAGGACGCGCCTGCTCGTGGTGGGAGGCGGCTGGTGCCCGGGTGGGTGTGCCCGCCCTATGTCATGGAGACGACGACCTTGCCGGCCTTCGCCCGGCCCTTCTCGACGTACTCCATGGCCTGGAGGGTTTCGTCGAACGGGAAGACACGGTCGACGATCGGGCGGATCTTCTCCGTGTCGATGAGGGGGGTGAGTTCGCGCAGTTGGTCGCCGCTCGCCTTCATGAACAGGAACGAGTACGTCACGCCGAGGCGCTTGGCCCGGCGGCGGGTCTTGGCACTGAGCGCGGTCATCGCCAGGCGGAGAACCGGGTTCGCGCCGAGTTCGCGGGCGAAGGCCGTGTCGGGCGGGCCCGCGACGCTGATGGCGATGCCGCCGGGCTTGAGGACACGCAAGGACCTGGCCAGGTTGTCGCCGCCGAGGGAGTCGAGGACGACGTCGTAGCCGTCGAGGAGTTCGGTGAAGTCCTGGGTGCGATAGTCGACGGCGACGTCCGCGCCGAGTTCCTTGACCAGGTCGATGGTGGCGGTGCTCGCAGTGGTGGCCACGTGCGCGCCCAGGGCCTTGGCCAGTTGGACGGCGATGGAGCCGAGGCCGCCCGCTCCCGCGTGGATGAGGACCTTCTGACCTGGTTGTACCTGGGCGCGCCCTACCAGTGCCTGCCATGCGGTCAGGGCGACCAGGGGAAGGGAGGCGGCCTCGGTCATGGTGAGGGTGGCCGGTTTGGGTGCCAGTTCGTCCTGGTGGACGGCGATGAGTTCGGCGAAGGTGCCGATGCGGTCCTTGTCGGGTCGGGCGTAAACCTCGTCGCCCACAGCGAAGCGGGTGACGGACGACCCGACCTGCAGGACCTCTCCGGCGAGGTCGTTGCCCAGGACAAGCGGGAGTCGGTAGGGCATGAACGCCTTGAAGTCCCCGTTGCGGATCCTGAGATCCAGCGGGTTGACACTGGCCGCGTGGACCTTGACCAGGACGTCGTCGGCACCCACCTGCGGGTCCGGTACCTCTCCGCCGCGCATCCCGGTTTCGCCGTACTTCTCGACCAGGAAGGCCCTCATCGTCGTCTCCGTTCCGTTTCCCGTCCCAGAATTCACGCAGGACGAGATAGTTTGTGTGATTTTGCTCGCTGCGGCGCGGGCGCACTGTTTCCTGAGCCGCGTTCACCATCAGGCCACCGGCACGACCGGGGCGACGACGCGGTCGGCGGCGCCTCCCTGCAGGCGGTCCAGGGAGGCGGCGATCCCCTCGTGGGGCACGCCGAGCGGCACCGCGCTGACCTCGGTCAGGCGGGTGTACTGCGCGTCGGTCAGCTGGACATCGAGGGCGCCGAGGTAGCTGTCGAGCTGGGAGAGGTTGCGCGGGCCGATGATCGGGACGAGCGTGGCCACGGAACGGGCGGCGCGCTCGCGCACCCAGGCCACCGCCACCTGGGCGGGTGTCACGCCGGTCTCCTCGGCGATGGCCAGGACGGTGTCGACGACGGCGGTCTTCTGGCCGGTGCTCTCGGTGTGGATGACCATGCCCAGGTCGCTCAGACGCCCCTTGGCGGAGCTGCGGTATTTGCCGGTGAGCAGCCCGCCGCCGAGCGGGGACCACAGGGCGGCCCCGAGCCCGAGGCTCTCGGCCATGGGCAGCAGCTCACGGTCGGCGGTGCGCTCGACGAGGCTGTACTCGTGCTGGATGCCCACGATCGGGGCCCAGTCCTTCAGGTCCGCGAGGGTGACCGCGCGCGAGACGCGCCAGGCGGGGAAGTTGGACAGCGCGGCGTGGTGGATCTTGCCGGCGCTCACCAGGTCGTCGAGCCCGCGCAGGAGTTCCTCCATCGGCGTGAGCTCGTCAGGGAAGTGCACCCACAGCAGGTCGATGTAGTCGGTGCCCAGGCGCTTCAGGCTGGCCTCCACCGAGGCGACCATATTCTTGCGGCTGTTGCCGGTCCTGGAGATGTCCGGCTGCGGGGCGGCGCCGAGGGCGAACTTCGTGGCCAGGACGAAGTGGTCGCGGTCGGCGGAGATCAGCTTTCCGGTCAGTTCCTCCGACTCGCCGAACTGGTAGCCGTCCGCGCTGTCGAGGAAGGTGCCGCCGGCCTCGGCGAACCGGTCGAAGATCCGCCGGGCCTCGTCCGGTTCGGCGCCTGCGCCCCAGCCGGTGCCGAAGTTCGCGGTGCCGAGCGCGTACTCGGAGACGCGCAGTCCGGTCCGGTGTCCGAAGGTCGTGTAACGCATGAGATGTCCTTGCATGAGGGGTGGGAAGGCAGTCGCGTTGGGGTGGAGGGGTGAGCGTCAGCCCGCGTTCGGCTGGGGTGCCGCGGACAGGCTCTGCTTGACGTACCGGCTGGTCTCGTCGGCGAGGATCTCGGGCAGGCCGGTCTCGATGCCGTACAGGGCCTGGGCCGCGACGTCGGCGGCGGCGGCCTTCTGATCGGCGGGCACGCCGGCGGCCATGTCGGTGTCCATGTAGCCGACGTGCAGCGCCGAGACGGTGATCCCGCGCGGTGCCAATTCCTCACGCGTCGCGTCGCTCAGCGCCCAGGCTGCGGCCTTAGACGCGGCGTAGGAGCCGAGGCCGGCCGGGTGGAACCAGGACAGAGCGGACAGGACGTTGAGTACGGCGCCGCCACCGTTGCCCTCGATGACGGGGGCGAAGGCGCGGGTCGCGGCGAGCGGGCCGAAGAAGTTGGTCTCCATCTCCCGGCGCACATCAGCGATGTCGCCTCCGACCAGCGTCGCGCCGGTGGAGATACCCGCGTTGTTGATCAGCAGCGTCGCGTCGGACGCCAGGCGGGCGGCCTTCCGTATCGGCGCCTCGTCCGTGACGTCCAGCCGCAGCGCGATGACGCCCGGCACATCGACCGTCTCGGGGTGCCGAGCCGCCGCATACACCTTCGCGCCACGCTCGACGAGCTGCGCTGCCAGGTGCCGCCCGAGCCCCCGGTTGGCGCCGGTGACGACCGCGACCGCGTTCTTCAGTTCCATGCTCACTCCTGGTCCTGGCGGGCATCGTCGGCACCCGCAGCAAATTAGATTATGCATACAATCTAAACACGGGTCTACGATAGATGCCAGTCGACATCCAAACGGGAGGTGGCCATGGGCCGCGTATCGCAGGCACAGGCGGAGGAAAATCGCAGGCGGGTGGTGGGCACCGCCTCCCGGCTGTTCCGGGAGCAGGGCATGCAGGTCAGCGTCGCCGAACTGATGAAGGCTGCTGGTCTGACCCACGGCGCGTTCTACAAGCAGTTCGCCTCCAAGGAGGCGCTCGTCGACGAGGCAACCGCCCATGCCTTCGCCGAGCTCGCTCGGCGCTACACCGAGGGACTTGAGCGGTATGAAGGGCGGCGCGACGCCGCCCAGCAGGTGCTGATCGACACCTACCTCTCCGTCGAGCACCGCGACGGCCCGGCGGACGGCTGTCCGGTCGCAGCCCTCGCCTCCGACATCGCGCGCGAAGGCGGAGGACGTGAGGCCCGTCGCGTCTACGCCGAGGGGGTGTCCGACTTCGCCGATTTCCTCGCCACCGACGACCAGGACGGCATCGTCCGCCTCTGCACCCTGTTCGGGGCGCTGGCCCTGTCCCGGGCCACCAACGGCTCCCCGCTCTCCGAAGAGATCCTCGCCGCCGCGCACGCAGCCCTGACCGAAGCAGGCTGATCAAGGGTGTGGTGCGGGTATGCGTCGACCGCACGCGTAAGCGCCGAGGCGTCCGTGGCTGGCGGAGGTGTTGGAGGAAGGCCGCCGGCGCCTGGCGCATCGGCCTCACTGTGCGCCGGACAGCGGCCAGCTCTCGGGTCGGCCCGTGAAGTGTCGGTTGCGCAGCCGACGTCAACGTGTCAGCAGGACTGCGATCTGCTCACGGATGTCGCGCAGGATCTCGTCGACGCTCGCGGCGACGTTCACGCCGGCCGCCATCGCGAGGAACATCACGGCGGACACGACGCGCGCCGTTGTCGCCGCGTGTGTCTCGCCGACCTGGGCGTCCCGGCACAGCACGGCGGCCACGGCCTGCTCGGTCCGCCCGGTGATGGTGAGGGCCTCGCGGTGGTGGGGTTCGGCGGGGTCGCCGAAGACCATCTCGCGCAGGTAGACGCGCCCGTTGTCGACCTGGGTCCGGTTGCATTCGACGACCGGCCGGACGATCGCCATCACAGCGTCCAGTGTGTCCGGGATGCTCTCGGCGTCCGTCCGGCCTCGTTCGAGGGCTTCGGCATAGAGGGAGTTCTGGACTAGCAGGAGGAGCTCGCCCTTGGTCTTGGCGTAGAGGAAGAGCGTGCCGGTGCCGATGTCGGCCTTGTCGGCGATCTGCTGGGTGGTGACCTCATCGATACCGCGTTCGGCGAACAGCTCGTGGGCCGCAGCGGTGATGCGGTCGAGCTTGAGCTGTTTGTTCCGCTCGCGCCGACCAACCGACTGGGAAGCGCCTGGCATGCGGGACACCTTTCGGGGAATTTATTCTGACTGCACTCAGTTATGAGTATAGTCGTTACTGATGGGAATCAGATGCGGCTTTCCGTCATCGTCCCACGACGACGCGCGCCCGGTCCCTCTTGATCTACAGCGGACACCGGCGACCGATCCAACGCTCGACCTTAAGGACCACGCATCTCATGAGCATGTCTTCCGCCCTCTGGCAGCCCTTCAAGCTCGGCCGTGTCGAGCTCCCGCACCGCCTCGCCATGGCGCCGCTGACCCGCAGCCGGGCGAACGCCGACGGCACGCCCGGCCCGCTTGCAGCCACCTACTACGGTCAGCGCGCCGCCCTCGGCCTGATCATCACCGAGGGCACGCAGCCCTCGGCCGACGGACAGGGCTACGCGAACACGCCAGGCATCCATACTCCCGAGCAGATCGCGGGCTGGCGCGAGGTCGCCGACGCCGTGCACGCGGGCGGCGGGGCACTGTTCATCCAGCTGATGCACGTCGGACGCATGTCCCACCCGGACAACACCCCGCACCACCGCCAGCCGGTCGCCCCCTCCGCGATCTCCGCCGACCAGGACATCTTCACCGCGACCGGCCCGAAGAAGACCCCGGTCCCGCGCGAGCTGAGCATTCAGGACATCCAGACCACCATCGCGGACTTCCGGCACGCCGCCGCCTCCGCGATCGCCGCCGGCGCGGACGGGGTGGAGATTCACGGCGCCAACGGCTACCTGCTGCACCAGTTCCTCTCCCCGAACGCCAACCACCGCACCGACACCTACGGCGGCACGGTAGAAGACCGCGCCCGCCTCGTCGTCGAGGTCGCCCGCGCGGTGGCCGAGGAGATCGGCTCCGACCGGGTCGGCATCCGCCTGTCCCCCTCCATGCCGCTGGGCGGAATCGACGAGGGCGACACCGAGGCCGTCCGCGCCCAGTACCGCCACCTGGTCGGCGAGCTGGCGCCCCTGAACCTCGCCTACCTGCACGTCCACCACGTCGGCGACGCCGAACTGCTGCGCTCCTTCCGCGAGGTGTGGCCGACCGCCCTGCTCGTGGTCCGCTACGGCCGCACCCGCGAGCAGATCGCCGACGACATCGACGCGGGCCTGGCCGACATCGCCCCGCTGGGCCGCTTCGCGCTGGCCAACCCCGACATCGTCGAGCGCCTGCGCACCGATGCCCCGCTCAACGAGATCGACCTGGCCACCCTGTACGGCGGCGGCGAGGCCGGATACACCGACTACCCGACCCTCGCCGGGACGCATGCCTGACCCCTACCCGTGAACCGTCCTGCCGGGCGCCCAGGCGCGCCCGGCAGGACGATGGACAAGTCGGACAGCGAGAGCAGGAAGGATTCTCCGTGAGTAGCACGCACTTCGACGTCGTCGTCCTCGGCGCGGGACCCGGCGGGTACGTTGCCGCGATCCGCGCCGCCCAGCTGGGCAAGAGTGTCGCCGTCATCGAGAAGCAGTACTGGGGAGGCGTCTGCCTGAACGTCGGCTGCATTCCCTCCAAGGCGCTGTTGCGCAACGCCGAACTCGCCCACACCTTCCACCACCAGGCCAAGCAGTTCGGCATCTCGGGCGACGTGATCTTCGACTACGGCGCCGCCTACGACCGCAGCCGTCAGGTCGCCGACGGCCGGGTCAAAGGCGTGCACTTCCTGATGAAGAAGAACGCCATAACCGAGATCGACGGCCACGGCACCTTCACCGACGCCCGCACCATCGACGTCGCCCTCACCGCCGGCGGCACGCAGAGCGTCACCTTCGACGACGCCATCATCGCCACCGGCTCCACCGTGAAGCTGCTGCCCGGCGTCGAGCTCAGCGAGAACGTCGTCACCTACGAGACCCAGATCCTCTCGCGCGAGCTGCCCGCCTCGATCGTCATCGTCGGCGCCGGGGCGATCGGCATGGAGTTCGCCTACGTCCTGCGCAACTACGGCGTCGAGGTCACGATCCTCGAATTCCTCGACCGCGCGCTGCCCAACGAGGACGCCGAGGTGTCCAAGGAGATCACCCGCCAGTACAAGAAGCTCGGCGTCACCCTCCTGACCTCCACCAAGGTCGAGACCGTCAAGGACGAGGGAACCTCCGTTACCGTCACCTACACCACGGCCGTCGGCAAACGGTCGGAGATTCGTACCGACAAGGTCCTCATGTCCGTCGGCTTCGCACCGCGCACCACCGGATACGGCCTGGAGAACACCGGCGTCACCCTCACCGACCGGGGCGCCATCGCGATCGACGAGCACATGCGGACCTCGGTTCCGCACCTGTACGCGATCGGCGACGTCACCGCCAAGCTCCAACTCGCCCACGTCGCCGAGGCGCAGGGCGTCGTCGCCGCCGAAACCCTCGCCGGAGCCGAGACGATGCCGCTCGGCGACTACCGGATGATGCCGCGCGCGACCTTCAGCCAGCCCCAGGTCGCCTCGTTCGGGCTCACCGAGCAGCAGGCCCGCGACGAAGGCCACGACGTACTCGTCGCCAAGTTCCCCTTCACCGCCAACGGCAAGGCCCACGGCCTCGGCGAACCGACCGGCTTCGTCAAGCTCGTCGCCGATGCCGAGCACGGCGAACTCCTCGGCGGACACATGATCGGTGCGGACGTTGCCGAGCTGCTGCCCGAGCTCACCCTCGCGCAGAAGTGGGACCTGACCGCCGCCGAACTCGCCCGCAACGTCCACACCCACCCCACCCTCGGTGAAGCACTGCAGGAAGCGTTCCACGGCCTTACCGGCCACATGATCAACCTCTGAGAGTACGCATACCGAGTGTGCCATCACCGGGCTTGGACGCAGCCTCCTTTCGGTTTCGGCGCCGGAGCGCTCAGAGCGCGGCTTCCAGCAGCAGGCGCAGCTGTTGGATGGTCAGGTCCAGTTCCTTCGCGACACCAACTGCGGCACCCGGCTCTGCGTCACGGCGGATCGTGCCGGGGTAGTTCGGCGTCGTCTGCGATACGCAGGATCTGTTGTGCTTCTCGCAGGAAGTCGCGTCCGCGGGGTGTGGGTGCGAGGGGGCGGGTGTCCCGGTCGATGATGCGGAAGCCGGCCCTGTGCTCGATTGCGCGGATGCGGGCGGCGAGGGTGGTGTGCCTGCCGCCGTAGAAGCTGTCGGCGGCCGCAGGAATGCTGTTGTGGCCTGCGACCCGGGCGATGGTGCGCAGCCGGTCCAGGGCTTCGCGGCCGTCGATGACGGCTTGCATCGCCGGTGAGAGCTGCGGAGGAAGGCCGAGGTGGCCGAGACCGTTGTAGCCGCCCGGGGGTGGATGGCGATGCGGCACCGGCGTGCCTTCCGCGACAGGCTCCCGGTGCTCATGCCAGCTTCGCGTGCCAGTTCCCTCATGGGCCGCCGCTTTTCGACGTGCTCACGCCGAAACCAGGCGCGAAAGGACTCGGGCGGGGCGGCCGTACGCAGCGGGATGTTGTCGAGGGCGAGGAGGTCGCGGACGGTGGTGGCCGCGCACTTGGCCATGCTGGCAATCTCCACAGTGGTCTTCCGTTCGGTGACGTACAGCTCACGCAGCCGGCGGGGCGCGAGTACCGCGGCTCGGGTGGCGGGGTCTGGTGCGCGGATCTTGCCCAGGAGCTGGTCCGGCGGGCCGGTGACGGTGTCGTCGATTTCGAAGTAGAGGCGGAGGTGCTCTGCGGTCATCCCGGTGGCCTCGGTGACCGGGGCGATCGTGTCGTTGCCGTCGAGGGCGGCACTGAGCCTGGCGGAATTGACCCGCTCGGGTGCGATGCCCGGCCAGTCGACGTCGCGGACCCAGTGGGCGGGAGGCTCCCAGGTCACCGGTTCGTCGATGCCGTGTGCCGCCAGGTTCTGTTCCGCCTGCTCATGCAGGAAGGCGCGCAGCGGCAGCGGGGCGCGGAAGCGGAATTTGGTGCGGCTCCAGGCGAAGCGGGTGGCGGCTCCCTGCGGCGCGGGCGGGCTGTGCCCGGTCAGCAACAGCAGCAGGTACCAGCGCATCACCTGTTGGCGGTGCTCGCCGCCAGCCAGCCAGCCGTGCTGGAGGATCAGGCGCCGGTAGGCGTCGGGGTTCAGCTCAACGGTGGTCTCGGTGAAAGTGGTGCGGCGGCGGGCGTAGTCGATGGGTGAGCCGTGTTCGTCGAGCGCGCGGGCGAGCTGGGCGAGCGTGGAGGCCAGCGGGGCGAGGTCCTGGTCGCGGTAAACGCGCTGCTCGACGCTTTCGCGGTCGCGGGCGGCGCGTACGTTGCCCAGCAGCGGCGCGGCGCGTACGTATGGCAGGTCGGACGGCCCGCCCGGGACGAGGAGGAGGCTGGAGCAGCCATGGCGGAACGCGTCGACACGGAAGACGCGGCCTTGTGATCGCAGAAGGTCGACAGGCAGCAGGCGCAGGGCCCATCCAGGCCAGAGCATCGCGGGGATCATGCTGGCGCGGCGGTGGATGTCCGCTCTGCTGCGGTCGGGCCGTCGGGGGATGGGGGTGGCGCTGGCGTAGCGCAGCCGATTATGCAGGAGCGTGTGCGGATCCTGGTAGGACATCACGCGGGCGAACAGGTCCGGGCCACTGTCGCGCCAACGGAGGGCCAGTTCACCGAGGTTGAGGTCGCGCGCGGCCGACGGGTGGTCCGATTGCACGATCCATTCGAAGAGCCGCTGATGCTCGGGGTGTCCGCCACGGAGCGCCACCTGGGCCAGGGCCGTACCTGCGGCGACGTGGTGGGTCTGAAGGCTGGCAGCATCCTCACTTCGGCGGCTGCTGCTGTTGCCGGACAGGTGGTAGGCCGACTGTCCGCTGCCGTCCGGGAAGGAAGATGGGAACGTGCCGCCGCATTCGTCAATGACGGTGTGGACGAGGTGGGGCGCCTGGTCGAGGTTGGTCCGCAGGCCGCGCAGCACCCGCCAGGCCAGGGCGTAGAGCTGTTTGAGTTCGATCAGGGCTTGTGGCCTCTGGTCCGGCGCGGCCGCCAGCAGTCCGGCCACACGGTGCTGTGCGCGGAGTACCAGACCGTCGGGGGGAAGGGCGTTCGCCGGGGCGTGGAACAGGTCGGTGGCACAAGGGCGCCTGCGGCCCTTGACTGCGTGGTCGAGTCGGTCGCGTGTGCAGGCGCCGATGTCGCGGGGTCCCGTGAAGCTGATCTTCCACGGGTGGGGCGGGCGGCCGCAGTCGGGGCAGAAGTCGGCCAGGAGTAGCTGGTGCTGGGTGCAGGCGAAGGCCCACGGCAGTCGCCACAGCAGCGGCCCGCGGCCGTCGTTCTCGCGCAGGCAGGCGGGGCAGTAGCGGGTGCGGCTGCTGCGGAAGGCCCAGGCCGGCGGCCGCTCGAGCTGGCGGCGGCCCGGCGGAATGTTGACCGCGAACCTGTTGTAGGAGTCGAGCGTCATGGCCCGCAGCACCTCGGCGGGAATGCCTGTGCTCTTGTGCAGCGCGTGGGTCTCTGGCTCGGTCAGCCGTAGCAGCATGTGGTCGACGCGGGCGGCGGACAGCCCGATGTGGTGCAAAAGGCCCCGGTCCGTCGTGCGCAGTCGGCGCGCGTAGCTGCTGATCCAGCTGTCCAGGGCCTCGCCGGGCATCGGCATCAGGGCGATCGGGATCCTGCCCGGGGTCCAAATGCTCATGCCGACTTCCGGGGCTGCTCGCCGTCGTCCGGGCGGGTGGTCAGCAGTCCGGCCTCGATCGCCGCCTGGAGTTCTTGCCGGGCGTCTTCGGCGGCGGCGTCGTTCTTGACCTGGTCCATCAGGTTCAAGTCCAGCCGCTCGTGCCCGGAGCGGATGGCGCGTAGGCAGCCGCGGTTGATCAACGTCATCAGGGAGGCGAAGTGCCCTGTGGAGCGTGAGTAGAGATAGTCGGAGAGGTCCCTCGCGAGCATGCCCGGGTACTTGTCCGCCAGCACCAGCTGCTTCTCGATCGTCTTCAACAACGTGCGCCACTGGCGGCGACCGGCGGTGTCCTCCACCTGGAACGGCAGCAGCGTCAGCGGGGTGGTACGGCGTCCGAACTGCGCCAGCAGCGCCTGCTGCGGGGACAGTCCCTCACGCGGCAGACCGCGCTGCCGCACCCCGACGCCGATGTAGAGCAGGGTGACGGGGAAGACGTTAGCCAGGTATTTCAGCTGGTTGGCCATCCGGACCGCGTTACTGTTCGAGCCGGACATGAAGTGCACGTCGTCGATGACGATCGCGATGGTGTTCATGCTGAGCACCGCGTCCACGGCCCGCTCGGCGAGCATGTCCGCGTTCCCGGACGTCGGCAACCCGTAGAAGCGGCAGATGGAGGCGTTCAGGCCGCGGACGGAGGTGTTCCCGGTCAGGGCGATGTAGATGACCGGAACGCGGCGGTCCCCGGCCGCTGTGGTCTCGCCGCGCAGCGCGACCTGCTTGCGGTACAGAGCGCGGCCGTAGGCGCGTACCGCCGTGCTCTTGCCGAGCCCTGGATAGGCGTCCACGAGGGCGGCTGGCTTGGTCTTGTCGCCGTCCTGGCGATTGGCTTCCACGATCTCGGCAAGGTCCGCAAGCAGTGCCAGCAGCTGCGGCGTGTCGATCGGGCCGATGTTGGCGTGCCACACCTCGCGCCGGTCGTTGTGCTCCAACAGCGCCCGCGACGACAGCTCGCCGAGCTGGGCCCGGGTCAGCTGATCGGGCTGGACGCGGTCCGGGGCGAAGACCTCCACCAGCCAGCCGGACAGCCGGGTCGGGCTGTACTGGCGGTCATCGCCCTCGAACGGCTCGCCGTCGGCGTCCTCCCCCGGCGCGGTCAACGGGTCTCCCACACATCGGCGTAATAGTCGTCCTCGCCCGGTACGACCTCGATTTCCTCCCCGGGGAAAGCGGCGTCGATCTCGTCGCTTTCGTCGTCATCTCCGCCGGGCGGCACGGCGTCGTCGTCGACGACGTGCAAGGACGGACCTGCTTCCGCGGGAGGGGCTCCCGGCCCCCGGCTTCCGCCAGCCGCCGCAGGGACGGGAGCGCGGCGACCACGTCCTCGTCGGCGGGTGCGTCGTCTTCGCCGATCAGGCGCAGCCGCTGCTGGGAGAGCCGCAGCGCCATACGGCGCTCGGTGTTGTCGCTCGTCAGCCCCACGCCCCACCGGTCCAGCAGCTCGATCAGCGCCCGCTGGGTGTCCGGGAACCGATGGGTGCGCTTGGCGAGCTTGCGCGCGTAGGCCAATGCCTCGCGGCTGACCGGTCCGTTCACGGCCGGGGCGTGCTCCCAGGCGAGCGCATGCCACTTTCGGCTCTGCGGGTCCTGGAAGTACACCTTGGTGATGTCGCCGGGGTCGACGGCGATGGGCCACTTCCCGGCGTCGACCCGGCGATACGGGCTGGGCTGGTTGCGGTAGTCGTTGAGGGCGTCGCCGTTGTAGCGCACGCCCTCGATGACGGCACTCCGCAGTACGGCAACGGACCGGCCTTGGAGCCCTCGCGCGGCCGCACCGTCTCGAACAGCACCCCGGCGACATCCACCGATTTCGTGGACACCGGGGTCAGCCGCAGGCCAACGATGCAGCGGCTGCACAGATCCATGGCGACGGTGAGTTCACAGCGCACCCAGCGGCAGGTGACCGGCTCCATCGCGAACACATCCAGCGGGGTGGTGTCCAGCACCACGTACTCGCCCGGACGGGTCGCCCGCAGCCGCCCGTAGGGGCCCTGCGGAGCGTTGGCGATCGACCGTTTGCCCTTCGTGCTGCCCTCGAACGCGTTCGTCCCCTTGGAAAGCTGCTTCAGTAACTCATAGCCAGTGGTGCGGCCCGGCAGCGGGACCGTGCCTTTCCCGTACTCCTTCACCAGGCGTTCCGCGATCTCGGCCAGGATCAGGTCGCGTACCGGCCGGCTAGCCTTGACGCGTTTGTCCAGCACCGACCGGACCATCTCCACCCAGCGTGCATCGGCCCGCTCCACGACACTGCGCGCAGGGCGGTCGTACACCAGCCCAGCCGGACCAGCCGTGCGAAACGCGGCAATCCAGCGGCGAATCGTGCTCTCCCCGACCCCGAGCTCCGCGGCTTTGGCGGCATAGCGATGCAGCATCGGGGTCCCCGGCGCGTAGTCCTCCCGCGGTTCCCCGTCCAGGGCGAGGACGGCGTCGCCAAGGCGGTATCCGGTCAGCACCTCCTGCACGTGCCGGACCTTCTGCGTCAGCTCCTCGTCCTCGTCGTCGGTCAGGCCACCCAGGACAGCCGCCGCCGTTGCTGCTTCCGCTGCCGGGGCCGGCACAAGGATCTCCGTGCTGGGGTGTGCCAGCAGCGCCGAGATATCCACCTGCCGCAGCTTCGGCGCCCCGACCACCCCGGTCTGCTGCAACAGGATCCGACGGCCCTCGATCTCCGCCACGGTGAACTGCTCGCCGTCGTAGGCGATCGGTAGCCCCGTCCGCAGCGACGTAGTCCACTCGTTCATCCACACCTCCGCAGGACGGACTCGCCGGACAGCGGCCTGGTCAGGTCCGTAGTCAGCCGCCCAGACCACAAAGGGCCATCAATGGCGGCCGCGCCGCTTCCCTCGGGCCGCCGCCCGCCAGGTGCCGCTCAGCGACGGCCAACTCCTCGCCGTCAAAGACCTCACGCCAGGCCCGCTCGATCTCCTCGGCGGGCACGATGCCGGGATGCCGATAGCCTGCCAGGAACCGCACGTTCTCCAGCAGCACCGAATCCGCGCCGGTCCAGACCTCGTATTTCCAGCCGTGCCGCTCGACCAGCCGCCCCGGCCACGCCAGCGCCTCTGCGATCTTCGGATCCTGAGCGCGCTCCGCCGGTTTGACGTTGACCACGCGCACCGTCCCCGACCGCGTGATCAGCAAGAAGTCCGCCACATGGCTGCGCACACGACCGTCAACAGGGGCCACCACGCGGCACGGCTGCGCGAAGATATCCGCCACGTCCGGGTCAAAGTCCGCCAGCAGCAGCCGGGCCAGCTCCAACCGGCTCTCATGGACGACCTGCTGACCGGTCGTCGCCGACGCGTAATCTCCCGAGTGGTGCAGCATGCCGTGAACGGACCGTACCCGACGCCACGGCTGAGACTCCGCGAAGTCCGCCGCCCGCAGCCGCGCGAACGGGATGTCGCACGTCGACCCGTCCACGTACCGGACCGACACCATGGGAACCCGGTCCCGACTCCGTTCCTTGCCCGAACTCCTTACCGCCATGCACTGGACCGTATGAAGGAAGCCACCCCACCTCAGCCGAAAGACCACAGAAGGCCGACAAGTGATCGCTTCTGAACGTCACCAGTGCTCACCATCGCCCGAATCTGCTCGGACCCTGCTCATGGTCACACGGAAATGCTCACGAGCTCGCGGATCCTAGATCCTTCTCGCCGTCCGGCTCGGACGAGACCTGGTAGGACAGCAACTGCTGGAACAGTCCGGGCTGCTGGGCGAGCTGCTGGTATGTGCCCTCCTGAACGACCCTGCCTTCATCGAGCACGACGATCCGGTCGGCCACGGCGACGTTGGTGATGCGATGGGTCACCAGCAGCACCACCCGGTCCCGGGCCAGGTCCCGCAGCCGCTGGAAGATCCGGTACTCCGCGCGGGGATCGAGATTCGCGGTCGGCTCGTCAAGGACCAGCAGCCCGGCCTCCCGGAAGAACGCCCTTGCCAGGGCGATGCGCTGCCACTGACCTCCGCTGAGCTCCTCCCCATTGAGCCATTCACGGGCCAGGAGCGTGTCCAGGCCGGCGCCCAGCTTGTCGACGACCTCATCGGCGCCGGAAGCCTCGCACGCCTCACGCACTGCCACGTCACCGCGAGCCGCGGGCTGCCCCAGGGTCACGTTCTCGCGCACGGTCAGTGGCCAGTGGGCGTAGTCCTGCGGCACCAGGGCCACCTGTTCCCACAGCGCCTGGGGGTCGGCGTCGCCGGTAGGTACGCCGTCCCACAGCACCTGCCCGTCGCTGGGCAGGTACAGACCGCTGACCAGTTTCGACAGTGTGGACTTCCCCGACCCGTTGAATCCGACCAGGGCGGTGACCTCACCGCGGCGCAAGGTCAGCGACACGTCGGACAGCGCGTTGCCGTCCTTGCCCGAGTAACGGTGGGTTGCCGACCTGATCACGATCTCCTGCGGCGCCTCCGGACGGTGCGAACCCCGGCGCAGGCGGAACCCGCCGGCCTTGTCCAGGAAACCGCTCCAGTCATCCATGTACAGGCCCGTACGCACGGCGCGCGCCCCGACGGCCACCAGCCCCCGGACCGACTGTCCGACCGTCTGAAGAGCGAAGACGGCCGTCCCCGCGTGCCCGACACTGATGCGGCCGTTGGCCAGCAGCCACACGACCGCCGACCACACCACCGCCGAGCCCACGCCTCCGCACAGCGCACCGACCAGGGACATACGGGCACCGGTGTCGGCCGCGGCCCGGTCCTCGCGGTTGATCCGGGCGACCGTCTGCCGGTACCGGCCGGACAGGAAACCGGCCATGGTGCCGGCACGGATCTGGTCGGCCGCCTCCCTCGTGAAGATGTGCCACCGCAGCACCGACAGCATCCGGTTGTCACCGTTGCTGCGCAGGTTCGCCAGGTACCGCACCCGGGCGGCACTGACCTGAGCCAGGGCCTGCGGAAGACTGGCCGCCACCAGGAGCGGGAGGAGGACCCAGTGCACACCGGCCAGCACGACGGCCCCGGCGAGGAAACCGGCACTCGACGCGATCAGGTCCTGGCCCTCGTCGATCAGATCCCCGGTGACCTGAGCCCCCCGGTCGGCGGCCTCGCGGTCGCGGTTGAAGTCGGGCTCGTCGTAGGCACACAGTTCCACTCCGGCGCAGCCGGTGAGCAGCATCTGCTCGGCCTCGCGCGACATCAGCGGGCCCAGCCGGGAGGACAGCCAGCTGACAGTGATACCCAGGAGCGCACGCACACCGGAGGCACCCGCCAGCAGGGCCACCGACGGCCACGCCTGAAGAAGCCGGTGGTAGACGTCTCCGCTGCTCAGCAGCGCGGTCAGGGCGCCGGCGATGGCGACCAGGCCCAGGGCCTGCATCGCACCGGCGACGGCCTGGCACAGCAGGAGGCCGATGGTGGCCCGCCGGTCGACCTGCCAAGCCAGGGCCAGGGAGCGGCGCACCAGTTGGGGCAGACGTCGGGCCATGTCGCGCATCCGGATGGAACGCCCGGCCGCTTCACGGCTGCCGGTCAGGTCGACGTACCGCATCTGTGGGGCGGAGCCGTCGTCGGATGCGGGCCCGGTCCCGGGGGACGCGAAGCCCCTATCACCTTCTGGCCGACCGGTTGTCGTGGCTGCGGCGTTCCCGTGATCGGTGGTGCGCGGTCCTGGCACCTTGCGGGCTGACGCATCTGTGGGCTCGCTCATGCTTCCCACCCCGCATACGGGCCTGCTGAAGTTCGGACGCTGTCCACGTCGAGCGTGATCGCGCCGCGACGTTCGATTCCGGGAGGCTGATTCGTGGGGGCGGGGCTGGGGTACATGGCGTCCTCCGTCTGGGCATCGATGTGGCACGTGTGCTCTAGAAACGGGGCTCCCGGCTCGCCGTAACGGGTGACGGCGAGGGGAATCCTGGATGTCTGTGCGAATACCGCTGTTCGCGCCGGGCGTGCGGCGCGGGGCATTTGAAACGCCCTCGTTCGATGGATGGTCGCCCGTTCGGCCGCGTGCCCCGAAGGGTTCCGGCCAACCTGAAGACCTGGCCGATCCCGGCAGCAACTGCTCGACAACTGCGGGCGCCTGGGAGGAGCACGGGGACGGCAATGGCCCGATTCCGCGCGGTCGCACCACAGCCACCGGACAGGCGTGCCAGGCTGCCCACCCCGTGGCGCTTCAGCCGCCCCGAAGCCCCGACCGCCGGCCCGGCCCGTAGCGGAGGGCCGGCACCCCCGTCTCCCCTGACCCGAAAGCGAGGAACCCCATGCCGAACCTCACACCCGCCCAAGGGCTTTCCACTGGTGGCTGCCTTTGCGGCCATATCTGCTTCGAAGCGACCGGAGAGCCCTACGACCCTCATCTGTGTGCCTGTCCCCACTGCTCCCGCCTGTCCGGCGGCCCGTTCATGGCCTGGGTCGGGTTCCGCCGGACCGACTTCAGCTGGACCGGGCCCGGGACACCTCGCTCGTACCGGTCCTGGCCCACGATGGAGCGCTGGTCCTGCCCCGTGTGCAGCACGCCGCTCGGCGCGGCGGCCGACGGTGAGGAGTACCTCGGGATCTGCGTTTCGGCGCTGGACGGCGGCTCCGAGATCGTCCCTGCCGGGTACAGCTTCCGCCATAACACCTCCGCGTGGCTTCCACCCATCCCCTCCACCCAGCCGCAGTCCTGACCCCCTTGACGGTGAGGAGGGGTTCCCAAGGCGCCGATTCGAGGGCGGGCAGGGGCCCGCCGTCGAAATGGATCGGGTCCTGGGTCGGTTCGGGCGCGAACATGGTGACGATCTTGACGAAGCGGCTGTCGGTGAGAGGGAGGACGGAACCCGAGCGGTACTCGATGGGAGCGGCATCATCAGGATCGCCTCCCGGGCCGCGGCGCCGACTGGTACCCGCTGGATCTGGCCGAGGGGCTTGTCGGACACCGCATCGCGCAAGCGATCAGCACACCGGCTCAGGCCTGCTGACCCGACCAGCGGTCGTTTCAGGGCCGCGTGCCCGGGACGCACACCAGCTGAACCTTCTCGACTTCCAGAAGCCAGCGCGAAGTGATCCACGCACACGGACACAACGGGTCCAACCAGAAGGGTGACTTGGCGAACTCCTGCCTTTCTTCATCAACGATGCGCACCGTCCTGTCTCGGCCCAGTCGAACGGATACCTCGTGTGCCGGGCAGTCAGGCATTGAACAGCCCTCCTGGACGGGCCTGCTGGTCACGGTGGTACGCCCCGCGGTCTTCACCAGAGCCGCAACCACCGAGCTGCGGGTTCTTGACGGCGGCGCTGATGAGCCGGTGAAATTCCTGAGCGGTGACATCGACGTTGGCATATGCGCGGTGCCGGTCCGGCGGTTGTCGGATACCGAACTGCGCCGGCAGCGTGTCGAGTTTGCAGTCCGACAGATTCGGGACGAGGTGCTTGGCCAGCGGGATCGCTTCGTGGAGGTCGGCTCGCTCCAGCGTCGGGCAGTGCTCCGGCTGGTGGCGGATGACGCCTGCCTCGGCGACCGCGTGTTGGGCCACCAGCACGTACAAGGTGCTGGCCGTGAGCCGTTGGTCCAGCACTCCCAACGCCTCGGCCGGGGTGGAGGTCTGCTGCAGCTGCCAGGCGGTCGGCACGACGACCTGCTCACCATCCGCGACGACAAATCGTTTGTCACCCTCATGGTCAACAAGGCGGCCGGCGACGGGGCGGTCCACCGACTGTACGAGTCGTGGGGATACCGCGACCTCGGGCAGAGCCAGCCGTCGCCGGCGTCGCCGGTGCTCACTGTGATGACCCGTCCCACCCGCTGACTTGTTGGCTGCTCCCCTGCCGGGCACGACCCGTTGTTACCCCAGGTGAGGGCATGTCTCGGAGACGCGCTCTCCGCTCGGTGCTTCTGCAATGACTCAACTCTCGGGGATTCCCGGCCGTTGAACCGCTCGCGCATCCGGCGACTGGGACGAAGCCGCGACCGGGCCCCGCGAACTCGGCCTCGCAAAAACGCTCCAGGGCGTCGGGTACGGCCGCAACCCCCGAACGGAGACACGACTTCACCGACCAGTACGGCTACGATCTCACGGACTGGCCCGGGCTCCCCGTGCTGATCAGGATGCGCGACCTTCACACCTTGGGCTCGTTCATCCGCCGCGCCGACCGAGACGACTCTCGGGCCACGCAGGAACTCAGCTTTCGCATCGGCACTCTGCAACGGAGCGACTCGCGAACCCTCTGGTCTGCAAGCTGAAGCCAGTCCCACCGCCACACCTGTGACAAGAAATGAGCACGCACGTGAACAACCCTGAACTCGAAGGCCAGTTCCAAAGCGGCGTACCCCACTCGGCCCGAGTCTGGAACTACTGGATCGGCGGCAAGGACCACTATCCGGTGGACCAGGCACTGGGGGACCAGGTCATCGCGAGCTACCCCCAGACACGGGATCTCGCCCTGGCCTCACGCGCCTTCCAGACCCGAGCAGTCCGATACCTGGCAGGCGAAGCGGGAATCACCCAGTTCCTCGACATCGGGACCGGGCTCCCTGTCCAGAACAGCACCCACGAGGTCGCGCAGACCGTCCAGCCCAAGGCACGCATCGTCTACGTCGACAACGACCCTCTGGTCCTGGCCCACGCCCGAGCCCTCCTGAAGAGCGCCCCGGACGGCATGACGAACTACATCCACGCCGACATGCTCGACGCCGAACAGGTACTCCACGAAGCCGCACAGACCCTGGACATGACTCAACCGGTAGCCGTCATGGTCCTTTCCACCCTGGGGCACGTCGATCCCCAGGCCGGCATCGACCTCATGCGCCGATACATGGCCGGTACCGCAGCAGGCAGCTATCTGGTGCTCTGCGACACGATCGCCACACCACAGACGCTGGCCGCCCAGAAGGCATACGCAGAGGGGGACACCCCGCCCTACCTGGTGCGCCAGCCCGAGGAGATCCTCGCGAGCGCGGACGGGATGGAACTGGTCGCCCCGGGATTCGGGTCCATTTCCCTGTGGCGTCCGACCCGAGGCGACGAAGGCATTGAACCTGTCGATCAGTGGGGCTTCGTCGCCCGCAAGTGAGTGCGGCCCTCGCGGCCGGGAAGCGACGGGGGGCGCCCCTGGACCGGCTGGAGCCTGCATCCATAGCTTGAGTCAAGGCGATGCTGCGGGTGCGGGGAGTACAACGACAACCTCCCCCTCCCGCAGACCAGAACGAGAAGGCAGAAATTCAATGTCTCGCGAGACCCCGATCTACGACCGACTTGTCCAAGAAAGGGGCGATGTTCCTTCCAACGTTCGGGGGGTCGCTCAGCGCCTGGAACAAGACCTGGAACGGGTCATACGGCCGACGCAGCCGCCCATGAGGGCCGTTGTGGCCCAGCGCGGTGATGCTCTCCGGTGACCTGGGCCGTGCACAGCGTCCCCGAGGCGGCCAGCATCGCCGTCCACAACGGCAACTCGATCACGTCGAGACCGGTCAGGGCGGAGACCCGGCTGAGCCCGTAGTACTGCAGCCGATCGGCCACGACCTCCCAGTCTGTTCAGTAGGCCGGACGCATCGTGCCCGGCAGCAACACCGGACCTTCAGCTCCCACCGTGAGGCGCCTCCACCGCCACGTGGCCCCCACGCACCACCAGCAATGGTGCGTGAGGGAGCCACGCCGTCAATCCCACCACAGCACCCACCGAACTCGCCCCGGAGAGCCGGCCGGGCCCGGCCATGCCCCGATACCGAGTAGCACCTCAGCGGCCGTGCGGACGGACCAGAAGTCGCCGCAGCCGTGGATCCGACCGCACCAACAACGCCTGAGAACAGGCCACGGCCAGGCGAGACACGCCCCGCCTACTATCACGCCCCAACTCGTAATGGCAGTGTCTGTGTTTTTGCTGGTCAGGGGCGTTTTGCCTGGTCAAGGGGGGTTGGGTGAACGGCCTCGTGCGGTGTGGTGATGAGTTTCGGCGAGGTGGTCCAGACGGATGGCTTCCAGAGATGTTTTGGTGATGCGTTCAGTGACGTCGAGGACGCTGGTGATCGCGGCTTGACGGATCAGCCGGGTGGGGCTCCCGATCCGGCCTGCGGTCCGCTGATGGAGGTATGAGGCGTGGCGGGCAAGTGTCCCTGCCCGGTGCGCGCGGAGATCGAGTGCTGCCTCGACCCCCGCGATCAGTTCGCGGAACGGTTCGCGTGTCCCGAGCTGTGCCGGGAACGCCCCGCATGCCACGAGGGAGGCCCGCCCGGCGAGTTGTGCCCCGCGTACCCGCCGAACAACGCTGTGCTGGTGACGTCGATGCCCGCGTACACGAACGTCGCCCTGATGCGTTGGGTGAGGTCTTTGAGCAGGTCGGTGGTTTCCGTGCAGGTCGTGGTGCGGGGGTTGAGCCGGTGGATCTCGTCGATGAGGACCAGGCGCACGCCGGCACGGTTGTAGGTGTGGCAGACGGCGTCGGTGATCTGGGCCTGCGTCATGCGGGTGGTGACAGGGACGCCCAGGTAGCGGGCGAACTCCGTCGCGAGTGTTTTCGCGCTCGCCGCGGGCGGGACCAGGACGTAGGCGACCGGCACCGGTGCATGCGTGGTGGCGGCCGGCGGGTGCTGCTGGGTGTGGGCGAGGTGACAGGCGCGCCCCACGTGGAGCAGCGCGGTGGTCTTCCCGGCTGCTGCCGGCCCGGTGACGATCAGTGAGGCCGTGCGGTGGGCTGCTGGTGGCGTCCCAGGATCATCAGCGTGCACCAGCTCGTTAGATCACGTTGAAGGTGGCGGACACTGCGCGCTGACGGGCCGGCAGAAGGGGCCGGAGGGGGAGCCGGTCGCGGCTCCCCCTCCCTCCTTTCCGTGGCCGACGATTACCCCAGAGGTAATTGAGCGGGCACCGTGACCGCCCCTACCGTTCCCGGACAGGCATGCGTTCTCCTTCGCGACCGCATGACAACGGAAGGAAGACCTTATGATGTCGTCCCAGAACGCGAGTGCGGTCCGGCCAGCGGACACCGCCCGCTCCGACCGTCTGCTCCGGTTTGCCCTCGTCGCGGACGTGATCCTCACCGGGGCGAACGGCATCGGCTACCTCGTGCTCGCCACGGTGCTGGACCCGTTCCTCGGCGTGCCTCGCTCGGTGCTCTACCCGGTCGGGGTGTTCCTCACGGTGTACGCCCTGTGGGTGCTGGCCGTCTCCCGCCGGGAGGACATCAGCCGCAGGGCGGTCGGCGTCGTCATCGCTCTGAACGCGGCGTGGGCGGTGGCCGGTGTGGTGGCCGTGGACGCGCTGACCGCCACGGGCGCGGGAAATGTCTGGATCGTGTTCCAGGCCCTGGTGGTGGCGGCGATGGGCGTGCTCCAGTACGCGGGCCTGCGGCGGCTGTAGGACGTACGGCGACGGCCCGTACCGATGCGGGGCGCATCAGCTCCGGTTTGGTGGCGTAGATGGTTTCCCTCTTCGGTATCGGTCCTCATCCGCGTTGCTTCGACAGTCAGCGCCCGCCACCGGGCCCAAGGCGCGGCCAGCGGCTTGGACGACGTTGTGGTCGCTTCCAGCTGCTCAACGAGCCGGAACCCTCGGAGCCACGCAGGCCTCCGACGGCGGACATCGCCGAACCGCGTTGGGCATCAGCGCCGGACAGGCCGGTGAGCCGGCCGCGGCCCGCTCGATCTCCTCTTCGTCCAGGTCGACGTCCTTCGGTTTGAGGGATTCGGGGCTGCGGATCCCGCCGGGCCTCCGCATCGCGTGCAGCACGATCGCGTCGTCGCGTACCCGGAGCAGCCCCAGCCGTACGCTGTCGCTGATCCGGATCGGGTCAATGCTGTCGGCGTCGACGAACGCTACGATCTCGATGGCCTTCGCGGCGGGCAGGGGCATCTCGTCGAGTTCTTCATCGGTGACCGCGACGAGATCGTCCTTCGTGAGCTCGTAGCCCTTGCCGATCTCCTCCTGCGGCACGAACTCGTCGTCGATCGAGCAGACCTTGCGGGTGTGGACCCGGCCCATGTCCTCCAGATGGACCTGGCGGAAAGGCAACGCGACCGCGACCAAAACCCCATACAGCCGGGCGAGTTGATCCATCACACGGACGCCGGGTCGCAGTACACGAGTTTCAGGCTCGCCGAGCATCTGGACGCCGCCGGCATCGCCGCCTCCATCGGCTCGGTCGGCGATGCCTACGACAATGCCCTGATGGAGAGCGCGATCGGCCTCTACGAAACCGAGTTGAACCACAATCTGAGGTCTCTACCGAACCCGGGGCGGTTCAAGAAGCCACGTGACAATCGACGCTCAACTACTCGCGCAGGACGCTAGGCAGCCTTGGTCTGGCGCCGGTAGCCGCCCGGGGCCAGGCCGTACTCCCGCTTGAATGCTTTGGCGAAGGAGAACTCCGAGCCGTATCCGGTGCGGGCGGCGACCGTCGTCAGTGAGGCGTTGGACTCGCGCAGCAGACGGGCGGCGGTCGTCATGCGCCAGCGGGTCAGATAGGCCATCGGCGGTTCGCCCACCAGTGAGGCGAACCGCCGGGCGAAGGCGGCGCGGGACAGCCCTGCCCGCTCGGCCAGTGATTCGACCGTCCACTGGAGCGAGGGGTCGTCGTGAATGGCCGACAGGGCAGGCGCCACCGCCGAGTCGCCCAGGGCCGCGGCCCACCCCCGGGCGGCGGTCGTGGGCTGATCGTCCAGCCAGGCCCGCAGGATGTAGAGGAGCAGCGAGTCGATCAGGCTGGGCACGATGCCGTCCGAGCCGATGCGTGGGTTTTCCAGCTCGGATCCGAGGAGTTGGACGGCGGCGCTCAACTCCGGATGGCGGCCGTGCCGCGTCGGTAGATGGATCACTTCGGGCAGGTGGCGCACGAGGGGGTGCGGGCGGCTTTGGTCCAGGCGGTAGTCGCCGCACAGGAGGCTGGTCTCGGGGCCCCTGCCACCGAGCGTGAGCGAGCCGATCGGTGATCCCTGTTGGATCTGCTCCGCCGTGGCCTCCACGGCCGGGGTGGAGGGGTGATCGGCGAGGATATGGCCCCGCCCGCTGCGCAGGAAGATCACATCACCGGGGCTCAGCGGGATCGGCTTCAGATGCGGTGGTGTGTCATTGAGGGGGACCAGCCAGCAGGTCCCGTACAGCACCACATGGAACCCGGCGCCTGCGACTGGCGGCAGCCGTACGCCCCAGGGGGCGCGGCCGTTTGTCCGTACGGATGCCGGGTGCCCGGTGCGCATCGAGGCCAGCGCCTCGGTGAGGATATCCATTCCGCCTTGCTCTCCCTGGTTCGGCCCGTCGGCGTCAGACCGTCAGGACAATCTTGCCCTGTACGTGTCCCGAGGCGACCAGCTCATGTGCCTTACCAGCCTCCTCCAGCGGGAAAGTCTCCTCAACGTGCGGGCGGATCAGGCCCGCGTCGACCAGGTCGGCGATCGCTTCGAGCGCGGCGTAGTCCGGCTCGACCGAAATGCCGGCGAAGCGCCGCCCAGCGGCCTCGACGCGTACGGCGAGGTCCGGGTCGGCGTGTTCCACGATACTGATGAGTACGCCGCCGGGGCGCAGCACACCGAGCGAGAGATCGCCCTGGGCCGTGGAGTCAAAGACCACGTCGGCGTCCTTGACGGCCTCGGTGAAGTCGGTGGTCCGGTAGTCGATGACCTCGTTCGCGCCGAGACCGCGGACGAAGTCGTGCCGGGCCGGACTGGCCATGGCGATCACATGGGCGCCGTGTGCCTTCGCGATCTGCACCGCGAAGTGGCCGACACCACCGGCTGCCCGGTGGATCAGTACCCGGTCGCCCTCCTTGACGCCTGCCGCCTGTACCAGGCCCTGCCAGGCCGTGAGTGCCGCGAGGGGGACGGCGGCGGCGTGCACATGGTCGAGCGAGGCGGGCTTGCGAGCCACCTGGCGGGACGGTGCGGCGACGTACTCGGCGTACCCGGTGGCGGCGCGGGGGAAGAAGGGCATCCCGTACACCTCGTCACCCACCTCGAACCTGGCGCCGGGGCCGGCCTCCGCGACCACCCCGGAAATGTCCCAGCCCACGCCGAACGGCGGCTCACCGATCAGTGGGAAGGCGCCGGACCTGACGAACACGTCCACAGGGTTGACCCCACTGGCGTGAACCCTGACGAGAACCTCGCCGGGCAGCGGCTTCGGCCGCTCGGTCTCCACGACCTCAAGGACCTCGGGGCCACCGAAAGACTTCTGGAACACTGCGCGCACGGTAACTCTCCCTGGTTCGACCGGTTGATGTCCGGCTCGGCATCCTGCTTGATGCCCTCAACCCTAGAGAGATCGAATGAGCCGCAGAATAGCCTTCCGTCTCGGCTACATGTCCCAACGTCTTGCCGGCGGGTGCTCCCGGCCATAAATGCCTCAGACGCCGATGACACCCTTGACGGTCACGAAGCAGATGATCAGGCCGTGGCGTCCGCCGGCAGCGCCGAGCGGCGCGTCGGTCTTGCCAGTCCGCACAGCCAGGACTCTGGGTCAGCTGTAAGGCCAGGTTCTCAGCGTCGGGTACACGTGCCCGAAGCGGGCTCAGACCCACACGTACAGAACGGTTTCATCCCAGCAGATTGACGCTGAGCCCGGTGAGTCTGCCGACCTCTTCGGTCAGAGTCCCCGACACCACCGATCCTCGGAAGAACTGCCCCGCGAGGCCGCGCCGCATCTGGTGCGGCCGTGAAGTACAGGGACTGCGGCTCGTTGCGTTCCATCATCTGGAGATGGAGTCCGTGACGACCCTCGATGACCGGTCGACAAGAAGCCGGTGTGGTCAGTGTTCATTTCGTTGTCACTTCACATCCTCCTTCAATTGACCCGGCATTCTCAGGCGCTACTCAAGCGTCGTTGGTTGCGTATCGATGTCAGCCGGTCCGGCTCGTACGACGAAGGAGGCGCATGGTGCGAAACCGAGGTGGCCGCATCGTGGAAGGCCCCGGTCCAACCGGTCCAAGGGGATTCGGCTCAGGAGGGCAAGCAGCCGCTGCAGGTTGCCAGCAGGCTGCACGCGTTCAACCGGTTCGAGCTGAAGTATCTCGTCCCGGTCGAGCAGGCCCACCCCGCAGAACCGGTTCACCATCCCGCCGCACATGTCGGTGATGGAGATCAAGGTCGACGAGCGCACCCCGTACTGAATCACCGATCTCGCCGCTCGCTGGAATCTGGCGATCGCCTCCACCATCGCCGAAGCGCACGGCGGGCGACTCGAACTCGACACCGGAGCGGGCGAAGGTTGCACCTTCCGGCTGGTCGTTCCAGAGACAACGGCGCCGAAGGCACACACCCGATGAGGCTCAGCACCGACCGAGTGGCCCGGGACCGGACTGCCGCCGCGCTGGAGAAGACGTCGTCCTGCTGCTCCACTCCGACCCCGGGGTTCTGCCGGCTTCCGGTGACAACTGGAAAGTCCGTGCCGAGGCCGAGATAGGGCGAGCACTGCCGGCTCGACGATGTGACCTACGCACCGTTGATCCTGCCCCGGAACTCGGACGCATCCTGACCGAGACCGAGACCGAGACCGAGACCGAGACCGAGACCGAGACCGCGACCGAGACCGGCCTGTTCGCCCAGGCCCGCCCGTAACGTGACCCGAAGGGCCTGACAACACAGCCTCGCCCGAGCCACATCACGAACCGGATGAAACCGCGAAACATCCCTCTCGGGGAACACGCGGAATTCCTGTCCCTGGGGCAGTAAAGCCCAGGTCGGCCACCGGACCGCCCTCATGTGCCGTGCCGTCAGCTCGACTTGGCCGGACCTGAGGTGTCGAGGGCCAGCGAGATGGCGAGCGCGCCGAGCGCCGTGCCCATGGCGTAGCGCTGCACCTTGAGCCAGGAGGGGCGGCGTGAGAGGAAGACGGCGATGGTTCCGGCTGCCAGGACGATGGTGAGGTTGACTGCGACGCTGACCACGATCTGGATCGAGCCGAGCGCGATGCCCTGGAGGAGTACGTGGCTTTTCTCCAGGTCTATGAACTGCGGGATGAGCGAGAGGTACATGACGGCGATCTTCGGGTTGAGCAGGTTCGTCATCAGTCCCATCATGAATAGCTTGCGCGGCGAGTCGTACGGGACATCCTGCGGGGTGAAGACGGAGATGCCGCCCGGCTTCAGCGCGTTCCAGGCGAGGTAGGCAAGGTATGCCGCGCCGGCCAGCTTCACTGCGAAGTACAGCTCGGGCACGGCGATGAAGACGACCGACAGTCCGAGGTTTGCGGCAAGTAGATACACGATGAAGCCCAGGGCCACACCGCCGAGGGAGATGATCCCGGCGCGCCTGCCCTGGGTGATGCTGCGTGAGACGAGATAGACCATGTTCGGGCCCGGGGTGAGCACCATTCCTAGAGCCACCAGCATCACACCGAGGACCCCGCTCAGTTCAACCATGAAACTCCCTCATTCGCTGTTATGACTTGCCGCCGTCTCCGGACGCGCCCTGTCGGAACGATCACCGCGCCGTACCTCGGCGAGGTCGTGAGCGATGTCGTGGAGGAGATGACGGGTGAAGAAATCGACGGTGAGTCGCGAGTCGGCCAGGCACGTGCCGTCGCGGTCCCAGTCGTCGTCGTCGGCGAGCGTGGCCAGGCGGCGGGCCAGCGCCTCGGCGGCCCACCCCAGTTCCTCCGCCACCTGACGTGGTGCCTCGTCGCGGTAGCGCCGGACGCTGTCCGGGCTTTCTGTGACCGGTCCGACATCCGGCGTGGTGCGGTGATCCGGCGCAATCGGTGTGGTTCCGAAAATTGCATCGAGCCTCTTGTGGAACAGGAGACACATGTCACGGACGTGGCAGCCGTGTTCCAGTGGTGACCAGTGAGGCACTCCCACGCGCCGGCCATCGAGCCCTGGCCTCGTCAGGACCCACTGCCATTCCGCCGCGTACTTCCGCAGCAGGCCGACGACCGTGTCGTGCCTTACCCGGCTGGAGGTGAATCCGCACCGGTCACAGTCGGGCAGCAGCAGGGGAGTCCGGCCGAGCGGAGACCGAGGCCGTGCGGTTGTGTTCACTGCTGGCAGGACTCCTTTCCGGCAGTCGCGCGCTCTCGTGGTGCATCCAACAGGGGGTTTCCCCGGCCAGCGCACGGGCTAGGCCCGGAGCAATGCTGCGAGCATATTGCCCTTCAATGGCTCGATGCAATATGCGCCATTGCACTCGGTGCAATGTTGTGGTTGGATGGCGGAAGCCCGTGGGTGAGAGGAGAGCGCCGTGAAGGACTATCAGAGCGTCGCCGACACGGTGGCCGAGGAGATCAGAGCCGGCATCCTCCGGCCGGGCGACAGACTTCCCCCGCAGCGCAAGTTCGCCCAGCAGCACGGCATCGCCAGCTCCACCGCCACCCGTGTCTACCAGGAGCTCGCCCGACGGGGTCTCACTCTGGGCGAAGTGGGCCGCGGCACCTTCGTCCGCGCGGTCCCCCGTGCATCCGCGCCCGCGCTCACCGAACCCGCAGGCAGCCGGATTGACCTGGAGCTCAACTATCCGGTGGTGTCCGAGCAGGCCGCGCTTCTGGCCAACGGGCTCGGCGGGCTGTTGCGTCCCGATGTCCTCGGGTATGCGCTGCGGCCTGTCGGAGCGGTCGGCGTTCCGGCCGTCCGCGAGTCCGCCGCCGATCTGCTCGCGCGTGGCGGCTGGCGCCCCGACCCGGCGCAGGTGCTCTTCGCGGGGAACGGGAGGCAGGCGATCTCGGCCGTTGTCACCGCTCTGGTGCCGCCGGGCGCTCGGCTCGGCGTCGAGGAACTGACCTACCCCGTGATCAAGGCCATCGCCACGCGGCTCGGCATCACCCTTGTGCCCCTGGCCATGGATGCAGCAGGGCTGATCCCGGAGGCCGTCGAGGAAGCCCACCGCAGCGGCCCGCTGCACGCCGTGTACGTGCAGCCGACTCTGCACAACCCGCTGTCGATCACCATGCCGCGGGAACGGGTGGAGCATCTGTCCGATGTCCTGTTGAGGTTGGGGATCCCCGCGATCGAGGACGCCATCTGGGCCTTCCTCCACGACGAAGTGCCGCCGCTCGCCTCTCTGGCCCCCGAGCAGACCGTCCTCGTCGACAGCCTGTCCAAGCGCGTAGCCCCTGGCCTGACCCTCGGGTTCGTGGTGGCGCCCGGCTTCCTGGTGGGCGAGATCGCCACGTCGCTGCGCTCGGGGGGTTGGACCCCCATGCGCTTCGCACTGGAGGCGGCCTACCACTGGCAGCAGGACGGCATCGTGAAGGCGCTGGTACAGGCCAAGCAGCGGGAAGCCGTCGTACGACAGGAGATCGCGGCCCGGTACCTCGGCGGCTTCGCTGTACGGAGCGACCCGCGCTCGTACCACTGCTGGTGGCAACTGCCCCGCCCGTGGCGCGCGGACACCTTCGTCGCCGCCGCCGCCCGGCACGGCATCGGAGTGGTGCCGGCCGCCGCGTTCACCGTCGGCAACAGCCACGCTCCCAACGCGATCCGGCTGGGGCTTGCCGCTCCGGAGACCGACGTTCTCTCCCAGGCGCTGGTCACACTGGCCGAACTCGCTCGGTCCGCCCCGGACGACCTCGTCACCGACTGACGCCTGCCCGCGCGCCGGCGACCGGAGTGCGGCTGCCCACGGTCGACGTCCAGCACCCTTACGGTTCACCGCCGAACTGCCCGGACTGGACGAGACCCCCATCGACGCACCGATCGTCCGCCACCCAGACTTCCGAAAACGAGCTGGCTCTCAGGCAGTTGCATGATCGAGCGGATGGGGCCGGACCGATGTCCGCTCGATCACCGGCATGGGAATCAGGCGGCTGCCGGACGGTGCGCTGGGGGAGAGGAGGATTTCGACGGAGACACGGCCCATGGCCTCGTGTGGCAGTCCGACGGTCGTGAGGCCGGGCCGGAGGTAGGAGGCGAGTTCGTCGTTGTCGAATGAGACCACGGAGATGTCTTTCGGGACGGTCAGACCGTGATCGGCCAGGGCCTGGTACGCGCCGAACGCGAGGCGGTCGTTCATGCACAGCAGGGCTCGGATGTCGCGCCGGCGTTCGAGGAGGGCGTGGGTGACGTCGTAGCCGTGGTGCGGCTCCCAGTCCCAGCACGACTCCTCGGTGGCGAACTGCAGGCCTTGTCTGGCCATCTCCGCTCGGATGCCGGAAATCCGCTGTTCGACGGTGGTGGACCGGAAGAGTCCCGTCTCGGCTTCCGCGTTGTGCCCTATGAGGGCAATACCTTCACGGTGGCCGGCGGCAGCGAGAAGTCTGACTGCTGAGGCACCTCCGGCGAGTTCGTCGGGAAGTACGGAAACGGGGTGCTTCTTGTTCGTGGCGTTGAGCATGACGACGCGCGTGGTCGACGGGATCTCGGGCACGAACAGTTCCCGGGCGCGCATGACGGCGAAGATGATTCCGTCCACCTGACGGTCAAGTACAGCGCCAATCGCCTCCGACTCACGTGCTGGGTCGCCACCGGTCTCCAGTACGAGCATGACATGCCCTGCCCGCTGCGCGGCGTCCAGTGCTCCTCGGATCAGGCCGCTCGCGAAGCGGGTGGTGGCGACGACGTCGGAGATGAACCCGATGGTGAGGGTCTTGTCGGTTCGCAGGCTGCGCGCCGCGACGTTCGGCCGGTATCCGAGTTCGGTGGCCGCCTCGTGGACCCGGGCATGCGCGTCGGCGGAGAGCCGGGAGTCGGGCCTGCCGTTGAGGATCATCGACGCGGCGGTCGGGGACAGCCCGGCACGGCGGGCGACATCGGCGAGCGTGACGCGCTTGGGCGGCATGACTTCCTCTCGTGCGGCGCGACGGGGCGGCGTGCGTGCCGCCCCCAAGACAATCACAACGCCCTGACCCCTGACTCCTTGACAGGGGACATCCGGCGTCCCAATATAAGCAGCGCTAAATGCTTTTAGCAGACAGTTTAGCCCGTTTGTCGGGGGTCTCGAACCCCGCCATCGGCGGCACCCGCTTGTGGTGCGCAGGAGCATCTTCCACGGAGCACGCTCAGACAACGGAGTCTTTTACATGGCACACAAGTCGAACCGCCCCGGTGAGGGACGCAGAGCCGCATCGCTCAGGAGCTGGAGGCCGGCCGTCACGGCCGCGATCGCTGTGAGCGGGCTCGTCCTGGCCGGGTGTGCGCCGGGATCCCCGGAAGCGAGCCCGACCGCATCGGGCAGGGTGAGCCTGAAGCTCCCGTCCGACAAGATCACGATCAAGATCCAGGACGAAGCGGGCTTCCCCGTCACCGACAACCTGGCCGACGAATTCACCAAGCAGCACCCGAACGTCACCTTCAAGGTCGTCCGGGACAGCTTCGCCAACCTCACCGCGAACGCGCCACGCCTCCTGGCCAGCGCCGACGCGCCCGACCTCATCCGGCTTCCCACCATGGGGGACACCGTCAAGGACGGGCTCCTGACCAACCTCGACCCGTATTTCAAGGGCTACGGGTGGGACAAGTTCTCAGCCGGCCAGCTGGCCGCGTCCCGGATGAGCGCCGAGGGAGTCAGGGGCGAGGGCTCCCTGTACCAGATGGGCCTGGGCTACAGCGTCACGGGTATCTACGTGAACCAGAAGTACGCCAAGCAGCTGGGGCTCTCCGGCGCACCATCGACCATCGCGGAGCTGGAGCGATGGATGGCCAAGGCCAAGGCGGCCAAGATCCTTCCTGTGCAGATCGGAATGCAGGACGGCGTGGGCACGTTCGCGCTCCAGTCGCTGATCAACCAGTACGGGGACAAGGCGGACCTGGTGAACTGGATGTTCAACAAGCCCGGTGCCACCTTCGATACCGAGGCCAGCCTCAGAGGCGCCACGACCTTCAAGAAGTGGGCCGACGCGGGGTACTTCCCCTCCGACGTGAACGCGATCAACTACACGACGATGGTGTCCAACTTCCAGGCGGGCAAGGGTCTGTTGATGTTCGACGGAAACTGGGACGCCGCGAAGACCGACAAGGCGATGGGGGAAGGCGCGGCCCGGTTCGTCCTGGCGCCTCCGGCTGCCGCCGGTGGTGCGCACGTGGCGATGGGCGCCGCCAACTCCTTCGCCATCCCTGCCAAAGCGAAGCATGCCGACGCGGCGGCGTTCTTCCTGGACTGGATCCACACCGACCCCAAGGCCCGTCAGATCGTGGTCGACGTCACCGGCGCCTCCCCGGGGGGAGATCCCTCGCAGAAGCTGCCCAAGGTGAAGGACGGTTCGCTGATCGCGCAGGCCCTCACGGCGTCGGCGAAGGTCGGATCCGATGACGGGTTCGTCGACTTCATGGCCAACACCACGGCGGGCATCTACGCGGGCGCCTTCCAGCCGGATGAGCAGAAGCTGCTGACCCGGCGCATGGAACCCAAGGCTTTCGTGGCGGCGATCCAGGAGTACTACGCCAAGGAGCTGGCGGGCTGATGGTCAACGATGTCCGTAAGCATGAGGACCCGAAGCCGACCGCGGCACTGCGGCGACCCGACGTGGGCGCTCATGCTGCGGGCGTCGGAAGGTCCTCCGGTCGGGCCGGCCGGCCCTCCGTACGAAGGGCGGCCCGCCACCGGAGCGTCATCGGCTGGCTCTTCGTCCTGCCGGCACTGGCGTTCTTCTGCGCCTTCGTGGTCTACCCGTTGATCACGGCCGTGCAGTACTCGTTCTACCGCTGGAACGGCATCGGCGCGTCGACCTGGGTCGGCGTCGACAACTACGTCCGGGTCTTCACCGATCCGGAGCTGTTGATCTCGATCGTCAACGCGCTGGTCCTCATCGTCTTCTTCACGGTGATCCCGGTTGCCGGCGGCCTGGCCCTGGCGACCCTGATCCGCACGATGCGGCCCGGTCCCTTCGCCACGGTCGCCCGCACGGTGCTGTTCCTTCCGCAGATCATCCCGCTGGTGGCCGCCGGTATCGCCTGGTCGTGGATGTACGCGCAGACCGGCACGATCAACACCATGCTCGACTCCGTCGGCCTGGGCTTCCTCTCGCGGTCCTGGCTGGCGGGCTTCGGGACCGCTCTGCCCGCCGTCGGCCTCATCGGATCCTGGGTGCTGACCGGCCTGTGCACCATCCTGCTGCTCACCGGCATCGGAAAGATCGACGCCTCCCTCTACGAGGCGGCACGGCTCGACGGGGCGGGCTGGTGGCGAGAATTCGTGACCGTCACCCTTCCCGGGCTGCGGCAGGAGATCGTGGTGCTGGTCACCATCACTGTCATCGCCGCGCTGAGCAGCTTCGACATCATTTACACCACCACCAAGGGCGGTCCGGGAACCAGCACGCTCGTCCCCGGCATCTCGATCTTCCGGCTCGCCTTCACCCAGAGCGAAGTCGGCCTGGCGTCCGCCTTCGGCATCATCCTCCTCGCACTCGTCCTCCTGGCAGTGCTGCCCATTCAACTGCTGGGAAGGGAACGCGACTGATGGTCGTCAACAAGACGGAAGCGATCATCGGACGCGTCGTCCTCGTCCTCGTCCTGATCCTCACTCTGCTGCCGCTTGCCGGGATGCTCTCCGGAGCCCTGCAGCCCGCGGATCGCATCCCTGACGGGTTCTCCTGGCCCAGCGATCCCCAGTGGGGCAACTTCGTCGTCGCCTTCCGGACCGCGCACGTCTGGGAACTCCTCGGCTCCAGCACCCTGATCATCCTCGGCGTCGTACCGCTCAGCCTGCTCCTGTCGACGCTGGCCGGCTACGCCCTGGGCAACCTGCGCATTCCCGGCGGGAGTTTCGTGTTCGTCCTGCTCCTGCTGGGACTGACTATTCCCTTCGAAGCGATCATCATCCCGATCTACTACGAGATCAGCGCCATGGGACTGCTCAACACCCAGTGGGCGATCATCCTTCCGCTGATCGGGCTCTACATGCCCTTCAGTGTCGTCTGGATGCGTGCGCACTTCGTCGGCGTCCCCACCGAACTCTCCGAAGCGGCCCGGATCGACGGGGCGAGCACCTTCCAGGAGATCCGCCGCATCCAGATTCCACTGGCCATGCCCGCCCTCTCCGCCCTGGCCATCCTGCTGTTCCTGTGGACCTGGAACCAGTTCCTCCTTCCCCTGGTCCTGGTCGACGATCCCGACAAACGCACCATGGCCGGGGCCCTGGGAGCGTTCCAGGGGCAGTACCTCAACCAGCTCCCCCTGCTGTTCGCGGGCGCGCTGATCATCATGCTGCCGACGATCGTGATCTACGTCATCTTCCAGCGCCAGTTCATCAAGGCGCTTCTCCAGGGCGCGGTCAAAGGCTGAAACGCCCCTCCTCCGTCTTCCCCATCGGTCCGGCCTGCTCACGACGACAGCCGCAGCCACAAGGACAGTGCATGACTTTTCGCCTCGACCGCGCCTGGGCGTGGGACTTCTGGTTCGCCGATGACGGCGACACATTCCACCTGTTCTACCTCCACGCACCCAAAAACCTGGGCGACCCGGAGCTGCGCCATCGCAACGCCCGGATCGGGCACGCCACCTCCGTAGACCTGGTCGACTGGCAGGACCACGGACCGGTCTTCGGCCCCGGACAACCCGGCACATTCGATGAGACCGCCACGTGGACGGGCAGCGTGCTCCGCGGACCCGACGGCGTCTGGCGGATGTTCTACACCGGAGCGCGATTCCTCGACGCCGGGGGCAACGTCGAAACCATCGGCGTGGCCACCTCCCCGGACTTGCACACCTGGACGAAACAGCCCGGGCCGCTCATCGAGGCGGACGGACGCTGGTACGAGAGGCTGGGAGACTCCAGCTGGCCGGAGGAGGCATGGCGCGATCCCTGGGTCTTCCCGGACCCGGCCGGTGACGGCTGGCACATGCTCATCACGGCCCGGGCCAACCATGGTGCTGACGACGACCGGGGCGTGATCGGGCACGCGACATCACCGGATCTTCAGGCATGGACCGTCCGGCCACCGCTCAGCCGCGTGGGCGCCGGCTTCGCCCACCTGGAGGTCCCCCAGATCGCGACCGTCGAGGGCGAGTCCGTACTGCTGTTGTCCTGCGACACTCCACGGCTGTCCGCCGCACGGCGCGAAGCCGGCCAGGTCGGAGGTGTCTGGAGCGTTCCAGCTGCTGCGGTCCTGGGCCCGTACCCGGTGGAGGACGCGACGTTGGTCGTCGAGGAATCCCTCTACAGTGGGCGCCTCATCGAAGACCGGACCGGCAGAACCGTGATGCTCGCCTTCGACAATTCCACTGTCGACGGCGGGTTCGACGGCTCGATATCCGACCCCATCCATGTGGGCTGGTCACCGGAGCGGCTCGGCATCGTCCCCTTGGCCCTCCAGAGCAAAGGCACCCCGGAATGAGTACCCGCATCGAGGGCAGCACCGCGCCAGGCTTCGCGTCTCTCGCGGAAGTCTTCTCCACTGCTTTCACCGGCCATGACGCCATGGGCGCGGCACTCTGTGTCCGGGTGGCCGGCGAGACTGTCGTTGATCTGTGGGGCGGGATCGCCGACCCGCGCGACCGCTCGCCCTGGACGAAGAACACCACCAGCGTCATCTTCTCCTGCACCAAGGGCCTTGTCTCCATCCTCGCGGCGCGTCTTGTGCAGGACGGACTCCTCGACTACCAGACTCCCGTCGCGACCTACTGGCCCGAGTTCGCCGCCGAAGGGAAAGAAGAGATCACGGTCGCCGATCTTCTCGCCCACCGGTCCGGGCTCTCGGCGCCACGCGATTTCCTGAACGTCGAGGATGTCATCGACTGGGATGTTGTCACGGGGCGCCTGGCAGCTCAGCAACCACTGTGGACCACAGGCCAGGGGCACGCGTATCACGCCCTGACCCACGGCTGGCTCGCCGGTGAGGTCATCCGCCGGATCACCGGCAAAACGGTCGGCCAGTACTTCGACGAGCTCATCGCCGCACCGCTGCAGGCCGACGCGTGGATCGGCCTCCCCCGCGGGGCGCGGCACCAGGTCGCCCATCTGCGGGCCGGAACGAGCCTCACCGCGCTCGTTGCTCAGCAGGCAGCGGCGCGCGTTGCCGGCAAGATCGACTGGACCGAGCGGGCCATGACGCTCGGAAACGCGTTCCCGCCGGAACTCGTCGACGCCACCGGCGGCTTCAACGACCCCCGTATCCAAGCGGCGGAGCTGCCGGGAGCGGGCGGCATCGCATCGGCCCGGGCGCTGGCCTCGATCTGGTCCTCCACCGTGGTGGAGACCGACGGAGTGCGGCTGCTGGATGCCGGCACGGTCACTGACGCCACGCGACCGCAGACCGAAGGCACCCCGATATTCGGCGGACAACCCCCCTTCGCGCGTTGGGGCATGGGATTCCAGCTTCCCTCACTCGCCCGCGAATTCCTCGGGGCCGCCTCCTTCGGACACGACGGCGCCGGCGGGCAGGTCGCCTTTGCCGACGCGACACACCAGGTCGGATTCGCGTTCCTGACCAACCTCATGGAAGCGGGCCCCGACCACCGCGCAACCGCGATCGTGGACGAACTCCGCCGCATCCTCCGCAAGTAACGCCGGGGGTGGGTGGGCTGGGGTCTGGCCCAGGGGTGCTGCGGTTTCGTCGAGACGGGGCAATTGCCCCGGGTGTGTTGCCGGTGCGCAGGTGTGAGGCACGGGAAACGTGCTGCGACCACACCATCCCCAACCCGTCCAACTGCTTCACCCGCCCCGGATCGAGGTGCCCCGCCTTGTGGAACCTCCGCTGGCCCGCGGGCCATGTCCCGAGCGGGAATCCGGCCGGGCCCAGTCATAGGGGATGACGTAGTCGTACGGCATTCCGCAGCTACTCCGCGCCGTGTCTCTCACCGTCCGGGGTGGCGGCCCGGAGACCGCGGCGGCCGGCGGTCGTTCGGCGGGATGGTGGCCGTGCTGGGTGCGGTCTCCGGCCAGACCAGCAGGACGGCGCAGGGTGCGTGGTCGACGATGAAGCGGCTGGCAGGGCCGAGGCTGCGGGGTCCGAGGTGGGTGCGGTCGCCGTCGCGGGCGAGGATGAGCAGGTCGGCGCCTTCGGCGGCGGCCACGACTTCTCGTTCGATGCTGCCCGAGCGTTCTTGCCGGGCACACGGCCGTCCCAGCCGCTCGGCCGCTCTGGCCAGGAGATGTTCGGCTGAGGCGGCGGCCAGGTGTTCCACCGCGGTGCCGGGGTCGCGGTCGGGGCGTGCGCGGCCCAGCAATCCGGCGTAGGCGCCGTGTGCGACGCCCGGCACCTCGTGGCCGGTGACGTGCAGCAGCACCAGGCCGGCGTCTGCGGGCGTGTGGGTGCGCGCGGCGTCGACGCAGGTGGGCCAGGTGCCCTCGACGATCCAGACGATGACGGTCACGGTGTTCAGCCTCCGATCGTTTGGAGTGAGGCCCACAGCGCCACCACGGAGAGCAGCAGGGCGGTGGGCACGGTGAGCAGGCCGAGCCGGGTGAACTCGCTCAGTTCCACGTCGGTGTCGTGTTCGCGCACGATGCGCCGCCACAGCAGGGTGGCCAGGGAGCCGGCGTAGGTGAGGTTCGGGCCGATGTTCACGCCGAGGAGGACGGCCAGGACGGCGCCTGGTCCGGTGGGGGCGGTCAGTGGAAGCAGGACCAGGACGGCGGGCAGGTTGTTGATGACGTTCGCCAGTACGGCTGCCAGTGCCGCGAGGGCGAGGAGGTCTGGGAGTTCGGTGCCGGAAGGTACCAGGTGGCCCAGTACGTCCGCGAGGCCGTTGTCGACCACTGCCCGGACCACGATGCCCAGGGCCAGGACGAAGGCGCAGAACGGCAGGGCCGCGGCCCGGACGATCGCCGTGGGGGTGGTGCGGTGCCGGCCCAGGGCGCGGGCCGCCAGAACGGCCGCGCCTGCGGCCGCCGCCCAGGCCGGGTTGATGCCGAGCGCCGAGGTCAGGACAAAGCCCGCCAGGGTGCCCGCCACCGTGAGCAGGGCGAACAGAGGCAGTTCGCGGGGTTCGTCGGCGGGCAGGGCCTCGGCGCCCGCGTCCAGGTCGGTGGCGAAGAAGCGGCGGATCACCACGTACTCGGCACCGATGGCCACCAGCCAGGGCAGTGCCATCAACGCGGCGAAGCGGGTGAAGCTCAGGCCGCTGGCGGCGAACGCCAGCAGGTTGGTCAGGTTGGAGACCGGCAGCAGCAGCGAGGCGGTGTTCGACAGGTGGGTGCAGGCATAGACGTGCGGCTTCGCGCGGGCGCCCAGCCGGGCGGCGGTGGCGAACACCACCGGAGTCAGCAGCACCACCGTGGCGTCCAGGCTGAGCACCGCGGTGATCAGTGAGGCGGCTCCGAACACGAGGACCAGCAGGCGGCGGGGCCGGCCGGCCGCCCGGCGGGCCATCCAGGCGCCGCACGCGTGGAACAGGCCCTCGTCGTCGCACAGCTGGGCCAGGACCAGGACGGCCGCGAGGAAGCCGATCACCGGGCCCAGCCGGGCGGCCTCTGCCGCCGCGTGGTCGAGCGAGATCGCGCCGGTGGCGATGACCAACCCGGCAGCGGGGACAGCCACGACGGCCTCCGGCCAGCCCCACGGCCGGATCACCGCGCAGGCCAGCACCATCAGGAGCAGGGCGACAGCGAGTACTTCTGCGATTGCGGAGTTCAGTGTCTGAGCCTTTCCGGGACGGAATCCTGGCACAGGGGAAAGACCGTACCGGGGGTGGCCGTGACTCGTGGCGAGCACGCCGAGGCTTTGGGAAATATAGGAACAAAAGCGCGCCGTTCGCCCTCGGGTACCTGGTGCCGTCCGCATTCCGGGGGCTTCCGCTCGGACGCCCCCAGGCCGGTCAGGAGGCACCCGTGAGTAGCAGGGCGGGGGAGACCGCGGAGCCACAGCGCTCCTCTTGCCCGGCCTTCTGTGTCCTTCGCGTGTGTGGAGCTGTTGAGCAGCGGAACCGGTGGCTGTACAGCGAGGCCGTCCGCGGTACTCCACGCGAGCAGGTCGCGCGGGGTCATGGCAGCACCGTCTGTCTGTGACCAGCCGGCGAGCTGCATATTGCCTGGACAGGGGTGCCCGCGCCCTCATTCCTGAAGACGGCCTCCCGCTCGGTGTCGGCGCTGCGGAACAAGGCGGTCACCGGCACATCAGGGGCGGCCGCCAGGCGCGCCAGAGTGGTGAGGCTGCACGAGGTCTGAGCGTTCTCGATCTTCGACAGCATCGCCTTTTGATATGGCCGCCCGGATCGCCGTCTTGCCCTCGGACCGCCCGATCGCCCGCCGGTACCGGCGCATCTGAACCGCGATCACTGCTCCAACGTCCCCTCGACCGACGTCGGCTCGTCGACCTCCCCGGCGGCCGGACCGTGTTCCGAATCCCACCCCACCGATCCACTGATGCTCGCAGCGGTATCCCGCCAGGAAGCCACCCCATCAGGGATGCCGAGTCGCTCTGCCCCCATGCGCGTGATCGGCCGCAGGTCCTCGGTCGACGAGGTCGTGGGCCAGCTCAACGAAGCTCTGATGCAAGGCACTTGGGCGATCAGGGGCCTGGCTGCCGACCGAGTGGCGGCTCACCGAGGAGCTGGGAGTGAGCCGTACCGTGATCCGAGAGGCGGTACGGGCCCTGGTTGTCGTAGCTGTCCGCGACAGAGTCGACGGACGCGGTCGTGTCGGCCTCCAGCAACCGTTCGCCGTAGCGGATTGATTGACACGTATTGCCCAGGTTCCAGGAGTCGTCGCAATCGAGATCGGTACTGGCTCCTACCGACTCGCCACCACCCGCGCCCGCCCGGGCCAACAACTGACCCAAGTCCTTGGCTCACTGGTCCAGGGCCCGGCATCCGGCATGATGCAGGCATGATCACTGTTCATCTGAAGTACGAGATCGATGCCGACAAGCTCGAGGATTTCGAAGAGTACGGCCGCCGCTGGATCCGGCTCGTCAACCGTCTTGGCGGGACGCACCACGGCTACTTCCTGCCGAGTGAGGGCGACAGCGACATCGCCTACGCCCTCTTCTCGTTTCCCAGCCTGGCCGCGTACGAGCAGTACCGCACGGACAGCATGTCCGACCCGGAGTGCCAAGAAGCGTTCCAACTGGCACGTGACACCCGCTGCATCAAGAGGTACGAGCGCCGCTTCCTCCGGCCGCTCGACGGCCTCCTAGTGACCTGAGCCAGAGATTCTTCGTCAATCGCACATGAGTTGTCCGGGGCCGAGGACTCCGCCGTTGCTGGTCACTGAGGTACAGGAAGTAGCTCTGAGATTGATCACGGCCGCCCCGCGGTGGGTACAACCCGGGGAGCGCTGTGGACTGTGCGGTGCTGGCTGGGTGTGGTGCCGTAGTGGTCCAGGAACACCTGCCTCATTGTCTCGGCGGAGCTGAATCCGCAGCGCCTCGCGATCGAAGCCAGCGGCAGTGCTGTGGAGACGAGGAGTTGTGAGGCCGCCTCGGCTCGGGCGGTCCGTACGAACTGGGCCGGTGTCTGTCCGAGGTGGTCGAGGAACAGCCGGGCCAGATGACGTCCGCTGACTCCCGCGTACGCGGCGAGCGCGGTGGCGCTGAGGTCGCCGTCGAGGTGCCCGGTGATGTGCTCGACGGTCCGTCGCACGGTCCGGTGCTCCGGAGCTGGTGCGTCGACGAACATGCTGATCTGGGCCTGGTTGCCGGGCCGCTGGAGGTAGGTCACCATCATCCGGGCCAGCGTCCGGGCGAGGGCCGGGTTGTGGTCCTCCTCGACGAACGCGAGGGTGAGGTCGAGCGCCCCGGTGACCCCGGCCGATGTGCAGACGTGCTCGTCGCGGAGGTACAGCGGCGCGGGGTCGACCTGGACGGCCGGGTGACGCCGCGCGAGGTCGTGCGCGTACGCCCAGTGGGTCGTGGCGCGCCGGCCGTCGAGCAGCCCGGTCGCCGCCAAAACACTGGCGCCCGTGCACACCGATGCGACCCGACGGCCGATTCCGGCCAAGCGGCGCACGTGCTCGACCAGCCAGGTGTTCTGCGCCGCCGCGGCGTGGCCCGGCCCGCCGACGACCAGCAGTGTGTCGACCGGGCCGCGGGTACGCTCCAGCGCCGCCTGCGCGCCCAGGACCAGCCCTGAGGAGCAGCGCACCGGGCGGCCCTCCGGGGTGACCAGGAGGACGTCGTAGGGCGGACTCGCACCGAGGCGGTTCGCCCCGTCGAAGGCGCTGGTCACGCAGGCGACCTCAACGAGTTCCACGTCGTCGTAGGCCACGACCACCACGCGGTGGCGGACAGCTGTCGTCATGCCTACGACCCTACCGAATCCGTCTGTGGGACAGGTATCCCAGGATTTTGGACATAGAGTCCAGAGGCTCCTGTCTCTGGTTGCGGCGGTGGGTGAGGGTGGTCAGGCCGGCTACCGGCCACCCACCGACATTCAGGAGTCCTGTCATGACCGAAACCTCGCCCGGGCCGTCGGCCCCGGTGAAAACCATCGCCTTCGTGCTGTACCCGGGCCTCACGCCGCTGGACATCGTCGGCCCGCTGCAGATCTTCGCAGCGCTGGCTGATCTGGTTCCCGGCTATCGCACCGTCGTGATCGGCGAGCGGATCGAGCCGATTGGAAGCGACACCCCGCTGTCCCTGGTGCCCAGTCACACCTTCGAGGAAATAGCGGATCCGCACGCAACGATCGTGCCCGGCGGCCTCGTCCCCACCCTTGCCGCGATGGCCGACGAGAATCTGCTGGGGAACCTGCGCGAGACCGCAGCGCGGTCCCAGATCGTCGGCTCGGTGTGCACCGGCTCGCTACTGCTCGCGGCGGCAGGGCTCCTGGAGGGCCGCCAGGCCACCACGCACTGGATGTACCGCGACCTGCTCGCCCGCTTCGGGGCAACGCCGGTCACCCGGCGCTGGGTCGAGGACGGGCACTTCATCACCGCCGCCGGGGTCTCGGCCGGCATCGACATGGCACTGCACCTTGTCGGCCGCCTCGCCGGCAACGAGGTCGCGCGCATGGTCCAGCTGTTCATCGAGTACGACCCCGAGCCGCCCTTCGGCCCGATCGACTGGACAGCTGCCGACAGCGGCCAGTACGCGCCCTTTGCCCGACAGCTGCTCCAGAACGCTCTCGCCGACCACCCTGCCCTGCTGGCGCACCTGAGCAACTGAGCGCCGTGGGCTGCTGGGCGGGAGGGGAAACGCAGACGGCGCAGTGGTCATGAGAGATGTCCCGGGTCGTTTCGGGCCGAACACTCCCGGCAGGCCGGGATGCGCATCCGGCGGTCGCTGAGATCTTGGCGAGCTGCTCCTCGATGCCGGTGCGGGCTGCGAGCGCACGGGCGAGGACCGCCTGCGCTGGGAGGGCGCCAATCCGGTGTGCACGGCTGTGGGGTCTGGTTCCCGATCGGCCGCGGTAGCCACCATCGTCCTCGGCCTCTTGGCTTCTCGCGACGGAGAATCGCGCGGTTCCGCGGGAACTCCCACGGGGCAGCCAGCGTCTCCAGTGATCACGAGGGAACGCGTTGAAGCACTGAGAGGGGTCGGGGTGGCCCTGGCCGGTGGATTCGCCGGGCTGCTGGGATGGGCCGCGGACGCCGAACTCCGGGCGCGCGCCGGATTTGAATCCACCTCATGGTCCGGCGCCTCACCAGCGAATCCACCCCCACCTGGCGCGGCGCACAGACCACCGCCAATAGAACAACTCAGATGGAACAACTCGGGATGAAACGCCCTCTGGCGTACATGGCGTGGAAGAACACGTCGTCGGCGGCGTGCGCCAGGGCGGGCAGTGGATCGCGGTGGCGCCATAGCCCGGCGAGAAGTTCCCCTGCAGTTCAGGGCGGGAAGGAACCATATGATCACGGAAAGCATCCTGGCGCTGACAAACCGCTCCGAACGAGGCGGAGAGATCAATGTGGCTGCGAGTCAATGGCAGGCGCGCACTGGAACTGGGCTTTCCCGGCAACATGCGGGCCGAGCTGAACTCTCTGGTTCCGGCTGGCAAAAGACAGCCACGACCTGCCTCGATCGATCACAACCCCTGAGTACACCGGCGTAGAGGTGAAGCCCTTCACTGAGGTGACGTGGGAGCACGCGAAGGCCGAGGGCGAGGGAGATGCGTCTCTTGAGGGCCGGCGCGATGTGCACCGCCGCTTCCGGGACCGTTCGGGCACGTCGGTCGAGGATCAAGCTGCCATTGTCTGTCTGGCCTTCCGAGTCGTAGGGCGCTCCTGCCCCGAGTGCTAGCGGCTTTTGGCCTTACCTCGGCGCCACCCCGGATGGGCACCGGCTCGGAAGCGGAGGACGTCGTCGCGCCTCTCACCGTACGGACGGGCACCTTCGACGGCATGACGGTGACGGCGTACTTCGGATTCACCAGCAGGGGCAGCTCGGACGACGGTCGCATACGCACCATCACCACTCCTATCTCGCCCACCTGCGCGAGGCGGATCCTGGAGCTCCAGGAGGCCGGAGCAAGGGGGAGGACCCGCATTCGATCGTTGTTGAGGCCCTTACCGAGCCGTATGTCCGGAATGGTGGGAGTTCTCGTTTCCGTGTCCGGGGCGGCTCTCAGTTTGATGTCCGACCTTGGGTGCTGTGGCCCGGGCCGATCCGGGTGTTTCCATGGAGTGTTGAGCAGTGATGGCCGGGCGCTGGCGTTGGACACGTCGTGAGGATCAGCTGGTCACTGGGTGAGGATTACCTGAGGAAACGGAGAGCACCCTCTTTGTAGCCCGCCAGCGGGAACCGTGTGTCCGGACCTGACACTCGTCACCCGCACACGAAAGCGGCAGCCGCGCCCCTGCGACTCAGAGGTGCGTAGTACCGGATCCGCAGTGCGACACGATCGAGATGCGGGATGAACGGGAGCGCTTGCTCCTCGGGGAACCGGAGGATCCGGTCCTGGGAGTGCTTGCGGTCATGCCCGGCTCCTCTGGCGGGGCGTCAGCGGGCCAGGACTTCCGAACCGATCGGGTGATTTGACCGAAGGGGAAGGTTGCTCCCTGTGTAGCTGTAAATGATCAGCGGAACTCCTGCTGTCGGTTACTTCTCCATCTTTCAGGGAGTCCTGTGCGCACACCCCTTCTGTCTGCGGTCCTTGCCGTGACAATGTCTGCCAGCGTTGCCGCGCCATCGGCTTACGCGGCCTCTGAGATGACGGCTTCGGACGTGGGCGGGTTCGTCACCGACGGAGACCACGTCCATGTGTCCAGCTCGCCGCCCGCGACAGCATCGGCACATGGATGGTGGCTGGACCCGCTCGGCAAGCACAAGAATGTGAAGGCGAAGGTCACCATCTGGCTTCAGACCAAGCACGGACACACCTGGAAGAATGTCGCCGACGGATCCAAAAGCGTCAAGGCCGGAGGCAGGGGTGCCAGCTCCCGCCGCGCCAATGCCCGCAAGACATGCGAGAACCGGAACAAGACCCAGTGGCGCAGCGTCATCGATGTCGACCTGATCGGCATCGCGGACTCCCCTGAGAAAGCGGTCACCAAGACCGTCACTCTGTCATGCGGAGCGTAGAAGGAGCGCAGTGACATGGACTTACACGATCCGACCCTCATCATGGGCCTGCACGGAGTCTTCCACCGGCACCCGTGGATCGACCGCGTCCTTGCCGAGAACGACCTGGAGGACGAGGACGCGTTCAGCCTGGCCGTGGCCAGGGCGGAAGCCTACGGCTGGAGCAGCACCCACCTGGGCCGCGGTCCGCTGAACGGCTGCCGATGGGGACACAACGACGCCGGTGAGGACTGGACCGAGGACAATCGCGTCCGCCAACTGGCCTGGCTCCAGGTCGCCGTGGAGGAGCAGCTGCATGGCCAGCGACTGCCCCTGTTGCCCGTGGCCACCGTCCTGAGCGACGTACTGCACCACAGGGGCACGTACACGCTCACCGGCCTGCACACGGTTGCGCCTCTGCAACTCTCAGCGGATGACAGCCTCGCCTACCTGTCGCAGGCCGCGGACTGGGTGGCCGCGGCAGGGCCGGGACCGGCGGCCGATTGCATCATCACCATTGCGGCCCGGGAATCCGCCGGTCTGTTGAACAGAGCACAAGACGTGAACGTGCTGATTCTCGAACGCTCCTACGGCCGCCTGACCATCCATCCGGGCAGAACCGCTGTACCCACAAGTGGGCTGGCTTCATCCCTCGTAGGTGAGGTACAGACCGAGGGAATGCACAACACGGCGTTGATCCACTGCTCCTTGCCTGACTGGTCCCTCGACACCGCCATCTGGGCAGCCGAGGTCACCGCCGCCGCCGTACGCGACACCGGTGCGAGAGAGCCGGTGCTCCTGACCATCTCCCAGAATGGCGATGGGCCCGGACAGGACGTGTGAGCGGGATCCAGGTCCTCGGGAAGAGAACTGGTGACGGGCGAGTACACGACCGCGCGGCACAGTTGGGGCGAATGCTGATTCGGTCCGACCCGGCGCGGAGATCCCCGCATCTTTGATCGCGCTGTGGAACGGGCCCTTGCAGCGCTCCAGCAGGTCCTGAGTGAGCTGCTCGAAGTGGGCGCGCGTCAGCTTCTCGTCCAGATGCAGCGCCCCCTCGGACGACGCAGTGATATACGGCAGGCTGATCGTCGTCTCCGTCGCCGCGGACAGCTCGGACTTCGCTTTCTCCGCCGCCTCGCGCAGTCGCTGCGTGGCCATCTTGTCCTTGGACAAGTCGATACCGTACGCGTTCTTGAACTGCTTGGTCAGATGGTCGACGATCCGCTGATCCCAGTCGTCACCACCCAGGTGTGTGTCACCGTTGGTGGACTTCACCTCCACCACGCCCTCACCGATCTCCAACAGCGAGACATCGAAGGTGCCGCCACCCAGGTCGAACACCAGGATCGTCTGGTCGCTCTCCTTGTCCAGACCGTACGCGAGCGCCGCTGCCGTCGGCTCGTTGATGATCCGCAGCACCTTCAGGCCGGCGATCTCACCGGCCTCCTTGGTGGCGGTGCGCTGAGAGTCGTTGAAGTACGCGGGGACGGTGACGACCGCGTCCGTCACGTCCTCACCGAGGTACGCCTCGGCGTCCCGCTTCAGCTTCTGCAGGACCCGCGCCGAGATCTCCTGCGCCGCGTACCGCTTGCCGTCGATCTCACCGGACTCCGGGAAACGCCACTCGGTCTCGCCCATGTGCCGCTTCACCGACCGTGCGGTGCGCTCGATGTTGGTCACGGCCTGGCGCTTGGCGACCTCACCGACCAGCACCTCACCCTTCTGCTTCGAGAAGCCGACCACCGACGGTGTGGTCCGCAAGCCCTCTGCGCTGGTGATGACGGTCGGCTCGCCGCCCTCAAGGACGGCGACCACGGAATTGGTCGGACCCAGGTCAATGCCTACCGCCGTGCCATCACTCGCTCCCTTCAAACATGTGTTTCAGATGCGCACCCGAGGGGGCGGGAGACGAAGAGTGGGCCGCCCCTTGACTCCGCTGCCGCTCAGGCGTTCCGTAGGCGCTCGGGGTGGGTCATGGCCGGTCGAGGTGCCGGCGGCCGGCCGGCCCGGGCATGCCCTCGTCGGTGAAGCGGCCTCGTCAGGTCCCCACGGTGTCCACATGCAGGCCCGGCTCGCGGGCGATGCACGCGTTGGGACGGCCCCGTGCCGCGTGGAGCACGACGTGCGCGCGAATGCGGGCCCGGTGAGGAGGCCTGCCCGTAGGCCCTCTTCTTCAGCCGGTGCCTCTGCGAGGCGGTCGGTGATATCGGGCGGGCGGTGGCAATGGGCAAGGCAGGCAGGCCGATCAGTAGAAGCGGTTCTTACCGGCTGGAGCCTGCCGCACCGCCTGACACGGGCGGCCGGACAGGACGCCCCCTTGCCCACCGTGCCGGAGCCGACCAAGACCTCCCTCGTGCGGAAGCCGACCGCGCGAGCCCGTACCGCCTGGCCGCAGCTCGCCGGCCTGGACGTCCGCTGCCGCGGCCAGTTCGCCTATGCCGGCGGCGAACTGGCCGACGGCGAAAGCCTCAAGCTGATGCGTCTGAGCCGCGGAGGATCAGCCAGCACCTGCGGCTACGCCCTCTACCTCCCCTCCCCGACATCTGAGAGAAGCCACCCACGGCACCGGCTCCGGTGTCAGCCACCGAAGGATTTCCGGAGCCGACTTGCGATAGGGTGCACTGGTGGCTGACGTTGGTTTCGAGGCTCTGACGCGAGATCATGCCCGACGTGCACCGGAGCCGACGTTCGGTGAGGTGACCGACCGGGTCTGCCGATGGCTTCGAGCCGTGGACGCCTCGGGCCTGGAACGGGCTTTCGATGAAGCCTTTGAGGCTGTGGATATGCATCTCCACGAACCGCCGCGGTTCGGGGCGCTCCTGGCGCTGGCCGAACCGGCACTACAGGCAAGCATGGAGCCCAACGCGCCGTCGGCGGACTTTGCGACGCTGCTGACCAGGTTGCAGCTGCGCCTCGGCACCCCGCTCCCACCCTCGCTGATTGGATTTTGGGAGCTACGGGCGCGAAGCCTGCAATGGCGCGCACTGTTCGACGCGCTGATGAGCCCGGAGATATTCGCCCCATCTGCTTATCTCGACGGTCATGGCTACGGCCCCGAGTACCGGCTGTCGGTGGCACGGGTGGACAACTCGATTCGCCCGGTCCACGAGTCCTTGGACTACGGATACCAGGAGTGGTTCGACGGCGCCGCAGCGGCCCTACGCGCCACGGCCGCCACCTGGCGGAATTTTGAGGTCGGTAACAGCGTGATGCTCGACCCGACCGTTTCCCGCTCCCTGATTCAGATCGCCTCCGACGACGGCGAGTGGGTCGAACTTGTCAGCGACTGGTGCGACGACACCGGCGAGTCGCCCATCTTCCGGGCCGGCGACGACTACGAGGGCTACGCGGACCTGCTCGGCACCAGCCTGCCGCAGTGGCTTGGCCTGGAGGTCGACGCGACGATGGCACGGCTCGTCACACCGGACCGCGCCACTGCCGTAGCGAGCGGGGCAAGCCTGCTCGGCCCAGCATGAACCGTGTATATCTACGCGATTGAACGCTGTCACGCTCGCGGGTCACGCACCCCTCCGCCAGGGTGTCATTACGCCTCGATCCCGGCGGGCCACCGGTTGCCCAATGTGGTGTCTCCAGCCGATCTTCAGGAACATCGGGCTCCAGTCGCAGAAGCTCCGGATCGACCGGATCTTCGACGAAGCGCACGAGACCGCCGCCCGTGTCCACCTCATGCGGTTCTTTGGGATGGCCCCCGATACAGCGATGAAATACGTCAGGGCCGCACATCCTCACCGCTTCATCAAGGATCCAACTCAGGTACGACCAGTTGGCTTTGGCGACGGCGCGTGGCCCTGTTCGGTGGTCAGGGGCGGCCTCGGCCCTCATCTTGTGGTGGGAGCATCATCGAGACCGGCAGGGACTCCTACCACCTCGCCCATACCAGAGCCAGGCCGAACGAGCCGCCGCCAGCTGACCCGGCACGTCTGCCTGAAACAGGATGATCAGTCCTTGCGTCCTGTCGCGGCGACTGTGACACCGAGGCCGATCATCGCGAGGCCGCCGATCCCTCCGACCAGAGAGAGCCGCTGGGGTGAGCTGGCGAACCAGTCCCGTCCGGTCGCCGCGGCCAGTCCCCACAGGCTGTCGCAGGCCACCGCGATGATGTTGAAGACCAGCCCGAGCAACAGCATCTGAACCACGACGTGTCCTTGAGCGTGGTCGACGAACTGCGGCAGCACGGCGGCGAAGAACACAATGGTCTTGGGGTTGGCCACACCGACCGCGAACCCCTCCCACAACGTGCGCAGTCCGCCCTGCGCGGCCTTGTCGGCAGTGAACGTGGCCTGCAACGACCGGCGTTGCCGCCACGCCTTGACACCCAGATACACCAAGTAGCCGGCCCCGGCCAGTTTCAGCACCGTGAAGACGAGGACGGAGCGTTCCACGATCGACCCGACCCCGAGAGCCACGGCCACGATGAGCACATAGGCGCCCAACGTGTTCCCGACGACAGTGGTCAGCGCAGCCCGACGCCCCTGAGCCAGCGCCCGCCCGATCACGAACAACACACTGGGCCCGGGGATCACGATCAACAGGAATGACATAGCCGCGAAGGCAAGTAGACGCTCAGCAGACACCATGGCGCCTATGAAAGCACGGCCAGGTTTCACTCCTCAGCTCCTTTTCGCCCTGCAGGGACTGAGACGCGCCGGAGCTCCAAGCCATGGCCAAGCACTCCGCAGCAGGAACTGGCGCGGATCAAGCGCGGAGCCACAGTGACCTGCCGAAGCGAACCAGCAGCCCGGAACCCACGGGCTGCTCTGCTTCCCGAGCCGCAGCCACCCTTCAGTTCTCCGGATTTCCCCTGGAGGTGCCCAACCGGACAGGCAGCCGGCTGCGGGTCTCGCTGCACCTGGGCACCGGTCGCATCATCCGGGCCGACGCCCATGACGCCGACTCCCTGGAGACCCTGCGGATGCAGGCGCTCGGTGTCGTACCAGCCGACCCACGGACGACGGTACGTTCTACCTGGTCAGCTCCCGCTAGATGATTGATTCCAAGGGATCGCCTGCGCGTACGAGCGCTCGTCGTTGCTGCAATGCGGCACCAGGCCACGGCCGGCGAGGCAATTCGGCGTCACTGGCCCGGGTGGCCGGTCAAGGTGCGTCGCTGGAGATGCCTGGCCGCAGGATCGGCCGACCGGCCGCCAACGCCGCACGGATCGCTGCGAAGTTGGCGCCGCCATGGTCGAGAAGGCCGGTGGCCAAGACGTCTTCGAGCTCCAGCTCGTCGTCGATATCGCTCGCGAAGTTCTGGTGGTTCGGATGACCCAGGACGAACGCCTGGGGATCTTCGGCGAACACCATGTTGAAGCCGGAGGTGTTGATGACTATGCGGGCGGTGGTGCGTCCGCAGACGACGAGGATGCCGTAGTTGTCGTGACCAAAGACGCCGTTCGACGCGGTCAGGTCACCGCGCACCACCACGTTCGGCTCTCCGGCGACGAAGATGTTACGTGCCCGCAGGTCTCCAGTCACCAGCAGAAAGCAGCCGCCGCCATAGGACGACCACGACAGGTCCCCACCGACGGTCAGGTCCCCCGCCACGATCACGTTGCAGGGATTCCAGTCACCGGGTGGTTGTGAGACAAGGTCGCCGTCAACGGTCAGACCGGTGGCGTACAGGCGAATCTCCTGCTCGCGAGCGAAATCCCGGTACGGATACCCGACGTCGGCCGACACCGCGAACATCCTTTCGGCCTGTTCAGCGTCGAGGATTCGATGGTGTGGCAACAGACTCGCGGACATGCTGCCCAACGTAGGTGATCAATCCCAAGGGGCGCCTGCGGAGACGAGAACGAGGCGTCCAAAATTGCTTTGTGACGAACAACCTGGACACCCTCGCGACAGCACTCTCTGCGACGGCCGACAACCTGCTGAAGGAGCATCCGGACTTGGCACCGTGGCGACCACCGGTCGGCATCGCACCGCGCCTGAGCGATACCGAACTGGTCACCCTCGCGATGATGCAGGCCATGCCCGGCTTCACCTCCGAGGCCAAGTGGTTCCGCCACGCCCGCGCCCACCCGCGGCACCCCTTCCCCTACCTGCCCCAGCAACCTGGCCACAACAAGCGGCTCCGCAAGGCCGCCCGCCTGCTCCGCGGGATCACCCGGATCCTGGCCACCAACACCTCGGTGTGAGCGATGACGTATGGATCGTGGACTCCACACCTGTGGAATGCGTCCGCTCACGCGAGACCGTCAAACGCTCCGACCTCGCCGGATGAGCTCAGTACGGCTACTGCGCCAGCCACAGCCGGGTTGCTGCGGCCGATCCGCAAAGGTGTCATGCAACGAATCCTCGCGCTGACTGCCTCGATCCGGCACAACGACCACACCGCACGCAACACCCTCCGCTCGCTCACCTCGTATGACCACTGACCTCTTGGAATTGATCATCTAGGGTCAATACCGGTGCTTTAGGGCTTAATTCGTGGAGTTTGGGATGTTTTGGTGGGTTCGACGAGGGTGGCGGCGGGGGTGGCCGGGCGAGGTGGGTTGTTGTGTTCGGTGCGTTTGAGTGACCAGTTGGACATTTTGCGTTTGATCACTCGCGGGTTGGGCCGTAACCGCCGTGGTTCCAGGAGGCGTTCGGTGATTTCACGCAGGGTCTGCTTCAGTGCCCGGGTGAGCCGGGAGGGGGGAGAATCCCGCCTGGCTGGTGGTCTGCCGGCGGGCGACGCGCAAGGTGCGGGTGAAGGACATCCGGTCCGGATCCTCCCTCTCCTGCCGGGCGGCCTGGTGCATGAGGTCGCGCAGGGCGTGGTGCACCGGGAGGAACCCGAAGATCTCCTGCTCGGCCCCGGCCGGATGCTGGGAGCGCAGGACGAAGCGGGGACCGCCCAGGCGGGTCTTGATCTCATCGAGGGTGGTCTCGGTCTCCCAGCGCTCGGCGTAGAGCGCGGCGAGCTCCACGGCCGGTGCGGTGGCCGGGTCCGGGAGTGTGGTGACCAGCCGGTAGACGGCGCCCTCCCCACCTGGGTCCAAGGCGTATTCGATGACGCGAACCTGTGCCGGGTCGGCCCGCCGGTTCTTGTCCCGGGCGGCAACGATCTCCGACAGATACGAGCCATCGGGCAGCGCGGCCACCACGGGCAGGACCGCGTTGCTCCGGACCCGCCACAACAGGTCCGCGCCGGTCGACGCGGCGGCCCGCC
>NZ_JBEYFB010000036.1:0-3691 GCF_040634135.1 Streptomyces sp. NPDC007164
CTAAACTTGGCGCTCACCCCAGAGGCATTCCACCGGGGGGGGGCCCACACCGCCCGGGCCCCCCCCCCGCCTCTTCGCATGTCGTCTGCCGTCCGACGTCCGACGCTTGTACGGCTGCCGTGCCCCGGCTGTGCCGCTCCGCCTCAGATACGGACCTGAACGGCGCGGGCCAGCCGGTCGTGCAGGCCGCGGCCGTCGCGGTCCCAGACCAGGGCCGGGATCACCAGGCACAGCAGCACGCTCCGGACGATCACCCGCGTGAGCGTCAGCCGGCCACCGTTCTCGGCGACGACCCTGATGCCCAGGATTCGCTTGCCCGGCGTACAGCCGATGGTCCCGACGGTGAGCACGCTCAGTACGAGGAAGATGCCCAGGGCCCAGTTGCCGGCCGCCTGCTGGTCACCGTGGGCGAACAGCCCGTATGCGATCAGGAGGCACAGGGCCCAGTCGATGAAGATCGCGCCGAAGCGCCGGCCGAGCGGCGCCACCGAACCCGGCCCGTTCTCGGGCAGGCCGAGTCGCTTGCCCCGGTAGCCGAAGTCGGCCCCCATCTCCTCGGCGGCCGCGCGCGGCCCGGAGAGCCACGATCCGATTGCTTGCCTGTTGTCCACCCGAACACGGTACTGCGCCCGCCCGGACGGGCTGCCGGGCGGGGCCCCGCTACAGGCCCCCGGAGCAGCCGGGAGACGGGCCCTTAACCGGCCACGAGGTGCCGGTCACACCCGGCTCGGTTAACTTCTGCGAAACAAATGGGTCATGCTTGAGAAATCCGGTCTGCCTATGGTCGGGTCCAGCGTGTGCCACCGCACTGGCCGCACCACGAGCTACAACCCCGTCCCTCCCGGGCCGGGAGTAGGAGGAGTTGGATGTTCCAGAACGCCGACGACGCGAAGAAGTACATCGCCGACAATGACGTCAAGTTCATCGATGTCCGGTTCTGTGACCTGCCCGGTGTGATGCAGCACGTCACCGTCCCGGCGGCGACCTTCGACCCGGCCGACGAGCTTGCCTTCGACGGCTCGTCGATCCGCGGCTTCCAGGCCATCCACGAGTCCGACATGGCGCTGCGCGCGGACCTGTCGACCGCCCGTGTCGACCCCTTCCGGCGCGACAAGACCGTCAACATCAACTTCTTCATCCACGACCCGATCACCGGCGAGCAGTACAGCCGTGACCCGCGGAACGTGGCCAAGAAGGCCGAGGCGTACCTCGCCTCCACCGGCATCGCCGACACCGCGTACTTCGGCCCCGAGGCCGAGTTCTACGTCTTCGACAACGTCCGTTTCCAGACGTCGGCGAACGAGAGCTTCTACCACATCGACTCCGAGGCAGGCGCCTGGAACACCGGTGCGGTCGAGAACAACCGCGGCTACAAGGTCCGCTACAAGGGCGGCTACTTCCCGGTCCCGCCGGTCGACCACTTCGCCGACCTGCGTGCCGAGATGTCCCTGGAGCTGGAGAACAGCGGCCTCCAGATCGAGCGCCAGCACCACGAGGTCGGCACCGCCGGCCAGGCCGAGATCAACTACAAGTTCAACACGCTGCTCGCCGCGGCCGACGACCTGATGCTCTTCAAGTACATCGTGAAGAACGTCGCCTGGCGCAACGGCAAGACCGCGACCTTCATGCCGAAGCCGATCTTCGGCGACAACGGCTCGGGCATGCACGTCCACCAGTCCCTGTGGGCCGGCGGCGACCCGCTGTTCTACGACGAGCAGGGTTACGCGGGCCTGTCGGACATGGCCCGCTACTACATCGGCGGCATCCTCAAGCACGCCCCGTCACTGCTGGCGTTCACCAACCCGACGGTGAACTCCTACCACCGTCTGGTCCCGGGCTTCGAGGCCCCGGTCAACATGGTGTACTCGCAGCGCAACCGCTCGGCCGCGATGCGCATCCCGATCACGGGCTCCAACCCGAAGGCCAAGCGTGTCGAGTTCCGCGCCCCGGACCCGTCGTCCAACCCGTACCTGGCCTTCTCCGCGCTGCTGATGGCCGGCCTCGACGGCATCAAGAACAAGATCGAGCCCGCCGAGCCGATCGACAAGGACCTGTACGAGCTGGCTCCCGAGGAGCACGCGAACGTCCAGCAGGTCCCGACCTCCCTCCCGGCCGTCCTGGACGCGCTGGAGGCGGACAACGAGTACCTCCAGGCCGGCGGTGTCTTCACGTCCGACCTGATCGAGACCTGGATCGACTACAAGCGCACCAACGAGATCGCCCCGATCCAGCTGCGTCCGCACCCGCACGAGTTCGAGCTGTACTTCGACCTCTAAAGGGCGGGGTCGGGCGACCTGGACCCTGGAGCGAAGCTCCGGAAACTGGCCGTGACCTGCGAGGGCCGCTACCCCAGGACTGGGGTAGCGGCCCTCGCCCGTGCCTGTGGGGCTGGCACTACAGCTGCTGCGGCTGCTGCTGTTGCTGCTGCTGCTGCTGTTGCTGTTGCTGCTGCTGCTGTTGCTGCTGCTGTTGCTGCTGCTGTTGCTGTTGCTGTTGCTGCTGGCCCAGCTGCTGACCCTGTTGTTGCTGTTGCTGCTGCTGACCCAGCTGCTGACCCTGTTGCTGCTGCTGTTGCTGCTGCTGCTGCTGTTGCTGCTGCTGCTGCTGTTGTTGCTGCTGTTGCTGCTGCTGCTGCTGTTGCTGCTGCTGCTGTTGCTGCTGTTGTTGCTGCTGCTGCTGCTGCTGCTGTTGTTGCTGCTGCTGCTGCTGTTGCTGCTGCACCAGCCGCTGCTGCGGCACCAGGAACGTGGTGGTGGTGGTCCTACATGGGCACGCCCGCAGCCCGGCATTGAATCCTGCCGTGAACGACGGGTCGACATTTACCTGAGGTGCCTTGGCTGGAGCCGATGCCACCACGGCAGTTGGAGATGTGGCAGCGAATGCTTCCCCGGCGTACCCCGCGGGGAACGCCAGAGCGGCGATGAGCACCGGGCTGAGCCTTACGAGGAATCGCTTTCCGCGCATGATTTCGTCCCTTCGACTGCTGGACCGAAACATGGTCGCTCGTTGATGAACGGCCGTCTCCAGCAGGATCACACGCAGCACGGCACGTATCAAGAAACCAACTATCCTAGGAGTGCGACTACCTGACACTTCAGTCGAAAGGGTAGACATTCCCCCGCACAGCCTCTGAATTCCCAGAATGCTGATGCGACAGTCCGGTTCACTCCTAGCCTTTGGGCTGATGAGAATGAAGAAGACAATCTTGCGGAACATCGGTGTCGCAACGGCAGCCACCTTCTGTTTGACCGCCGGCGTACTGGCCACATCAGTGAGTGACTCCGTTGCCTCGTCGCGGACTTCGCAAGCCACGCCGTCGGAACTCAAGTGCTATGCGACCACCGGCAATCCGGACGAGGTCGTGTGCTACCGGGTTTCCAAGCGGGTCCTGAACTCGGGGGACGGCCGACTCACGTTCGTGCCCTTCCTCATTCAGGTACCCACGCCCTCCAATCCCCCGACGCCGTCCGTCGTGAACGTTCTGCCGTCGTGAGGGTTCTGTCGTCGCCCGTGAGGGTTCTGTCGTCGCCGAGCGCGTAACCCGCATTGCTCCGCGGGTTACGCGCTCGTGGTGGGCGGCACATTGACCGCCGGACAGTCCCGCTAGCCAGTGGCAGCACCGCCGATGCCTGCACCACCGGTCACGTCGCCGGCACCCGCACCACCAGTGGCCTCGCCACCAGTGCCTGCA
>NZ_JBEYFB010000036.1:3789-3989 GCF_040634135.1 Streptomyces sp. NPDC007164
CACCACCGGTCACATCACCGGCACCCGCACCACCAGTGGCCTCGCCACCGGTACCTGCACCACCGGTCACATCACCGGCACCCGCACCACCAGTGGCCTCGCCACCGGTACCTGCACCACCGGTCACATCACCGGCACCCGCACCACCAGTGGCAGCACCACCGGTACCTGCACCACCGGTCACATCACCGGCACCCGCA
>NZ_JBEYFB010000036.1:4084-76951 GCF_040634135.1 Streptomyces sp. NPDC007164
CCGCACCACCAGTGGCAGCACCACCAGTGCCCGCACCACCGGTCACATCACCGGCACCCGCACCACCAGTGGCAGCACCACCAGTGCCCGCACCACCGGTCACATCACCGGCACCCGCACCACCAGTGGCAGCACCACCAGTGCCCGCACCACCAGTCACGTCGCCAGGAGGCGGCGTAACCGGGGGCGGCGTAACCGGGGGCGGCGTAACCGGAGGCGGCGTAACCGGAGGCGGCGTAACCGGAGGCGGCGTAACCGGAGGCGGCGTATTCGTAACCGCACCGCCTGTAGCAGCACCGCCGGTGGCGTTGACGTTAAGCAGCAGGTTCTGGATCTGCTGTTGCTGTTGCTGCTGCTGCTGCTGCTGTTGTTGCTGTTGCTGTTGCTGCTGTACCAGCCGCTGCGGCACGACCCCGGGCCTGCATTGCGCCTTGAACCCGACGCTGTAGCCCGCTATGAACGCCGATTGCTGGCCCAGCGGGAACTGCGGCAGATAACTGCCGACCCTGTTCACGCACAGCCGGCCGTCGATCTGGCCGCGAACCACGCCGGCGCCGAATCCGGGATCGCCAGGTCCGACCGAGGGTGCTTTCGACACAGCAGCTGTCGGTGATGGGGCACCCAACGCGTCTCCGGCGAAACCCACAGGTACCGCCAGGGAGGCGATAAGTACTGGGCTGAGTCGGACGAGGTACCGCTTGCCACGCATGACTTTCTCCCTTCGACTGTTGGAACGGAGGAAGAGCGTTCGTTAGGGCAGGTGCTCCTTCCCAGCACCCCAGTAACGGCCGGACGCCACCTCCAGCAGCAGCAGCTTCACACGTGGCTCAGCACACAACCAGAAACCGACTATCCTAGGAGTGGAAGTCCCCGGTAATGGCCATACGTAATTGTCGTCCAGCAGAGGGATCGATGGATGAATTACGACCAACGTCGAGCGGAGCTCGCGGACTTCCTCAGAACACGACGGGTGGCGCTTCAGCCGGAAGAAGTCGGCCTACCGACACGGACATCGCGACGCACCCCGGGTCTTCGGCGCGAGGATGTCGCTGACCTGGCCGGAATCAGTGCCTGCTGGTATACACGACTGGAGCAGGCGCGGGACATCCGGGTCTCGGACCATGTGCTCAATTCGCTGGCCGAAGCCCTCCGACTCAATACCGAAGAGCGCGATCACCTGCTGGCGCTGGCGAGCGAGGACGTGCGTTCCAGTGCACACGTACCCACGGACGGTGTTCCTCCGACTCTCCAGCGCATTCTGGACAGCCAGCATCCGCATCCGGCATTCGCCCTCGGTCCTCGTTTCAACATTCTTGCCTGGAATCAGGCACGAACCGATGTCTACGGCGATCTGACCGAGATTCCCGCCGAGCACCGCCATTTGCTGTGGCTTTTCTTCGGCGGTTACATGCGTGAGCTGATCCAGAACTGGGAGCAGTGCGCCCGATCCGTTCTGGCCGAGTTCCGCGCGGCCACCGGACTGTACGTCCACGAGCCATGGTTCACCTCACTGGTCCGAGAACTGAGCAGGAACAGCTCGGAGTTCCGCAGCTGGTGGCAGCAGCACGAGATCGAGGGACACCACGCGGCCGCCCGGGAGCTGAGACACCCGTCCGTCGGCCGCATGGTGTTGGAGGAGTGTGCGCTCATCGTCGACGACTGCTCGGACCGGCGGATCGTCCTGGAGATTCCGCAGCCCGGCACCGGCACCGAGAACAAGTTGGCGGAGCTTTCCTGCCGCTCCCGTTCCCAGTCCCAGTCCCAGTCCCAGTGTGCGTGGAACGCACCGATGCGGGCTCCGACGCACGGGCCGCAGCGGCCGGTCTCATGGGAGCGGCGCAACCACCGCTTCTGACAGCGGTCAGTGGCGCAATGCCCTGCCCACGTCGGCCTTGACGTCGCCCGACAGCTTGCGGTTACTGCGGGCCGTGGCGTCCTTGGACGACTCGGCGCCGACGTCGTCGACCGTCACCACCGCCGTGTCGAGCAGATTGCCGCTGCCGTCACGGAAGTTGACCTGCACCGCGTACGACTTCTTCGAGTCGGCGCTGTTGGTCACGGTGACCTTCGCGGTGGCGCGGCCGTCGCTGTCGGTGCTCGGTTTGCCCAGTTCGACATCGCCCTTGGCGTTCACGCCGTTCTTGAAGTTCTTCAGCTTCTCGCCCGCGGCGGCCGTCGCCGAGGCCACCACGTCGGAGCCCCTGGATGCCACCGATGCCGCGGCGGACGCGGCCCTGGAGGCCGTGCTGGAGGCGCTGTCGCCGTCGTCAGAACAGGCCGCGGCGGTCGACATCACGGCCGCCGTCAGCAGTACGGCCCACAGGCCTCGCGCGGTTTTCGTCGTCATCGTGCCTCCCAGCACTCGCCCCTCGCCAGTCAAAGGGGCCGCGGCCCGGCCCGCATGCCGTGTACGCCGGACGGGTGGGCCGGGTGGCCCGGTGGGCCCGGGTCGCCGGAGAGGGCCGGCTCCGGGTAGCGGCACGGCGGAGGGCGGACGAGGCTGAGGGGCATGAGCGATCAGGACCCGGGTGGCTCCCCCGAGGCGTTGCGGCCCCGTCTGCGGCGGCTGTGGCCGTGGGTGCTGCTCCTGGCCGTGCTCGTGCCGGCCGGTGCTGCCGCCGTGGCCGTCGAGGTGGTCTCCGGTGAGTTGTCCAGGGAGGGGGCACGGCCGTTGCGGATCACGTACGAGGTCACCGGCACCGCCGAGGATGTCAGCATCACCTATCCCACCTGGCAGAACGGCTATCTCTCGACCGCGCGGCTGACTCCGCGGACCCTGCCGTGGGCCGGGGAGACACGGACCAGGGGCTTCATGAGCGGCGGCTCCTTCGCCGTCACCATCGGAGCGACGGGCGGCGCGGTCGCCTGTGCCGTGACGGTGGACGACGGGACCGTCCGGACCGCCACGGCCTCCGGCGCCTTCGCCACGGCCACCTGCGACGGGTTCTGATCCGGCCCGGCACGGCCCCGGCCCGGAACGACCCGGCCCGGAGCGCCCCCGGCCCGCCGCGACCGGACGTGCGTGCGCGTGGCAGTGCCCCCGGCCCCGTAGGGCTCGGGGGCACAGCCACCGGGTGCGTCGGCCGTCAGCGGCCGTAGCGGATCAGGGCGCGGACCATGCGGCAGGTGGTGTCCGACGGCGGGTGGATTCCGACGCGCTCCGCGGTCGTGCGTATCTTGTCGTTGGTCGCGGTCGACGGGTAGTAGACGCCCGTGTCGAGCAGGGCGATCGCCAGGCGCATGGCCTTCAGGCGGCGGTTGTGGGAGACGTACCACTCGCGGGGCCGGCCCGCGGGGAGCGGCTTCTTCTTCAGGGGCTTGTGGAGCGGCTTGGTCGTGACTGCGGCAACGGCCATGGGCAACCTCCTGGCACGATCGTGGAACCCTCACGAACTGCCTCCATTTTACTGCCCGGCACTGACAATCGCCGCTGGCCAGAAGGGCTTTCGGGGATCCCTCGCGTACCTTTGGCCCCATGGAGATCTGGATCAATCCCGCCTGTTCGAAGTGCCGCAGCGCGGTGCAGCTGCTCGATGCGGAGGGTGCCGAGTACACCGTCCGCCGCTACCTGGAGGATGTGCCCTCGCCGGACGAGATCCGGGCCGTGCTCGACCGGCTCGGGCTGGAGCCGTGGGACATCACCCGGACGCAGGAGGCCGACGCCAAGGAGCTCGGCCTCAAGGAGTGGCCGCGCGAGGCCGGTTCGCGTGAGCGGTGGATCTCGGCCCTCGCCGAGCACCCCAGGCTCATCCAGCGGCCGATCATCACCGCGGACGACGGAACCGCCGTCGTGGGGCGCACGGACGAGGCGGTACGCGACGCGCTGGGGCGCTGAGCAGCCGCGGGCGGCCCGCGGATCAGCCGGTACGACGGCCCGTCACCCGATGAAGTCCGCGATCCCGCGGTTCAGTTCGGCGGCCGTCGGTCCGTACAGCGGCAGCGTGTGGTGCGTGGCTCCGGGGATCGTCGCCGTCGTCACCCGCGGGAGCAGCCGGGCCGCCGCGGCGGCGACGCGGGCCGGGTCATGGGCCCGGCCGCTTCCGGCGAGCAGGACCAGGGCCGGTACGTCGAGTCCGCGCAGGGCCTCGGGCATGGGGCGGGGACCGGTGACCGGGCGGCCGGACGGGAAGCCGGCGGCCGCGTCGCGCAGCCGCAGCCAGGCCGGGTCGAGCGCGGCGCCGCCCGTCTCCCACTCCAGGAAGGCCCGCGTCCGCTTCGCGCTCGGCCGGAGCAGCATCGGCAGGGCGTGCAGCAGGTAGCCGGGCCGGAAGCCGGCGAAGCACTGCGTCGGGTCCACCAGGACCAGCTTCCGGACGCGGTGGGGCGCGTGCAGGGCGTAGTGCAGAGCGATCCAGGCACCGTAGGAGTGCCCGCTCAGCGCGGTGCGGTCGGCGCCCAGTCCGTCCAGTACCCCGTCGAGCCATGCCGTCAGGTCCGTCACCGTACGGATCGGGCGCTCCCCCGCGACGCTGCGGCCCGGCTCGCCGATCAGGTCGGCGGCGTGGACGCGGTGTGCCCGGCCCAGGTGGGCCGCCTGGGCGTACCAGACGGTGGAGGTGGCGCCGCCGCCGGCCAGCAGCACCAGCGGCGGGGCGTCCCGGGGGCCGCAGCTGTTGACGTGAGTGGTGCCGTACGGGGTGGTGACCTGCGAGTACGTCGTTCCGGCGGGCCAGTTGGCCGCCAGGACCTCCTCGTACGCCTCATCGAACGACGTGGCTGTCATGGATGTCTCCCCGGTCGTGACCGCTCCTGTCAGTCCCTGGATATTATCTCGCTCAGCGAGATAATGGACTCGCCGAGGCGGAGGGAACGTTGATGAGCGACCAGGGTCCGGAGCTGGAGATCGTCCATCTGCTGCGCAGGGTGACTGTCGAATTCGGGCTGCGCCAGGCCGAGTTCGCGGCCCTCCACCAGATGCACAGCACCGATGTCCGCGCCCTGATCTGTCTGCTGGACGCCGAGCGGGCGGGCACGGACGCCACCGCCGGGTGGCTCGGCGCACAGCTCGGGCTCAACTCCGCGGGCACCACCGCCGTCATCGACCGGCTGGAACGGCTCGGCCACCTCACCCGCACCCGCGACCCGCGCGACCGGCGGCGCGTGCTGCTGGCGGTCGACGAGCGGGCCGTGGAGCTGGGGTGGGCGTTCTTCGGGCCGCTGATCGAGTCCACGGTGACGGTGCTGCGCGACTTCGACGAGAAGGAGGCGGCCGCCGTCCGGCGTTTCCTGTACGCCGCGCACGAAGCGGTCACCTCGATCCCCTGACCACTTCGTGGCGATCGGCCGGCCCCGGCGTCCGGCGCCGCCCGGCCTTCGGGGCCGCTACTCCCCCGCCTGCTTCTCCGCCTCGGCCAGCAGCTCCGTCAGGCGCAGCCCGAACCGTACGTCGCACGGGTGCGGATCCCCCGTACGCACCGAATGGATCAGGGCGTCGACCGCCGCCCGGAACGCGCCGACCGCCCCGTCCCACCGCGGCAGACTGACCGTCCCCTCCTCTCCCCTGAGCTCGATCTCCGTACCGACCGCGCCCACGGGCGCTCCCAGCGCGAGCGTCACCGTGCTGGACGCGCCGGAGGTGTGGCGGAGGACGAGGTGGGTGGTGTCGGACGGGCCGCGGGCCGCGGTCAGTTCGGTCACATCGCCCAGCACCGGGATCAGGACCGACAGGGCGTGCGGGCCGACGTCCCACAGGCCGCCCTTGTCGCGGCGCCACGGCGAGGCGGCGTACTCGTTGGTCGCGCCGGGGGCGAACAGTGCGCCGATCCACTCGGCACGGGCGGTGAACCAGCCTTCCAGGGCGGCCTGTTCGGCGATCCAGGCGGACGTCTCGGCCGCGAACCGCAGGGTGCAGAAGACGATTGAGGCGACCCCGGTCTGCTCGGCGGCCCGGACGACCTCGCGGGCCCCCGCGACGGTGGTGGCGACCGGTTTGTCCAGCAGCAGATGGCGGCCGGTGGCCGCGGCACGGGCGGCGAGCGGGGCCTGGACGTCCGGCGGCAGGGCGAACGCGACGGCGTCGCTGGCGGCGAAGAGCTCGTCGATGCCCGCCTCGCCGGTGTACGCCTCGGTGCCGTGCGCGCCGGCCAGCTCCTGCGCGGCCTCGGCGCGGCGGCCCCACACACCGCTCAGTACGACGCCGGGGTGGGCGGCGAGGGCGGGGGCCTGGGTGTTCCGGGCCCAGGGGCCGGTACCGACGAGGCCGATGCGCAGGGGGGTCGCGGGAAGTGTCGTCATGGGGTCAGTCTGCCGGTTTCGCCCGGGCGATCCGGTATTGAGTTGGCGGAGAGTAACCTTCATGGATACGTTTGCGGGGCCGGCCGCGGGACTCCGGCGCGACTTCCGGGACTTGCCTATGAAGCAAAAATTTCGCTGTTCGCGCCCCCATTCCCCGGCCGGCGCTCCGCCCCCCGCGCGCGGGGGAGCGTGACTCCACGGGGGAAACCATGACCACCAGTACCGGGACCGACGCCGGCCTCGTCGCCGCCGAGGACGTACTCCTCTTCGTCAACGCGGCGATCACCACGACCGGACAGCGCGAATTCCGCTCGTCCGCGTACCAGCAGCAGCTCTCGCTGGACTTCCTTCACGAGTACGTACGGGTCAACTACCGCCGGGTGTACGCCGCCTCGCTCGCCCTCGACATCAACGACCACAACGCCGCGCGCATCGTCCTGGGCCTGCTGGAGAACGCGGCCGACGCGAGCGCCGGGGAGAAGCGCACCGAGGGCCGGCTGATCGCCGCCCGGCTGGCGAAGCTGCCGCCGCAGCGCGTGTACCGGCTGTTCCGGGAGCTGCGCGCGGCCAAGGTGAACAACCGGCGCACCCGCGCGATCATGCGGGACTGGCTGGCCGCCCGGCCCGATCCGGCGCACGACGCGGTGAAGTACCGCTCCGGCCTGAAGGCCGCGGCCCGCCATGCCCACCTCGGGTTCGACGGCTCCGTCGAGCCGGACGGTTCCGGCGAGCTCGGGGACTTCCTGTTCCGGCCCCGGCACCGGCCGGGTTACCGGAATCAGCTGCTCGACGCCTGGCGGCGCGCCCACTACGCGCAGGGGGCGGCGGAGGAGCTGCCGTTCACGGTCGCCGAGGGCTTCGCCGCCCGGCGCGGGGTGAAGCGCGAGGCGTTCCTGGAGCGGATGGCGCCGCGGATGACCCGGCTGGAGCGGCTGCGGACCCTGACGCAGCGCACCGGCGCCGGTGATGCGCCGCTGCCCGCCGATGTGGACCTGACCGTGATGCCGCTGACCCGGCTCGCCCTGTTCGTGCTGTCGCTCGGCTTCCAGGCGCGGAGTGCGCACCGCGAGAAGCTGACGGGTGCGCTGCGCACGGCGGCCCGTCGCGCGGCGGGCCCGCATGCCGGGAGCTGGGGCCGGGTCGCCGCCGTGCTCGACGACAGCTACTCCTCGTCCGGGTCGGGCGAGAAGCGGCGCCGCCCGCTCGCCGTGGCGCTGGCCTGTCACTTCCTGCTGGAGGCGCTGGCCGCGCCGGGCTCGTACACCCCGCTGTGGACTTCGGAGCGTACCGATCCGCTGCTGGTCAGGCCGTGGGGGCCGACCCCGCTCGGCTTCCGTGTGCTGGACGCCCTGGAGCACGGCCCCGACCGGCTGGTCATCGTCTCTGACGGCTGGGACAACGCACCGCCCGGACTCGCGGGCGAGGTGCTCCGAATCTGGCGGACCCGGCTCGACCCGGACCGGCACACCGCGGTGGTCCATGTGAACCCCGTATACGACGCGGACGCCTTCGATGTGCGGCGGCTCTCGCCGAGCGTGCCCACGGCGGGCGTCCGGGACGCGGAGGACCTGCCGGCGCTGGTGGAGCTCGCCGGGTTCGCCGAGGGGCGTACCGGAGCGGCGGCGCTGTACGCCTACCTGGACCGGCAGGTGGCACGGTTCGTGGGCGACGAAGGAGCGGGAGCGACATCGTGAACAGGCTCGAACTGACCGGGCTCACCACCCGTCCCGCCCAGGTGTGGGGCGGCATCCGGCTGGTGCCGCTGGTGCGTGAACGGCCGGTCGAGGGGCTCCGGCTGCACGAGGAGCTCTACCCGGACCGCGGGCACGGCATCGTCGACATCGGGCCGCGCACGCACTACGCCTCGGTCATCCCGCACGGCTTCGTCGCCGACTGGTCCGGCGAGGGCGAACAGTCCGTCGCGTACGGCACGCAGCTCGGCGCCGCGCCGGGCTCTTCGGCCGGGAGCCGGCCCGCGCCCCGGACCGCGCGGCTCCAGCGCCACCGCCACCACCGGATGGCGAAGCGCCGGCCGGGCGACCGGCTGCGTTTCCTGCCGCTGCACCTCGCGCTGGAGGGCTACCTCTCCCTGCACTTCGGCGGCCCGGCCGTCGCCTGGGAGGAGTGGTCGCGGCAGGCGCTGCGCGACGGGCTGTCGCCGCGCTCCGAGGACGCGTACATGGGGTGGTCGGTGCGCGGGCTCGGCACGGCGCTGCGGGTCTTCGAGATCCACCCGGACCAGTGCGGAGTGATGGTGTACGCGGCCGACGCGCTCGCCGCCGCGTTCGTCGTGCCGCACCCGGACGACTACCGGCTGCTGCACCCGTCGCTGGTCGAGGACCTGTACGGCGAGCTGATCCACCAGTACGCGCTGTACGGCGCCCCCGTGCCGGAGTTCGCGGCGCGGATACCCGACGGTCCGCGGCTCGGGACGCTCGCCGGGCTGCGGGCGGCTGCGCGGGCCCAGGAGCGCGAGTGGGCCGAGGCGCACGACACCCTGTTCGCGGGTGAGCTGCTGGACAGCTCGTACGCCTTCGACCGGGTGTACCGGATGGGTCCGTTCACGCTGTGGCGGTTCCTGCCGCCGTTCCTGCCGGGCGGGGCCGGGCAGCACATCGGTGAGACCATCACCGACCACAAGGGGCAGGTCGCGTACCTGAAGACCTTCCGGCTGTCCGAGGCCCAGATCAGGCGCGGCCATCTGCTGCACCGGCTCGCCGACGCGGACTGGCGGCTGTCGCGGGCGGCCGAGGCGCTGGGCACCACCGAGGAGGAAGTGGTGCGCCGGATCCGGGCGGCGGGCTTCGAGTCGCTGCTCAGAGCCCGTTCGTAACGAACGAAACCTCGGTAACACGGGGTTCACATTCGGGCAACGGACGGGAAATCGCGTCTTGCGAAGCTGCGCTGCGTAGACCGGACCGCAGCACCGCAGCACCCGCAAAGGATGGCTTCCGTGACGTTCAAGGCTGAGTACATCTGGATCGACGGCACCGAGCCGACCGCCAAGCTCCGCTCCAAGACGAAGATCATGGCCGGGAGTCCCGTGCGGGACGTGGCGGAGCTGCCGGTCTGGGGCTTCGACGGTTCGAGCACCAACCAGGCCCGGGGCCACGCCTCCGACCGGGTACTGAAGCCGGTCTTCTCCTGCCCGGACCCGATCCGCGGCGGCGACGACATCCTGGTGCTGTGCGAGGTCTTCGACATCGACATGACGCCGCACGCGTCCAACACCCGGGCCGCGCTGCGCCCGGTGGCCGAGCGGTTCGCGGGCCAGCAGCCGGTCTTCGGCATCGAGCAGGAGTACACCTTCTTCGACGGCCACCGGCCGCTCGGCTTCCCCGAGGGCGGCTTCCCCGCCGCGCAGGGCGGCTACTACTGCGGGGTCGGCGCCGACGAGATCTTCGGCCGCGAGATCGTCGAGAAGCACCTCGACAACTGTCTGAAGGCGGGGCTCGGCATCTGTGGCATCAACGCCGAGGTCATGCCCGGCCAGTGGGAGTTCCAGGTCGGCCCGCTGTCCCCGCTGGAGGTCTCCGACCAGCTGTGGGTCGCCCGCTGGCTGCTGTACCGCACCGCCGAGGACTTCGACGTCTCCGCGACCCTGGACCCGAAGCCGGTCAAGGGCGACTGGAACGGCGCGGGCGCGCACACCAACTTCTCCACCGAGGCGATGCGCACGGGATACGACGCGATCATCACGGCGTGCGAGTCGCTGGGCGAGGGCTCGAAGCCGATGGACCACGTCAAGAACTACGGCGCCGGCATCGACGACCGGCTGACCGGCCTGCACGAGACCGCCCCGTGGAACGAGTACAGCTACGGCGTCTCCGACCGCGGCGCCTCGGTCCGCATCCCGTGGCAGGTGGAGCAGGACCGGAAGGGTTACATCGAGGACCGCCGCCCGAACGCCAACGTCGACCCGTACGTCGTCACCCGGCTGATCGTCGACACCTGCTGCGCCGCGCTGGAGAAGGCCGGCCAGGTCTGATCCGGGGCCCGCTCCCCGCTCCCGGTCCGTTGTCAGTGGCCCGTGCCAGGGTTGGCGCATGCTCGACATCAAGGTGGAGACCGAGAACTCCGAGACGTACACCCGCATTTCGGACCGGGCGCTGAGCGACCTGGTGCACCGGATCGGTCTGAAGGGTGACCGCTTCCTGGTCGTGCAGCGCGTGCCCGACATCCCCGGGACCTTCGTGCAGGTCTGGTTCGACCACGGTGACGGGTACCAGCTGGAGCACCGCTCCGGTGGCGCCGCCACGCACTTCCGGACGATGGTCGGCGCGCCGGAGCGGGTCGCCGGGCTGATGACCCGCTGGGCGCGCCAGGAGCCGGAGTGGGACGCGGGTGTGGAGTGGGAGCGCGCCGACGTGCCGGAGGACGAGCCGGTGCCGGAGCTCGCGGCGGAGATCCGGGAGACGCTGGAGGAGCGGGTACGGGTGCTGCTCCGCTGCGGGTACGGGACGGTCCAGGAGCTCTCCCGGACGGCCGAGGACTACCTGGTGAAGGACGGCGTGCATCCGGTGACGGACGCGCAGGCGCGGCAGTTGGTCGAGCGGCTGTGGCTCGAGCGGGTCGAGGAGCAGCGGCGGTGGCCGGAGGTGACCGACGCGGACCGGCTGAGGCAGGCGTTCTCCCGTCTGGACGGGGGCGGGATCACGGCGAGGGAGCACTTCACCTGCTGCCGGTCGTGCGGTCTCGCCGAGATCCGGGGCGCCGGGCGGGAGGACGCGCGCGGCTTCGTCTTCTTCCATGCGCAGGGCACCGAGAGCGCCGCCTCGGGGCACGGCCTGACGCTGTACTACGGCGGGTTCGGCGAGGCGGCGGACGAGACCGCCTTCGTGGGCCGGGAGGTCGTCGAGGCGCTGGGCGACGCGGGGCTGACAGCGGAGTGGAACGGTTCGCCGGACAAGGCGATCGAGCTGCCCGGCCTGGACTGGCGCAATCGGCTGGTGGGTTGAGCCGGGAGGGGCGGCGGGGCGTGGGCCGATGCGGGGGCGGCCCGTCCGTTGCGGTGGCCGAACGGAAACCGAGGTGAGGAAGGTAACGCAAAGGGTCCGTATCGACGGGTGAGAGAGGTCTGCTCCGGCGTCCGGTTCTCTGGTTCAATGGGGGCATGGCCAGCTTCCAGCACACCTCGACAGGTCGCAGCGACCTCGAACCGTTCTGGCCGTCCCGTCAGCACCATGACTTCGACCGGGTGTGTTGTCGCGCGTTGAACGCGCAGGCCCTCTAAAGCCGCTCACCCCGGCCTTCGGCCCGCGCGCAAGCAAGTCCGTCCACCGACGACTCCTTCGCGCGAAAGAGCTGACCCTCATGGCGAACACCCGTACCTTCTCCGCCACGGCCGCTGCCACCTCAGCGCCCTCGGCGTCCGCTGCGGCCACCACCTCCGCCCGCTCCCTCCCGCCCAACCGCCACCGGCTGCGTGCCGTCGACCCCGACGAGGTCGTCCAGCTCGCCGACGTGGCCGAGTTCCTGCCGCCGGGTGCCACCTGGCTGCCCGCCCCCCAGCACACCGTTCCGGCGCTGCCGGGCCGGCCCCCGATGGTCGGCTACCTGGTGCTCGTGCCGGCCGACCAGCAGCCCGCCGTCACCGCGGCCACCGCCGCGGCCGCCCAGTTCGTGGTGCCGGCACCGGTGGCGGACGCGGCCGCGGGGCCGGTGCTCATCGACCCCGTGCAGCGCACCGCCGCGGTGGACGGGAACACGCTCGACCTCACCTATCTGGAGTTCGAGCTGCTCGCCCATCTGGTCGCGCACCCGCACCGGGTGCACACCCGCGACCAGTTGGTGACCACCGTCTGGGGCTACGGGCACGTGGGCGACGGGCGCACCGTCGACGTCCACATCGCCCGGCTGCGCCGCAAGCTGGGCGCCGAGCACCGCCGTTCGATCCAGACGGTGCGGCGCGTCGGCTACAAGTACACGCCCTGACGTGTCGGAAGCCGTGTGAGGCGGCCCTGGTCCGGTGTGTTCCGGACCAGGGCCGTTCCATGTGCCGGGCGGGCCGGTCCGGTCAGCCGAGTCGCCCGGACCCCACCGTCTCCCGCTCCGGCCCGTGCTCCGGCCCGTGCTCCAGGCTCGGCAGCCGGGTCAGGGCGCGCGGGGTGCGCCAGTTCCGCTCGCCCAGCAGGGCCATCACCGAGGGCAGCAGAACCATCCGTACGACCGTGGCGTCCAGCAGTACCGCGACGGCGAGGCCGACGCCCATCTGCTGCATGTCCTGCATCGACAGCGTCCCGAAGACCGCGAAGACCGCGACCATGATCACGGCGGCGCCGGTCACCGCGCCCGCCGTCCGCCGGACGCCCTCGTCGATCGCGGCCCGGGTGGTCAGCCCCCGGTCGCGGGCCTCGCGGATCCGGGAGACCACGAACACGTGGTAGTCCATGGAGAGTCCGAACAGGACGACCAGGACGAAGAGCGGCATCCAGGACTCGATCGCGCCGACCCCCTCCGAGCCGATCAGCGAAGCCCCCCAGCCGTGCTGGAAGACGGCGACCATCACCCCGTAGGCGGCGGCCACGGAGAGCAGGTTGAGCACGATCGAGGTCACGGCGATGACGTACGAGCGGAAGCAGAACAGCATCAGCAGGAAGGTCACCGCCGTGATGAAGGCGAAGACGGGGACGATGCCGCGCTTGAGCTGTTCGTTGAAGTCGACGGAGCCCGCGGTCTCCCCGGTCACGTACACCTGGGCGCCGGTGGCGTCGAACGCGGCGGGCAGCCGCTCCTCGCGGAGTTCCGCGAGCGAGGCCCGCCCGTGCGGGAGCGGTACCGCGATCTCGGCGACGTTCTGCGCCCTGTGGACGGTCACCTTCTCGAAGCCGTCGAGCGCCTTGCGCAGCGCGGGGGCCTCGATGTCGTCGGCCTTCACCACCACGCGGGCCGGATCGGGGCCGCCCGGGAAGTTCTCGCTGATCTGCCGGTGGGCGACCGAGAGCGGTGAGTGGGAGCCGAACTGCTTCTCCAGGCCGAGCTGTTCGGTTTTCATGCCGATGGCGGGCGCGGCCAGCGCGAGCAGTACGACGACCGAGGCGATGGCGAAGGTCTTCGGCCTGGCCAGCACCGGCCTCAGCACCCGGCCGGCGATCCCGCCGCCGGTGCGGGCGCGCCGGCCCCCTCGCCGGCCGAGGAAGGGCAGCCGCCCCGCTTCGACCCGGTCGCCCAGCCAGGACAGCAGCGCGGGCAGCACCGTCACCGAGCCCAGCACGGCGACGAGGACCACGATGATGATCGCGAGCGCGAAGCCCTTGAACAGCATCAGGCCGGACAGGAACATGCCGGCCATCGCGACCGTCACGGTGAGCCCGGAGACCAGCACCGCCCGGCCGCTGGTCGCCGCCGCGATCCGCAGCGCCGTCTCCGCGTCGTGTCCCGCCGCCCGTTCGTCGCGTTCGCGCCGCAGATAGAACAGGCAGTAGTCGACGCCGACGGCGAAGCCCATCAGGAACATCACCGAGTACGTGGTCTGGAACAGGTGCAGTCGGTGGCTGGCGAGCGACAGCAGACCGAAGGCGGCCATGCACGCGGTGAGCGCCAGGCCGACCGGGAGGAGCGCCGCGACGACGGCGCCGAAGGCGACCAGCAGAATGCCGAGGGCCAGGGGTACGGCGGTGAACTCGGCCTTCTTGAAGTCCTCGGAGAGCAGGTCGCCGAGCCATTTCCCGGCGCTGGCCTCGCCGAACTGGTGGATGGTGACGTCCGGGTGGCCGGCCCGGACCGCGTCCACCGCGTCGAGCACGGGCTGCACCCGGTCCGGAGCCGTCGCCGCGTCCCCCTTCAGCTCGAAGGTGATCAGTGCGTCCTTGCCGTCCCGGGAGGGGACCGGCGCCGCCGGGTCCGCCACCTCGCCGGTCTTCCCGAGGGCCGCGGAGAGCTCGCGGGCGGCGTCCTTCCAGTCCCCCGCCTTCGGGGCGGACACCATGACCAGCTCGCCGGCGGGCTGCCCGAGTCCGGCGTCGTCGAGGATCTGCTCGGCCCGCGCCGAATCTCCCGCACCGTTCTCCGCGTCGGACATCTCGACCAGTCCGGACGCTCCGCCGATGCCGGTGGCGAGCACGACGAAGAGCAGCCAGCCGAGAATGGCGGTCCTGCGGTGGTGCGCGCTCCACATACCGATGCGTGCCGCGAGGTTGCGCCTCATGGCGTGTTCGCCCCCAGAAGTCAGATGTAGCCGGAAGTACGCGGCGCCGGACTCGGCACCGTCGGTGGACGCCGATGAATCTAGGAACGCGGAGCCGCCCGCCCCAGCCGCCGGACCCCCCTTCCCCGGAGCCGTAGGGCGAGGTCGGCGGGGTGGTGCTGGATACACCCCGCCCGGGTGGCGAAACGGCTGACGTCCGAGGCCGCCACCGGGTGAGACTGTCTGCGGAACGGGTCCGGCAGGAGGGCCCGACGAGGGGAGACGGGCCGGGATGAACGCGATACAGGGACGGACAAGGGCCGCGGTGCTGGCCGCCGGGCGCGGACTCGCGCTGTCGGTCGCGAGCCTGGTCACCTCGATCACGCTCTTCGTATGGGCCGTGCTGTCGGTCGCGTTCATCCCGCTGGGCGTCGGCCTGTTCACCACCCCCTACGTACTGGAGCTGGTCCGCAAGCACGCCAACCGGCGCCGGCTGCTCGCGGTCACCTGGTTCGACATCCGTATTCCGGTCCCGTACCGCCCCTTCCCGAAGGATCTGCGTACCGGGTTCACCGGGCAGGTGGAGCGGACCACGCTGATGCTGAAGGACCCGGCGACCTGGCGCGACATCCGGTGGCTGCTGGTCGACATGACGGCCGGCTATGTGGTGGCGACGCTGGCGGCCGCGCTGCTCATCTATCCGGTGGAGGGTGTCGTGCTGGCGGCCGGGCTGTGGCGGGTCTTCACCGACGACCGCTACTGGTACGGCTTCGTGCCGGTCGACAGTCAGGCGACGGGCCTGGCCGCCGCCGCGCTCGGTGCGGCGCTGTTCGCGACCGGGGTGCTGGTCAGCGAGCGGCTGCTGCGGCTGCACTTCGTGATCGCCCGCGCGATGCTGGCCCCCAGCCAGGACGAGGAGCTGGTCCGGCGCATCGACCGGCTGACCGAGACCCGGCACGAGGCCGTGGACACCGCCGCCTCCGAACTGCGGCGCATCGAGCGGGACCTGCACGACGGCGCACAGGCCCGGCTGGTCGCGATGGGCATGAGCCTGGGGACGGTCGAGGCGCTGATCGAGAAGGACCCGGCGCAGGCGAAGAAGCTCCTGGCCATGGCCCGGGAGTCGTCCGCCGAGGCGCTCACGGAGCTGCGCGACCTGGTCCGGGGCATCCACCCGCCGGTCCTCGCCGAGCGTGGACTCGGGGACGCGGTACGGGCGTTGGCGCTGCGGCTGCCGTTCGAGTCGGAGGTCGGGGCGGAGCTGGGCGGCCGGATGGACGCCGCGGTCGAGTCGGCGGCGTACTTCGCGGTGAGCGAGGCGCTGACCAACGCCGCCAAGCACTCGGGGGCGGACCGTGTCTGGGTGGACATCCACCACGAGGACGCCGTGCTGCGGGTGTCGGTCACCGACAACGGCCGGGGCGGTGCGAAGGTCGGCGGCGGATCCGGACTGAGCGGAATCGAACGCCGACTCGGTACATTCGACGGCATCATGGCCGTCAGCAGCCCCGCGGGCGGTCCCACCATGGTGACCATGGAGATCCCTTGCGAGTTGTCCTAGCCGAAGATCTCTTCCTGCTGCGCGACGGCCTGGTCCGCCTGCTGGAGGCGTACGACTTCGAGATCGCGGCAGCCGTCGAGAGCGGGCCCGAACTGACCCGGGCCTTCGCCGAGTCGGAGCCGGACGTCGCGATCGTCGACGTCCGGCTTCCGCCGTCGCACACCGACGAGGGCCTGCAGTGCGCGCTGGCGGCCCGGCGGGCCAGGCCGGGACTGCCGGTGCTCGTGCTCTCCCAGCACGTGGAGCAGTTGTACGCGCGCGAGCTGCTGGCGGACGGCAACGGCGGCATCGGCTATCTGCTCAAGGACCGGGTCTTCGACGCCGAGCAGTTCGTCGACGCGGTGCGCAGGGTCGCGGCGGGCGGCACCGCGATGGACCCGCAGGTGATCTCGCAGTTGCTGTCGCGGCGCTCGCAGGACAGGCCGATGGGCATGCTCACGCCGCGCGAGCTGGAGGTCATGGAGCTGATGGCGCAGGGCCGTTCGAACGTGGCGATCGCCTCGCAGCTGGTGATCACGGAGCGGGCGGTGGCCAAACACACCTCGAACATCTTCGGGAAGCTCTCGCTGCCGCCGTCCGACGACGACAACCGCCGGGTCCTCGCGGTGCTCGCCTATCTCGACCGGGGCTGAGCGGGGGACGGCCGCACGGCCCCGGCGACGGGGCCGTGCGGCCACGGGGTCACGGCGTGGTGCTCAGGTGCAGCGTCGTCGCCCCCAGGTGCGGGGTGGCCCGGGACTCCAGCACCCTCACCCGTACCGAGGTGGCGGTGACGGGCGAGGCCAGGGACAGGATGCGGCGGTGGCCGATGGTGGTGCCCCCGGCGATCCGCTGCCAGCTCCCGCCGACCCGGGCCTCGACGGCGAACCTCTCCACCCGCTGCCCGCGCCGGATGTCCTCGCTGACGGCGATCCGGTCGAAGGTGTACGGGGCGGGGCCCTGCCCGCGCACGTCGGTGCCGTAGATCCGGCGTACGTCGGAGCCGAAGGCGGTCAGTGACGCGACGTCGGCGTCGTCGATCCGGCCGTCCCTGTTCGGCGGGACGTTGAGCAGCAGGGAGGCGTTGCGGCCGACGCTCTTCTCGTAGAGGTTCATCAGCTGGGCGGGCGTCTTGGGCTGCTCGTCCCGGTGGTGGAACCAGCCGGGCCTGATCGAGACGTCCGCCTCGGCCGGGTACCACTGGAGGTAGTTGACGGCGGGGTCGAGGAGCTTGGCGCGGGAGCCGATGTCGGGGTCGGTCGAGTCGTTGGGGAGGCTGCCGAGCCCCGTCCACGGGTCGGTGGTGTGCGGGGTGACGCTCCACTCGGTCTCGCGGGCGGTGCCGTTCTCGTTGCCGACCCAGCGCACACCCTGCGGGCCCTGGAAGACGACGGTGTTCGGCGAGAGGGCCTTCACCATGTCGAACCACTGCTTGACGTCGTACTTCTGGGTGATGCCGGAGCCGGACCAGGGGTTGGCGCCGTCCAGCCAGAGCTCCTCGATCGGGCCGTACTGGGTGAACAGTTCGTAGAGCTGGTTGAGGTAGTACGTGTCGTAGTCGTCGGCCTTCACCCGGAAGGTGGGCAGCCTGCCGCTCCTGACGGCGGCGGCCCGGTCGTCGCCGGGGACGAGGGTGGGGATCGTGCGCTCGGTGACCGGGCTGCCGTTGCCGAAGCGGCCCGCTCCGGCCGGGGCGCGGTCGCCGTCCTCCAGGGCCATGCGCTCGGGCAGGCTGAGCGGCTTGCCCTCGGCCTGCTTCGCCCGGATCTCGTCGACCCAGCGGGCGTGCCAGGCGTGCGGGAGTTCGGCGCCGTCGGAGGGCGAGAGGTAGAGCCCGACCTTGAGGCCCGCCTTGCGGGCGGCCTTCACATAGGCGGCCACGACGTCGGGGCTGCCGGGGCTGAGCGCGACCGAGTGGTCGGTGTAGCGGCTCGGGTAGAGCACGAAGCCGTCGTGGTGCTTGGCGGTGAGCATGACCTGTTCGACACCGGCGGCCCTGTAGGCGCGCATCCACTGGTCGGCGTCGATGGCCTTGGGTGCGAAGAGCTTCTCGTCCTCCGTGCCCGAGCCCCACTCGCGGCCGGTGAAGGTGTTCATCCCGAAGTGCGTGAAGGCGGTGACCTCCCGCTGCTGCCAGGCCAGTTGGCCGGGCGTGGGCACGATGTTCGCGGCCTTCTCGACGATCCGGCCGGGGCTGTCGCAGGGCTCCACCGTCATCTGCGAGGCGGGCTTCACCGGCGCGCCGCACGGGGTGCCCGGTGGCGCCGGCCGCTGGTGCGCGGACTGCTGCGCGGTCGCCTGTACGGGGACGAGCGCGGCGGCCGCCGCCAGTGCGAGCGCACTGAGCACACGGGTGCGTCGTGCCATGGTTCCCTCCCGTTCCCGACCAGCATTGGTCGGATCTCTTGGGTGCCAACGTGGGCATGCTGCCGCACACATGGACCCACGGGAAGGGTGCGCACGAGATACGTCCTATCTCTCGCAAGCAAAGTCCAAGCGCGCCCCGGCGGCGGACTCAGTCGTTGAACCAGCCCGGCACATCGAGCCGGAAGGCACCCTCGGGCACCATCGTGCGCAGGTCCGCCTCCATCGCGCGCACCCGGTCGGCACCGAGCGTCTCGCCCCAGCGGGCGCGCAGCCGGTCGAACCCCTCGGCGGACTTGACCAGGACGTCCACGCCCCGCGCGGTCAGCCGGACCAGCTTGCGCCGGCCGTCGCGGGGGTCGTCGACGCGCTCCACGTACCCGAGCCCTTCGAGCCTCTCCACGGTCTTGCCGGCGGCCTGCTTGGAGACCCCGAGCCGCCGGCCGATCTCACTGGCCGTCGCCCCGTCGCGGCCGACGGCCTGGAGCGCGTAGCCGTACGCCGGGCGGAACTCGGCGTGTCCGCGTTCGGCCAGGCCACGGTGCAACTCGTCGATGATCGACCGGAATCCGGCGAACAGCAGCACGGGCAGCTCGAAGCCCGCCGCGTCCGCCCCGGACGCCTCCGCCCGTCGCTCAGCCATTGCGAAACTCGACAACCTGGTTTACCTTTTCGTCAATCACGTTGTCGATTTTAGCCCCTGCACCCATCAGGAGAGGTCAGCCATGTCCGTTTCCGCGTTCCCCGACCACACCCTCGACTCCGCCCCCGCCGCCGCCCGCCGCACCATGGCGGGGGTGACGGAGAAGCAGGGCTATCTGCCCGCCGCCGTCGCCCGGCTCGCCACCTCGCCGGAGCTGCTCGACGGCTTCCTGAGGGCGAGCGCACTCTTCGAGTCCACCACTCTCGACCCGCTCTCCCGCGAGGTCCTGATCATGACGATGGCGACCGGCAACGACTGCCACATCTGCGTGGCGATGCACACCGCGAAGCTCACCGCGCTCGGCGCCGGCCCCGGGCTGATCGCGGCGCTGCGTGAGCGGCGGGTGCTGCCGGACGAACGGCTGGAGGCGGTACGGCAGTTCACCCTCGCCGTGCTCGCGACGGCCGGCGCCGTGGACGATCCGGCCCTCCAGGCGTTCCTGGCGCACGGGTACACCGCCCGCAACGCGCTGGAGGCCGTCCTCGGGATCGGCGCGTACACCATGTCCACGCTGGCCAACCGGATGACCGGGGCGCCCGTCGACCCGCAACTGGCCGCCTTCGCCTGACCGCCGCCGCGCGCCGGTCACCCGGCGTGCGGCCGGTCGCCCCGGCGTGCGGCCGAACAGCTGGTTCGGCACGAACCCGCCGTACGCCCCGTTGCCCGCCCCCTCACCCGTCATTAACGTGCGCACCGCACATACCTGTTGTCGCATGCACCACCATGAACAACACCGAGGAGTGCGGAACATGACGGAACCCTCCCTGCCCTTCAGCTCCTCCCGGCCGACCAGACGTACGCTGCTGGGCACCGCCGCCGCCATCGGCACCGCCGCCGGGGCCGGGGCCGCCGCCCCCGCGCACGCCACCACCGCACCGTCCGCCCCCGGACCGGACCTCGCGCCGGCGCACGAGGCGCTCCGGCGTCTGCTGCCGGACCACGCGGACCAGTTCCGTCTGCGCGCCCTCCCCCGGGGCGAGGGCGCGCAGGCCCCCGACCGCTTCCGGGTGACCGGCGCCACCGGACGGATCGAGATCGCCGCCACCACCCCGGCCGCCGCCCTGACCGGGGCGCACTGGTACCTCAAGTACAGCTGCGACGCGGTCATTTCGTGGGCGGGCAGCCGCACCGCGCTGCCCCGCCGGCTGCCCGCGCCCCGCAGCCCCGTCGAGCGCTCCGCGACGGTCCCCCACCGGTTCGCCCTCAACGACACCCACGACGGCTACACCGCCCCGTACGCCGACTGGCCGCGCTGGGAACGGATGCTCGACGTCCTGGCCCTGCACGGCTGCAACGAGGTCCTGGTCACCACCGGTCAGGAAGCGGTCTACCACCGGCTGCTCCAGGACTTCGGCTACAGCGACACCGAGGCCCGCGGCTGGCTGCCCGCACCGTCCCACCAGCCGTGGTGGCTGCTCCAGAACATGAGCGGATACGGCGGCCCGCTCGGCCCCGGGCTGATCGCCCGCCGGGCCGGCCTGGGGCGGCGCATCGCCGACCGGATGCGGGAGCTGGGCATGGCGCCGGTGTTCCCCGGCTACTTCGGAACGGTCCCGGACGGCTTCGCGGACCGCAATCCGGGGGCCCGCACCGTCCCGCAGGGCACCTGGAACGGGCTGCGCCGGCCCGACTGGCTCGACCCGCGCACCCCCGTCTTCGCCGAGGTGGCCGCCGCCTTCTACCGGCACCAGGAGGAACTGTTCGGCCCGGCGGACCACTTCAAGATGGATCTGCTGCACGAGGGCGGCACCGCCGGGGACGTCCCGGTGCCGGACGCCGCCCGTGCCGTCGAGTCGGCGTTGCGGACCGCGCGCCCCGGCGCGACCTGGGTGATCCTCGGCTGGCAGGCCAATCCCCGGCCCTCGATGCTGGAGGCGGTCGACACCGGCCGGCTGCTGATCGTCGACGGCCTCTCCGATCTGGACACCGTCACCGACCGGGAGAAGGACTGGGGCGGAGCCCCGTACGCCTTCGGCACCATCCCGAACTTCGGCGGCCGTACGACCATCGGGGCCAACACCGACCGCTGGACGGACAAGTTCACGGCCTGGCGGGACAGACCGGGCAGCGCCCTGGCCGGCACGGCGTACATGCCGGAGGCGGCCGAGCGCGATCCGGCGGCGTTCGAGCTGTTCAGCGAGCTGGCCTGGCGCAGCGAGAAGGTGGACCGCCAGGCGTGGTTCCGGGCGTACCCGAAGTTCCGCTACGGCGGCCGGGACCGCTCGGCACAGGCGGCGTTCGCCGCGCTGGCCGGCACGGCGTACCGGCTGACGAGCACCGACGGCCGCCCCGTCGACTCCCTCTTCTCCCGCAGGCCGGGCATCACCGCCTCGACCGGCTTCGCCTTCGACCCGGCCGGTTTCGACCGGGCGTTCGCGGCACTCCTCGACGTACGCCCGTCCCTGCGCGACTCGGACACCTACCGCTACGACCTCACCGATCTGGCCCGGCAGGCGCTCGCCGGCCGCTCCCGGGTCCTGCTGCCGCAGCTGAGGGCCGCGCAGGCCGACAAGGACGTGGCGAGGTTCCGGACGCTCGCCGCGCTCTGGCTGAGGCTGATGCGGCTGACGGACACCGTGTCGGGCTGTCACCGGGCCTTCCTGCTGGGGCCGTGGCTGGAGGACGCCAAGCGGCTGGCGACGAGTCCGGCGGAGGCGGTGAGGCTGGAGTGGACGGCGCGCACCCTGATCACCACCTGGGCGGACCGGACGGCCGCCGACAACCTCAGCAATTACGCCAACCGGGACTGGCACGGGCTGATGAGCGAGGTCCATCTCCCGCAGTGGCAGGCGTACTTGGACGAGCTGACCGACGCCCTCACGGAGGGCCGGGCGGCGAAGCCGTTCGACTGGTACCCGGGCGAGGAGGAGTGGACGCGGCGGACCGACGCCCATCCGGTACGGGCGACGGGCGATGCCCACCGCACCGCGCGGCGGGTCTTCGAGACCCTGTCCACCGCCCCGTACCAGGGCACCGTCACGGTCCTGGCCGATCCGGTGGCGTTCACCCCGGGCAGCACCGGCACGGTGACGGCCGCCTTCCGCAATCTCAACGGCCTGCGGTCCACCGGCCGGATCGACTTCGCGCTCACCGGTCTCGACGCCACCGCCACGGGCAGGACCTTCCTCGACGAGGTGGCGGCGGGCGGGTCCGGTTCGGTGGACTGGCGGGTCACCGCCCCGCCCGAGCCGCTGACCGCGCCGCTGCGGCCGATGCCGTACGGGCTGAGCACCGCGTACGGGCCGCGCGGCGAGGACCGGGTGAGCGATCTGCGGCGCGGCGCGGTCTACTTGGCGGCGCCGCTGGAGCCGGGCTGGCGCACGTACACGGCGAACGCGGCGGTCTTCGGGCAGCTGGACGGACGGTTCGCGGTCAACGGGGCGGGCCAGGACCTGTGGAAGGGGACCAGCCAGTTCGGCACCGCGTACCGGGAGGGGGCGTGGTCCGAGGGGTCGGAGGTGACCGTGCGGGTCGACGCGCAGGAGAACACCGGGGGCTGGGCGCGCTCGGGGCTCGTGGTGCGCAACAGTCTCGCGGCACCGGGCTCCGCCGGGTTCCTGAACCTGGCGGTGACACCGTCCAACGGTGTGGTGCTCTCGTACGACACGAACGGCGACGGCACCCTGGACGCGTACCGGCGGATCACCGGGATCAAGGCCCCGGTGCTGCTCCGGCTGACCCGGACCGGGGACGGCTGCACGGGTTCCTGCTCCACCGACGGCGGGGCGACCTGGCGGACGGTGGCCACGGTCGTGGTGCCGGGGACGGCGGCGGCCCAGGACGTGGGGATCTTCATGAGCGCGACGAACGGCGGGAGCGGGCTGCGCGGCACGGTCGAGTTCAGCGGGTGGCAGCTCCGGTGAGGGACCGGCCCGCCGCGGTGCGACACGGCGGGCCGGGGTGACCATCGCACGATTCGCTCGTTCTGCTGAACGTGCGTCCACTGCCAGAAGTACCTTCCGCAGCCGCCCCGGCCGACGGGGAGCAGGCACGGGCCGGGCTCGTCGAGCACTATCCCCGGCTGGTCCGGCTCGGCTATCTCGTGCTGCCGCCGTCGCTCGGCAGCCACCGCCGGGTGCTGAAGGCGCACGCGCTGGCCCAGCGGTGCCTGCTGTCCGGGCACCGGGCGGGGGCCGGGGGCGGCATCCCGGTGCCGCGCGGGCCCCAGGGTGCGGCGGCGGTGGATCCGTCGTACGCGCACGCCCGGCGCCGGGTGCTGCGGGCGGCCCTGGCGGCGGGCCGTCCGCGTCTCGGGTCCGGGCGCGCCCGGCTGCCGTCGCTCCTCCCGCTCGTGTGGGGGCTGCGGTTGTTCCCGCACTCCGGTGGCTCGGACGGACTCGCCCTGGAGAACGCCCTGTCGGCGCTCTCCGGTCCCGGCCGCGCCGCCCACGCCCTGCGCGGCCTGGAGGGGCTGGCCGAGGCGGAGGTCCGGCGGGTGCTCGCGGACGCCGGGGTCGCGGAGCCGTACGCGGCGCTCGCGGAGGCGGCGGGCGTCCCGGCTCCGTACACGCTCCTCGGCTCCCCGGAGTTCGACCCCTGCTCGCTCCAGGCCAGGCCGCCGGATCTGCTGCGCCGCCGCCGGTACGCGAAGGCGGCGCTGGCGGCCGTCGCGGCGCTGCTGGTGTGCGGGGCGCTGCTGGGGCTGCCGGGCGAGGGCTGGGGGCGCGGCGCTCCGAGCGGGGCGCAGTACACCCGGGCCGCCGTCGCCGGACAGGCCCTGGATCCGCGCAGGGTGAGTCGGGTGTCCGCGACGTTCTGGCAGAGCTCGACGCGTACCGACTTCACCTCCTGGCCCACCCGTGGCGGCCGCGCCGGGGACACCGGGCTGCTGCGCCGGGCGCTCACCGTCTGGGCGCACCCGGACGACGCGGTGCGTTCCTCGGCGACCCCGGACACCCCCGTCGGGCCTCCGATGGGTGCGCCGCAGCTGCTGTACGCGGGTGAGGTGGACCGGGTGGCGGTGGTGCTGTTCCACGACGGGCTGCGCGTCGTGCGGTACGCGGAGCCGCTGGACGCCGGCCGGGACGAGGGCGTCGCGCTCGACTTCGCCCGGGTCGACGGCGCGGACCGGGCATCGGCCGCCGCGCTGATCGTGGCCCGTGCGGGCGACCGGATCCGATATCTCACCGCGCCCTGGGTGACGGCGGTTTCGGTGCGGGACCTGCTGGCGCCGGGTGCCGCGCCGCGCCCGCTGCGGCGCGGCACCGACGGGGTGACCGCCGCGCTGACCAGCCCGGCGACGGCCCGCGGCTGCCGTGCCTGGGAGGCGATCGAGGTCCGCGACGGCCGGTCGGCCCGGCTGATGGCCGACCTCGGCGAACTGGCCCCGGCCCGGCTCACCTCGGGCCCGCCGTCCGCGCCGCACGATGTCACCGGGCGGGCCGAGCGGGACAGCTGGGCGCGGACCGCCTGTCTGCTGCCGGAGGTGCGCTCGTACGGGGTGCGGTCGGTGAACTCCTGGCAGTACGCCGTGCAGTCGCTGCCCGAGGGCGACGGCTCCGCGCGCTGGCTCTGCACCCGGGCGGAGACCTGGCGGGGTACCGGCAGCCGGGTCCTCGCCCAGTTCCAGGCCCCGTCGGCACCGGCCGCCGCGACGGGCGGGCCGCCCGGGGCGGTCGCGGCCAGGGCCGAGGACTCGCCGGCCTGCGGGGCGCGCGACTCCCGGGTGCTGGCCGGGGTGCTGTGGAAGTCGCGGGGCGGCCGCTGGTACGTACTGGCGGCGGGCAGTGCGCAGTTCGCCTCGCTGACCGCGTCGGGCGGAGTGGCGGCGCACTCCGACGGCCGGCTGCTCGCCGCGCCGGCCCGGGCGGGCGACCGCGCGCGGCTCAACGGGACGCTGGTGGACGGCAGTCGGGCGGGCGCGCTGCGCTGACCGCCCGTTCTCCCGGGCGTCAGGAATTCGACGCACGCCTCTGTTCCGGCGGCTTACCTCTCAGTACATTGACAATATGTCTAACACGCAGCCGGTGCCGGTCGCCGCGGAGCGGACGCCTCTCAAGGCCCGCAAGGTCTCCTTCGCCTGGGAGAAGACCCCCCTGCACTGGGTGCCGGGCGACCCGTTCACCACGCACACCATCAATGTGCTCCACCTCCTGCTGCCCGCCGGGGAACGCTGGTTCATCCACGTGTACCGGCAGGTGCTGCCGTACATCCACGACGAGCGGCTGCGCCAGGACGTCATCGGCTTCATCGGCCAGGAGGCCGTGCACTCCCAGGCGCACGACGACGTCCTGCCCCGCCTGAAGGAGCTCGGTCTCGACCCGACGCCGTACACCGCACAGGTCGACTGGTTCTTCGAGAAGCTGCTCGGCGACCGGACGCTGCCGCCGGGCCGGGCGCGCAAGTGGTGGCTGATGGAGCGGGTGGCGCTGATCGCGGCGATCGAGCACTACACCGCCTTCCTCGGCGACTGGGTGCTGAACGCCGACGAGCTGGACCGGCGCGGCGCCGATCCGATGATGCTGGACCTGCTGCGCTGGCACGGCGCGGAGGAGGTCGAGCACCGCTCGGTCGCGTTCGAGGTGTTCATGCATGTCGACGGCGGCTACCCGCGCCGGGCCCGCACCTGGGCCACGGCGTTCAGCGCGCTGGTCTTCCTCTGGCAGCGCGGCATCCGCTTCTTCATGGCGAACGACCCGAGCCTGCTGAACGGCAAGGGCTCGTTCAAGGACTTCTACACCAGCGGCAAGCGGGGCACCCTGCCCGCCACCGGTGATCTGCTGCGTTCGGTCCCCCGCTATCTGAGCCGGGACTACCACCCCTCGCAGGAGGGCAGCACGGCCCAGGCCATCGACTATCTCGACCGCTCGCCCGCGGCCACCGCCGCCGAGGCCCGTATGACGGGAACCAGCTGACCATGCCGCTCCCCCTGCCCCGCCTGCGCACCGTCGTCCTGGTCGCGGGCGCCGCACTGCTGGCCAAGCGCGCCCTGCACCGCCGGATCCAGAACTCCCCGCTGTGGCCGCTGCCGGCCCTGGAGGAACCGGTCTCGGGCCACTCCGAGCGCCGCACCACCGCCACCCGCCGGCTGCTGATCACCGAGCGGACCACCCCGGCCGAGGGCGTCGTACAGCTCCGGCTCGAAGGCTCCGCCCTGCCGCCGTGGCAGCCCGGCGCGCACCTCGATCTCCTGCTGCCCTCCGGCCTGGTCCGCCAGTACTCGCTGTGCGGCGACCCGGCCGACTCCGGCACGTACACCATCGCGGCACGGCTGGTCGAGGACGGCCGGGGCGGCTCCCGCGAGGTCCACGAGCGGCTCCACGAGGGCGAGGAGGTGGAGATCCGCGACCCGCGCAACCGCTTCCCGCTCGCCGACGCGCCCGCGTACCTGTTCGTCGCGGGCGGCATCGGCATCACCCCGATCCTGCCGATGCTGCGGTCCGTCGCCGCCTCGGGCGCCGACTGGCGGCTGCTGTACGGCGGACGGACCCGCGCCTCGATGCCGTTCCTGGACGAGATCGAGAAGCTGGGCGCGGAGGGCGGCCGGGTGACGGTGGTCGCCGAGGACGAGGCGGGCCACCCGGACGCCGCGGCGGCCCTGGCGAGGACGGCGGAGGGCACGGCCGTCCACTGCTGCGGCCCCGAACCCCTGATGGACGCGGTCACCGCCGCCCTCCCGCCCGGCCGCACCCTCCATCTGGAGCGCTTCACGGCGGCGGCCGCCTCGTCGGCCGGTTCCGCCCCCTTCGAGGTCGAGCTGCGCCGTTCCGGCCGCACGGTCCGGGTGGCGGCGGACCGGTCGGTGCTGGCGGCGGTCCGCGAGGAGCTGCCGTACGTCTCGTACTCCTGCGAGCAGGGCTTCTGCGGGACGTGTCAACAGCGCGTCCTGGAGGGCGAGATCGACCACCGCGACGAACTCCTGACGGACTCGGAGCGGGACGACTCGATGCTGATCTGTGTGTCCCGGTGCCGGGGCGAGCGGCTGGTGCTGGATCTGTAGGAGCGGTGGGGCGGCGAGGTCGGGGCCGCCCGCCGCCCCTGCCCCGCCGCCCCACTCGGTACGCTGTCCACCATGACGACCGGGGTGCGGCGCAGGATGGGCGTCGAGGAGCGCAGACAGCAATTGATCGGTGTCGCGCTGGAGTTGTTCAGTCACCGCGCCCCGGACGAGGTGTCGATCGACGAGATCGCGGCCGCCGCGGGGATCTCGCGGCCGTTGGTCTACCACTACTTCCCGGGGAAGCAGAGCCTGTACGAGGCCGCGCTGCGACGGGCCGCCGACGAGCTGGCGGCCCGGTTCGTGGAGCCCCGCGAGGGTCCGCTCGGCACCAGGCTGCTGAGGGTGATGGGGCGGTTCTTCGACTTCGTCGAAGAGCACGGTCCGGGGTTCTCGGCGCTGATGCGGGGCGGCCCCGCGGCGGGGTCGTCGACGGCGAACGCGATGATAGACGGGGTGCGGCAGGCCGCCTGCGAGCAGATCCTGTCCCACCTGGGGGTGGAGGATCCGCCGGCCCGGCTGGAGCTGGTGGTGCGTTCCTGGGTGTCGCTGGCCGAGTCGACGGCGCTGATCTGGCTGGACGGGCGGCGGATTCCGCGCGAGGAGCTGGAGGTGCAGCTGGTGCACGACTTCGCCGCGCTGGCCGCGGTGAGCGCCGCGTACGACACGGAGATGGCGGGCATCGTGCTGCGGGTGCTCGGCCAGGAGCCGGCGGACGGCCCGTTCGGGGAGCTGCTGAACCGCCTTTCCGAACTGGCGCCCGCCGTACCGGCCGTTCCCACGCAGCGGCTGCCGTAGCCGGCGGGCGGGAGCCCTGTCGGAGGTCACCCGGCAGGCGCCCCTACATGAGTAGTTCGCCCTGGAGTGCGGCCGCCAGGCCGACCTCCGCGTTGTCCGCCCGGCCCCGTTCGAAGGCCCGCTGGTAGGCGGCGTCGCCGACGGCCTCGCGGGCCTGGCGTTCGCATGCCGCGCGCAGCGGTTCCAGTTCGGGGGTGCCGCGCTGTGGCTGGCCGACCATCCGCCAGTACACCTGCCCGGTGCCGTAGACCCTCGCCGCGCGGGCGCCCGCGCCCTGGGCGGCAATCGCCGCGGCCAGGATGTCCAGGCCCAGCGCGATGCCGAAGCGGTCGCGCATGCGGTGCTTGCCCGCCAGCATCGAGCGGGCGTGGGCGGCGGAGGTCTCGGCGTCGCCTTTCAGCAGGGCGATCAGGGCGAGCTGGTAGTCGACGTAGCTGCGGGTCCAGCACTCGTCCTGGGCCTCGCAGACCGCGCGCAGGACCGCGGCCGCCTCCGCCGCCTCGTCCAGCCGCCCGAGGCCGGTCAGGGCGAAGACCGTGATGAGCCGGCAGCGCAGCCGGTAGGCCTTTTCGAGCGGGGTGGCGCTGCCGGTGGAGCGCAGGACCCGGTCGACCTCGCGCAGGCCGGCCTCGGGGCGGCCGGTCATCAGATGGGTGAGGCCGCACAGATAGGCGGCGGCGAGGAGGCCCTCGTCGGTGCCGTCGCGCGCGGCTTCCCTGCTGCACTCCCGGCCCACCCGGCGGGCGGCCGGGTAGTCGCCCTGGAGCATGACGGTGATGCCCAGCACCCACAGGGCCCGGGTGCGGTGGGGGCCCTCGGCCGGTCCGGCGGCCAGGGCGCGCCGGGCGTATTCACGGGTCTGCGGGAGATGGCCGCAGCAGCACCAGAAGAAGCCGATCCGGCCGGCCATCTCCTGGGCGGCCGCGGTGTCGTGGGCCAGCAGGTGGTCCAGGGCGGCGCAGAGGTCGGCGTGCGCCTCGGCGATGCGGTGGTACCAGCTGATCTGGTCGTCGCCGGTCCAGCCGGCGTGGGCGTTGCGGGCGAGGCCCAGGAAGCAGGCGGCGTGCCGGTCGGCGGCGGCCCGTTCCTCGCCGAGTTCGGCGAGCCACATCCGTCCGTACTCGCGGATGGTGTCGAGCATGCGGTGCCGTAAACCGTCCCGGCCGACGACGGACTTGGCGACCAGGCCCTTCAGCGCCCTGGTCACACCGTCCGGGGTGAGCGGTCCCCCGGCGCAGACCTCGCGGGCGGCGGCCTCGTCGAAGTCGCCGCGCAGCACCGTCAGCCGGGCCCACAGCAGCCGCTCCAGCGGGGTGCACAGCTCGTGGCTCCAGCCGATGGCGGTGCGCAGGGTGCGGTGGCGCGGGGGCCAGATCGAGGCGTCGGCGGGCACGTCGAAGCAGGTCCTGATCCGCGCGGCGACATGCTGGACGGTGTCCCGGCCGAGGGCCCCGGCCGCGAGTTCGACGGCGAGCGGAATGCCTTCGACGCGGCGGCAGATCTCGGCGGCGGCCTCCGCGTTCCCCGGCTCGTCCAGGGCCAGTTCCGGGGCCGCCACGGATGCCCGGTCCCGGAACAGCGTCAGCGCGTCGGCCGCGCCCTCGACGGGCAGCGGGTCCACCTCGACGACCTGTTCGCCCTTGATATTCAGGGGCTGGCGGCTGGTGGCGAGCACGGTGAGGCCGGGCGATGTCGTGAGGATCTCGCCGAGCAGGTGTGCGCAGGCGGAGCGCAGGTGTTCGCACGAGTCGAGGATCAGCAGCATTTCCTTGTCGACGAGCCATTCGCACAGGGCGTCGATAGGCATGCGCAGGGTGTGGTCGGAGAGCCCGACGGCGTCGGAGACGGTCGCGATGAGCAGTCCGTCGTCGTGCAGCGGTGACAGGTCGGCCCACCACGCGCCGTCGCGGTGTCCGGCCGCCGCCTGGCGGGCGGCGCGGACCGCGAGCCGGGTCTTGCCGACGCCACCGCTGCCGGTGAGCGTGGTCAGCCGGTGCGTGGCGAGGGCGTGTTCGAGCCGGGCAAGTTCGGCTTTCCGTCCGACAAAGCTCGTGGTCTCCTCGGGGATGTTGCTCGCCATGGTCACCGTCGCTGAAACAGGTGGACCGGCCGGTCCCGGACCCTGGTTCCGGTGCGGCACAGGCATGCGGGGACGCCTGTGCCGTCCGGAGAGGGGCCGGGACCGGCCGGGGGGTGGGAGGGCGCGCCGGGGGTGCGGTGCTGCGGCATTCCCCGACGGCTGCTGCCTTCCAACTTAGCCCTGTCCGGGCTCAACTCAGGGTGAACACCGCCACCGTACGTCCCGGGACGGTGAATCTTCCCGAACTCCTGTCATACGTGGACTTCTTGACAGTAGGATCCGCGCCCGCAGCCTGGACGGCGTGCAGTGCGTACCGCTTCCCCGCCAGTTCGGCGACCTGCTGCGTCGTGGTGCCGGGGGCCGCGTTGAGGACGACCACGAGCTTCCCGAGCCGCATGGTGATCACACCCGGGGTCTCGTCCTTCCCGGAGAGCGGGAAGGACAGGGCGGACTGCACCTGCCCGGCGGTGGCGAGGGAGAAGTCCTGCTCGGTGGAGCGGATGGTGAGCAGGTCCCGGTACGCGGCGGAGGCGCCGTCGATCTGCGCGCAGCCGGGGTTGAGCGAGGCGTCGGCCAGCAGCGGCCTCGCGTAGGACCACTTGGGCTCGTTGTCGGCGGCCGGCGGCAGCCCGCGGCCGAAGCCGTTGCCGTCGCGGCAGTCCCAGTGCAGGGCGTTGAACCAGTCGCCGCTGTCGTACGAGTTGCGGTCCAGGGACTTGGAGCGCAGCAGGTCGGTGCCCGACTGGGAGAGCGAGGGCCCCTGCGAGAGGGTGGCCGTCGCCATCGCCAGGACCTGCATGCGGGCCCGGTCGGCCGCCGGGGTGCCCGCCGGGAGCTTGAAGGCGAGCGCGTCGTACAGCGATTCGTTGTCGTGGGCGTCCGCGTAGGCGAGGGCGTCGCCGGGGGCCGCGGCGTATCCGGCGGGGGCGCCGTTGTAGTCGACTCCGGAGCCCTTGACCGTGCGGCCCGAGGAGTCGGTGAAGGTGTAGTCGGCGAGGTTGCCGGTGAGGCCGACCTTGATCAGGTCCTGGTAGTGGAGCAGCCGGGCCTTCTGTTCGGCCGTCGTGCCGTTGGCGGCCGAGGTGTTGGGGTCGGTGTAGAGGCCGGTGGCGAAGCCCTGCACGCCCGGGTCCTCGTCGAACGGGGAGCCGCCTCGTACGGCGTCGCGGGCCCGGTCGGAGAAGGTGGCGATGCCGGTGCCGGCCATGTTCTTCTGGGTGGCCTGGACGAAGCGGGCGTCGTCGGCGATCTCGCCGAAGTTCCAGCCCTCCCCGTACAGGATGATCTTCTTCCCGTCGACGCCGTCCTTGGCCACGGTCAGCGCGTCGAGCGCCTCGCGGACGGCGAGGATGTTCGCCCTGGGGTGGTGGCCCATCAGGTCGAAGCGGAAGCCGTCGACCTTGTACTCCTTGGCCCAGGTGACCACCGAGTCCACGACCAGCTTGCCCATCATGGTGTTCTCGGGGGCGGTGTTGGCGCAGCAGGTGGAGGTGGCGACGGTGCCGTCGGCCAGCAGCCGCTGGTAGTAGCCGGGCACGATCCGGTCGAGTACGGACTTGTCGTCCTGGCCGGAGGCGACGGTGTGGTTGTAGACGACGTCCATGACGGTCCGCAGACCGGCGTTGTTGAGGCCCTGCACCATCTGCCGGAATTCGACGGTGCGCCCGGTGCCGTTGGGGTCGGAGGCGTACGAGCCCTCGGGGACGGTGTAGTGCAGCGGGTCGTAGCCCCAGTTGAAGGCGTCCTTCGCGGCTGCCTTCGTCACGCAGGCCTGCTGCTCGGCGGAGTCGGGGGCGTACACGGAGAGGTCGCAGGCCGGCTTCTGCTGTGCGGACTTCTTCTCGGGGATGGTGCCGATGTCGAAGGCGGGCAGCAGATGGACGTAGCTGGTGCCGGAGTCCGCGAGCCGCTTGAGGTGCTTCATCCCGTCGGAGCGGGTGTCGGTGAAGGCGAGGTATTCGCCGGGGTGGGCCGAGGTGCGGTCCGCGATCGAGAAGTCGCGGATGTGCAGCTCCTGGATCTGTGCGTCGCGCAGCGGTACGGCGGCGGGCTTGCGGAGCGTGCTCCAGCCCCTGGGTGCGAGCTTCGCGTCGTCGAGGTCGACGACGAGGCTGCGGGCCGAGTCGGTGGTCAGGGCGGTGGAGTAGGGGTCGGTGACCTTGTTGGTGACGAGCCTCTGGACGGTGGGCGCCCAGACGTTCACGACGTACCGGTAGGGCTTGCCGGTCCAGTCGCGCCTGCCGGTGACGGACCAGACGCCGGTGCGGTCGTCGCGGCGCATCGGGACGGCCCTGCCGTCGAGTTCGAGCGAGACCGTACGGGCGGTGGGCGCCCAGACGGACAGGGTGGGCCGGCCGTGGCGGTCGAAGACCGGGCCGAGCGAGGCGCCGGCCGCGTGCTTGCCGTACAGGTCGTCGAGCACTCCCGCGCTCTGTACGCCGGTGGCCGCGAGCAGGGCGCCGTTGGCGGCGCGCTGGGTGGCGATCAGCTGACCGCGCAGCGCCTCACGGACCCTGTCCCGGTCCCGGGCGTCGACGGTGAACGCCGGGTAGTCCTTGAGGTTCGGATGCTCGGCCTTCTGGGCGTCGGTCAGCGCGGAGGGGGTGAGCCGCAGCCACTGGCCCTCGTCGGAGAGCGCCCCGTCGACGACGGAGATGCCGCCGTTCTTCGCGTGGACGAGCTGCTGGCTGGTGGCCCCGGTGGCCTTCACCTTCCATACGACGGTGTCGGCGTCGATCCACTGCGCCTCGGCCCCGGTGAGGTCGGGGGCGGGTGCGCCGCCGGTCTGGGGCAGCAGGTAGCCGAGGGTCGAGCCGAGCATCCAGACCTCGTGCCCGTAGGTGGCGAGGTCGAGCGACTGGTCGCTGGGGAGGTCCTTCTCGTCGCCCTTGTGCAGGATGTAGCTGAGCGAGGTGGCGCCGTCGGTGAGCGGCACCTCGAAGGTGACGCCGGAGGCGTCCTTCTGCGCCGGCTGGAGGGGCTTCGCCCAGTCGGTGGGGTTCTTGGCGCCGGTCCAGGTGTGCAGCCCCCAGCCGTCGTAGTCGCCGTCGGGCCGGTAGTAGTGCAGAACGGCCTTGGTGGTGTCCTGCGGCGGGTAGGCGCCGTCGGGGGCCTTGTCGGCCTGGCCGTCCTTGCCCTGCTCGATCCAGACCTGTCCGGTCCTGGCGAGTTCCACGGTGCGCTGCGGCCCGTCGGCGGTGCCGTCCTTCTCGACGGTGTACGGGAGGGTGGTGGCGCCTTCTTCGAGCTTGACCCAGGCGAACGCTCCGTAGGCGTCGCGTCCGGTGAAGCCGGCCGTGGTGTCGCCGGACCGGAGCTCGAAGCCCTCGTAGTCGCCGTCGGTGCGCTTGTAGTGGACGACGGCGTAGTCGCGTTCGACGGCCACGGGCTTCGGCTCCACCGGGGCCTGCCCGGCGGTGGTCGCGGCGAGGGCGCCGGCGGTGCGTCCGGTGCGGTCGACGACGACCGCCTTGTAGCGCAGCGGGGTGCCGGCCGCCACCTTGCCGTCCAGGTGCTGGGTGACCTTGTACGGGGCGTGGTCGGCGGAACCGAGCGTGGTCCACTCGCCGTTGCCGGTCTGCGCGGCGAAGACGACCCGGTTCAGCCCGCCGCCGTCGACGTCGGCGGAGATCTCGACGGTGCCGGTGGCCCCGGCGGCGGGCGCCTTCAGGGTGATCGAGGGCTTGGCGGCGGGGTCGTCCATCGGCTTCTCGGCGCGCAGTACGACGCTGGAGAGGGCGGGGACCGTGACGGTGACCTTCTTGTCGGAGCCGCTGCGGACGGTCGAGGAACCGCCGTACAGGGTGCGGAAGTTCATCCCGACGGATGCGGTGGGCAGCTCGACGGTCTTCGGGGCGGTGCCGTTGTTGGTGGCCACGAGGTACTCGTTGGGCTTCTCGGGGTCCGTGCGGGAGAAGGCGCGGACGGACCCTTGCGCGTAGCGCTCGGTCTGGACGCCGTCACGCAGGGCCGGGTTCTTCCGGGTGAGTTCGGAGAGCGCGGCGATGTTCCGGTACAGGGGGTGCTTCGGGTCGTACGCGTCGGTGGCGTGGGTGCGGTCGGTGCCCAGTTCGTCGTCGTCGAGGTAGTCGGCGGTCTTCGAGGCGAACATGGTCTGGCGGGCGTCCTTGTCACCGCCCGCGCCGGTGAAGCCCTGCTCGTCGCCGTAGTAGACGACGGGGTTGCCCCGCCCCAGGAACATCAGCTCGTTGGCGAGTTCGGCGCGTTCGACGAGTTCCGCGTCGTCGGCCTTCGGGTTGTCCTGTTTCAGGAACGTGCCGATGCGGCCCATGTCGTGGTTGCCGAGGAAGGTCACCTGCTCGTAGGCGTTGGCCCTCTCGGTGGTGTAGCGGTAGTCGTCGCCGAAGACGGCGGAGAGCTTCGAGGCCGGGGCGCCCTGGGAGGCGTACTGGCGTGCCGCTTCCTGGAAGGGGAAGTCGAGCGTCGCGTCGAGCCGGCCCCGGGTGACGTAGGGCGAGGTGACGGCGGTGTCGGCGGAGTAGACCTCGCCGAACATGAAGAAGTCCTTGCGGCCGTGCTTGGCCGCGTAGGTGTCCAGGGCGGTCGCCCACTGGGTCCAGAAGTCCAGGTCGACGTGTTTGACGGTGTCGATCCGGAAGCCGTCGATGTCGAAGTCGCGGACCCATTTCCGGTAGATGTCCGCCATGCCGGAGACGACCTCGGGCCGCTCGGTCCACAGGTCGTCCAGCCCGGAGAAGTCGCCGTACTCGGCGGACTCGCCGGCGAACGTCGAGTCGCCCCGGTTGTGGTACATCGCCGGGTCGTTGAGCCAGGCCGGGACCTTGTCGTTCCCGGTGTTCCGCGGGGTGTACGGGAACGAGTCCGCGTTCACCTTCGCCAGGCCCTTGCTGTCGTCGAACGGCCGGCCGTTCTCGTCCAGGTACGGGTAGGCGCCCTTCGGCCGGTAGCCGTAGGTCTTCTCGGCGTGGTCGACGGTGTCGGCGGTGTGGTTGGTGATGACGTCGAAGAAGACCTTCATGCCCTTGGCGTGGGCCCTGTCGATCAGCTTCGTCAGGTCGGCGTTGGTCCCGAAGTGCGGGTCGACCCGGGTGAAGTCGGTGATCCAGTAGCCGTGGTAGCCGGCCGAGGCGTCCTTGCCGGTGCCCTGGACGGGGCGGTTCTTGAAGATCGGGGCGAGCCAGATGGCGGTGGTTCCCAGGCCCTTGATGTAGTCGAGCCGCTCTGTCAGGCCCTTGAGGTCGCCGCCCTGGTAGAAGCCCTTGTCCGTGGGGTCGTACCCGGTCTCCAGGCGCGAACCGGTGAGCCCGCCGCGGTTGTTGGACCTGTCGCCGTCGGCGAACCGGTCGGGCATGACGAAGTAGAACTGCTCGCGGGTCAGGTCGTGCCGGGAGGGCGCCTGGGCGAGCTTCGCGTCCGAGGGCGGGCCCGGGGGTCTCGGCGCGGCCGACGCGGTTGCCGCCGGGACGACGGGGAGAAGCGCCGCGCAGAGTGCGGCGACGGCTCCCCGCCTGAGGGTGGAACGGGACACTGGCTGGGTCTCCTTGTGGACGGGTGGGGGGCTCGGGGTGGGGGGTCTCGGGGTGAGGGGGCTCGGAGTGGCGGCTCGGAGTGGGCGGTCTTCGTCGGGTGGCGGGGTGGGGGCGGGGGCCCGCCAGGGCGTCTCCTCGGACTGCGTGGACTCGTCCGGCACCGCGAGCGAGCCGTCCTGTCACTGCTTCGTCCTGCGGGGATCGCCCTGGTACGCCCCCGCCCCGGGGCGCCGCACATCACGGGGCGCCTCACGGTCTGCGGTGCGTCTGCTTCAGCCCCGGGCCCGGGTCACCTGGCGGTCCGGGGCGCTCCTGCCGGGTCAGGTGGCCGCGCAGGTACGGGCGTTCACCTGGAGGGCCAGTGCCGTGTTCGCGCCCAGGGTCGCGGTGAACTGGCCCGAGCCGTTCACCGTGACCCCGTTGCCGGACTGGATGTCGCAGTAGTCACCGGCGGGCAGCGAGGTCTGGAACGTACGGGTCAGCGCGGAGCCCTCGTGGTTGATCGCGACGTACGCCTTGGCGCCGCGGCCGAACGCGATCCGGTCGCCGCCGTCGTCCCACCAGTCGGTGACGGCCTCGCCGCGCGCGGTGTTGCGGAAGCCGACCATGGAGGAGATCTCGCGCCAGGCGTGCTGGCACTTCCAGCCGTCGATGTAACAGGCGTTCACCGTGCCGCCGTTGGGCGGGCCCGCGTCCTTGTCGGACCACTCGTAGCCGGAGTGCACGTCGGGCGAGCCGTACGGCCAGGCGAGCATGAAGACATTGGCGAGGGTGTAGTTCGCGCCGTCCTTGTAGTTCAGCGTGTCGCCGCCGCGCTCGGTGTCGTGGTTGTCGACGAAGACCGCGGCCTTCGACGAGGGCATGAAGCCCCAGCCCTCGCCGTAGTTCTTCAGATAGGCGAGGTTCTCGTTGTTGAAGACCTGCTTGAGGCCGCGGGCGTACCGGAATTCCTGGACGTCCCCGGTGCCGGTGTACTCGTCGGGCGAGACGGCCTCGCCCGCGCCGTATATCGCCTCCTGTTTCCAGTGGACGCCCGGGTCGCTCAGCCGTGACTTGATGTTCGCCAGGTCGGCGGCGGGCATGTGCTTGGCGGCGTCGATCCGGAAGCCGTCCACGCCCAGGGAGCGCAGGTCGTCCAGGTAGGCGGCGATCCGGCCGCGTACGTAGTCCTCGCCGGTGTCCAGGTCGGCGAGGCCGACGAGTTCGCAGTTCTGGACGTTGGCGCGGTCCTGGTAGTTGCTGATCTGCGCGGTGCAGTCGTCCATGTCGGCCGCGGAGTACACGCCGGGGTAGTCGTACTTGGTGTACGAGGAGCCGCCGGTGCCGGTGCCCGATCCGGCCGACATGTGGTTGATGACGGAGTCCGCGACGACCTTGACGCCGGCGGCATGGCAGGTGTTGACCATGGCGGCGAAGGAGGCGCGGTCGCCGAGCCGTCCGGCGATCTTGTAGCTGACCGGCTGGTACGAGGTCCACCACTGGCCGCCCTGGATGTGTTCCTGGGGCGGCGAGACCTGTACGTAGCCGTAGCCGGCCGGGCCGAGGGAGTCCGTGCAGGCCCTGGCCACCGAGTCGAACTTCCACTCGAAGAGGACCGCGGTGACGTCCTTGTCGCCGGGGGTGGACGCCTGGGCGGTCGTGGTGGGGGCCACGAGGGCGGCGGCGCCTGCTGCCAGGGCGAGCGCCGCGGACAGTGGTCTGCGTGCCATGTTTCCTCCTGCTGTGGGGGGAAATGCGGGTGACGGTGCAGCCTCACGTGGCAACGCGCCCTGCCCTCAAGGCTCCTGAAGGTTCTTGCTGCAAGAATGCAAACCTTGCCGCGACGCCGACCGTACGAGCCTGTCAGCCCTCGGTCAACCCTTTGGACATCGTCCGCTCACATCCAGGAAATACAGCAGTTTTCTCCCTGCAAGGTCTTACGCAAAACATTGCAGCGCTGTTAAGTTTCTCCCGACTCCGGTCCGGTCGGCCGGGGGTTCCGGCGATCCCGGACCCCACGCGCCCGGCCGGCCGGGCCGGTCACGGACAAGAGGGGCACCCGGGGTCGCTCACTCCCCGCAGGCCCATCCAGGGCCGATCCCCGGTGCCTCTCCTGTGCCGCCCGGCCCCGCGGGCCTCAGCAGCCCCGGAGTGCGGCGGTGGATCCCCGGACCACCAGCTCCGGCTGGAACACGTACTCCGTACGCTGCACGGGGCTGCCGCCGATCTCCTCCAGCAGGGCGCCCACCGCCGCCGCGGCCATCGCCTGGACCGGCTGGCGCACCGTCGTCAGCGGCGGATCGGTGAACGCGATCAGCTGCGAGTCGTCGAAACCCACCACCGACACGTCGCGCGGCACACCGAGCCCGCGCTCCCGGGCCGCGCGCACCACGCCCAGCGCCATCAGGTCGCTGCCGCAGACGATGCCCGTGCACCCCTGGTCGAGCAGCGCGCCGGCCGCGACCTGGCCGCCCTCGACGCTGAACAGCGTGGGACAGACGAGGAGTTCGGCTTCGGCCCGGTCCAGGCCCAGCAGGTTCACGACGGCGTCGACGAACCCCTCGCGCTTGCGGCGGGCCGGCACATAGCGCTGCGGCCCGATCGCCAGACCGACCCGGCTGTGGCCGAGGTCGGCGAGGTGCCCGACGGCCATCCGCACGGCGGCGGCGTCGTCGGGCGAGACGAACGGCGCGCTGATCCGCTCGTTGTAGCCGTTGATCAGGACGAACGGCACGCCGCGCTCGGTGAGCGCGGCGTACCTGGCCGGGTCGGCCGACATGTCGGCGTGCAGCCCGGAGATGAAGACGATCCCGCCGACGCCGCGCTCCACGAGCTGCTCGACGAGTTCGTCCTCGGTGGCGCCGCCGGGCATCTGGGTGCAGAGCACCGGGGTGTAGCCGTGCCCGGCCAGCACCTGCTCGACGGACTGCGCGAACGCCGGGAAGATCGGGTTGGTGAGTTCGGGCGTCACCAGTCCGATCAGCCCGGCGCTGCGCTGCCGCAGCCGTACGGGGCGTTCGTAGCCCAGGATGTCCAGCGCCGCGAGCACCCGCTGACGGGTGGTCTCCGAGACGCCCGGTTTCCCGTTGAGCACCCGGCTGACGGTCGCTTCGCTGACCGCTGCCTGGCCGGCGATGTCCGAGAGTCTCGGCGCACCGGACCCAGGGCCTCTCTTCCGGATCTTGCCGGGCTCGCGGGGGCCGGCACGCACATCTGCGGCGTTGTCGTCAGTCACCAACGCCCCGCGCTGGCTCCCTCCTCCGCCTTGCAGTTGCACGCACCGGCCCTCGCTCCCTGATCCGGCCTGATCCGGAAGAGAGGCCCTGGGCAGGGGAACCGTCACACCGTCCACCACACCGTGGTGTCCGCGGGCAGTTCGATCTCGGCGCCGTCGGTGACGACCGGGCCGCTGGACAGCAGGACGGTGCCGCGCACGGGGATGCGGACCGGACGGCCCGTCGTGTTGACGGTGCAGACGAAGCCGGGGCGGGCGAAGATCAGCAGCCCCTCGGGGGCCTGGAGCCACTCCACCGAGCTTCCGGCGCCGAGCCCCGGGTGTGCCCGGCGGGCGGCGATCGCGGCCCGGTACAGCTCCAGGGTGGAGTCCGCCACGCCGGTCTGCGCCTCCACGGACAGCTCGCCCCAGCCCGTGGGCTGCGGCAGCCAGCTGCCGCCGTCGCCGAATCCGTACGAGCCGCCCTCGCGGGTCCACGGGATCGGCACCCGGCAGCCGTCGCGGAACCCGTCCTGGCCCTCGGCGCGGAAGAACGACGGGTCCTGGCGGACCTCGTCGGGCAGGTCGGTGACGTCGGGCAGGCCGAGCTCCTCGCCCTGGTAGACGTAGGCGGAGCCGGGCAGGGCCAGCATCAGCAGGGTGGCGGCGCGGCCCCGGCGCAGGCCCAGCTCGCGGTCGCCGGCGGTGCGGATCTGGGTGCCGAGGCCGGGCGGGTTGGCGAACCGGGTGGTGTGCCGGGTCACGTCGTGGTTGGAGAGCACCCAGGTGGCGGGGGCGCCGACCGGGCGCATCGCGTCGAGCGAGGTGTCGATGACCTTGCGGAGCTCGGCGGCGTCCCAGGAGGTGGACAGGTACTGGAAGTTGAACGCCTGGTGCATCTCGTCGGGGCGCACGTAGTTGGCGGTGCGCTCGACGGTGGGGGTCCAGGCCTCGGCGACGGCGATCCGCCCGCCCGTCGCCCGCCGCCCCTCTGACGAAGGCCCTTCGGGCCCCATCGTATCGGGGTACTCGTCGAGGATGGTGCGCCAGGAGCGGTAGATCTCGTGCACCCCGTCCTGGTCGAAGAACGGCATGACGTCGTTGCCGAGCAGCTTGAGCTGGTCGTGGCTGCCGAGGTCGGGCAGGCCGGCGGCCTTGACGAGGCCGTGGGCGACGTCGACCCGGAAGCCGTCGACGCCCATGTCGAGCCAGTAGCGCAGGATCGAGCGGAACTCGTCGGCGACGGCCGGGTGTTCCCAGTTGAAGTCGGGCTGCTCGGGCGCGAAGAGGTGGAGGTACCAGTCGCCCGGGGTGCCGTCCGGGTCGGTGGTGCGGGTCCAGGCGGGGCCTCCGAAGACGGACTCCCAGTCGTTGGGCGGCAGTTCGCCGTCCGCGCCCTTGCCGGGACGGAAGTGGTAGCGCTCGCGCAGCGCGGAGCCGGGGCCCTCGGCGAGGGCGCGCCTGAACCACTCGTGCCGGTCCGAGGAGTGGTTGGGCACCAGGTCCACGATAATCCGCAGGCCCAGGTCGTGGGCGTCCCGGATCAGCCCGTCGGCGTCCAGCAGGGTGCCGAACATCGGGTCGATGGCACGGTAGTCGGCGACGTCGTAGCCCGCGTCGGCCTGCGGGGAGGCGTAGAAGGGGCTGAGCCAGACCGCGTCGACGCCGAGGCTCTTGAGGTACGGGAGTCTGTCGCGTACGCCTGCGAGATCGCCCATGCCGTCGCCGTTGCCGTCGGCGAAGCTCCGCGGATAGACCTGGTAGATCACCGCATCCTGCCACCAGCCGGTCTGGTGGGCCGCAGCGGCGCCGGACGTGCCGGTGGAGGGGGCAGCGAGGTGCTGGGTCATGTCATCCCTGGGGTGTCTGGGTGGGTAGCGGCTCCGGAGCCGGGTCGGGATTCCGGCGGCCGCCGTGACTGATGCGTGCGGGTCGTGCTGCGGTCGTGGCCTCCGCGCCTCAGCCCTTGACGGCTCCGGCGGACATGCCGGTCACGAGGTGCTTCTGCGCGAACAGGAAGACCAGGGCCGCGGGTATCGCGATGAGCACGGACGCGGCGGTCATCGGACCCCACTGGGCTCCGTACTGGTTGACGAAGAGCTGGAGTCCGCCGGCGAGGGTGAGGTTGTCCTCGCCGACCATGAAGGCGGAGGCGTACGCCACTTCGCCCCACGCGGTGATGAAGGAGTAGAACGCGGTGACGGCGAGGCCGGGCTTGGCGAGCGGCAGGATCAGCCGCCAGAACGTGCCGAACGGGGTGAGGCCGTCGACCTGCCCGGACTCGTCGATCTCGCGCGGGATGGTGTCGAAGAAGCCCTTCATCATCCAGGCGCAGAACGGCACCGAGATGGTGAGGTAGGTGATGACGAGACCGGCGGGCTGGTTCAGCAGCCCCATGCTCGCCATGATGTTGTAGATCGGCACGATGAGGACGGCGACCGGGAACATCTGGGTGACCAGCAGCGTCCACATCAGCCCGCGCTTGCCGGGGAAGCGGAAGCGGCTGACGGCGTAGCCGGTGGAGGCGGAGACGATGACGCCGAGGAGCGTGGTGAGTCCCGCGATGAGCAGGGAGTTGCCGAACCAGGTGAGGAACTTCGTGTTCTGGATCAGGTTCGTGTAGTTCTCGAACGTGGTCTCTTTGAAGAAGTCCGTGGTGGTCGCGAACGCGGCGGGCTTCAGCGAGGTGAGCAGGACCCACAGCACGGGGAAGACGGCGATCACGGACGCGACGACGAGCGTCAGGTGCAGGCCGGCGGAGGCCAGCGGCGAACGCTCCCCGCGCTGCCGGACCTTGGGCGCGGAGTGGCGCGCGGCGGGGGTGGGTGCGGTGGTGGTCACCAGTCGTCTCCCTGGGTGCGCAGGACTCGCCGGTAGACGGCGGCGAAGATCAGCAGGAGTACGAGGATCAGTACGCCCCAGGTGGAGGACTGCGCGAAGTCGCGCGGGCTGATCTCGAAGGAGAACTTGTACGCCTGGGTGACCAGGATCTGGGTGGCCTCGCCGGGTCCGCCGCGGGTCAGCAGGTAGATCACCGGGAACATGTTGAAGGTCCAGATGGTGGAGAGCAGGATCACCGTGGTGGAGACCGGCCGCAGTCCGGGCAGCGTGATGTGGCGGAACCGCTGCCAGGCGGTGGCGCCGTCCATCTCGGCGGCCTCGTAGTGCTCACTGGGGATCGACTGCAGTCCGCCGAGCAGGGCGACCATCATGAACGGCACGCCGAGCCAGACGTTGACGGCGATGACGGAGAACTTCGCCCAGGTGGGGTCGTTCAGCCACGGGATGCCGTCGATCCCGCCGCCGGAGAGGATCTTGTTGAGCAGCCCGCGGTCCTCGTTGTAGAGGAAGCGCCAGGCGAAGACGGAGACGAAGCCGGGGATGGCCCAGGGCAGGATCAGCGCCATCCGGTACGCGGAGCGGCCGGCGATCCGGCGGTTGAGAATGTTGGCGAGGGCCATGCCGAGGCAGAAGGTGATGGTCACGCAGGAGACCGTCCACACCAGGGTCCAGCCGAGCGTGCCGAGGAACTGTTCGCCGGTGAGTGCCTCGGTGTAGTTGTCCAGACCCACGAACTCGTACGTGGCGGGCAGGTGGTTGACCCCGATGGACCGCGCGACGTTGCGCTCGTTGGCGTCGGTCATCGACAGGTAGATGCCGCGGACCAGCGGGTATCCGATGATCACGCCGATCACGACGACGACCGGGGCGACCATGGTCCAGGCGTACCAGTGGGTCGACAGGGCCCGCCGGAGCCTGCCCGGCGGTGTGGGTGTGCCAGTGCCGCGGCTCCGGCCGCGGGCGACGATGTCGTCGCCCGCGGCCTTCGCCACCGACTGGCCGGTGTGGACAGCCATCAGCCGGCCTGCCTTCCTGTTACTTCCAGCCCTTGAGGAGCTTGCGGTAGGAGTCGCCGGTCGTCTTGGTGGCCTTCTCGGGCGTGGTCTGGCCGGTCAGGACCTTGGTGTACTCGGTGACGAGCGGGGCGAAGAGGCTGCCGGTCTCGGGGATCCAGGGGCGCTCGACGGCGGTCTCGACGACGGGCTTGAAGAAGCCGACGATCTCGTTGTCGACGACGTCCTGCCGGGCGTAGGCGGAGGTGCGGGTCGGCAGGAGGCTCAGCTCCTTGGTGACCTTGGCCTGGGTCTCGGCCGACGTCATGTAGTCGACGAAGGCGTAGGAGGCGTCGAGGTTCTTGGAGCCCGCGTAGACGGCCAGGTTGTGGCCGCCCTGCGGGGCGCCCTGCGCGGCGGAGCCGGCCGGGACCGGGGCGATACCCAGGTTGGCCTTGTCCTTGAACTCCTTGCCGGCGTAGGTGTCGGCGACGGCCCACGGGCCGTTGATCATCATGGCGACCTTGCCGTCCTTGAAGGACGCCTGCATGTTCTCCCAGCCGTCCGTGGCATCGGTCTTGGCCGCCCCGGAGTCGACGAGGTCCTTGACGACCTTCATCGCCTTGACGCCCGCGGGGTTGTCGATGGTGACGGACTTGGTGGAGGCGTCGACCATGTCGCCGCCCTCGCCGTACAGGAAGGAGAGGAACCAGTACGCGTCGTCGCCGCGCAGGTACATGCCGGTCTTGCCGGTCTTGTCCTTGATCTTCTTGGAGACGGTCTTCAGCTCGTCGACGGTCTTGGGGACCTCGACGCCGGCCTCCTTGAAGATCTTCTTGTTGTAGAAGATGCCCATGGAGTCGATGACCTGCGGCACCGCGTACGTCTTGTCCTTGTACTTGGTGGACGCGGCGGCCTGCTTGAGGAAGTCGTCCGAGTCCTTCAGCGCGGCGGTGCCGTCGAGCGGCGCCAGGTAGCCGAGGTCGGCGAACTCGGGGGTCCAGGCGACCTCGGAGCGGATGACGTCGGGGGCGTCGGAGCCGGACTGCGCCGCGTTCTTGAACTTGTTCTGTGCGTCGCCGAACGGCACGTTGACGTACTTGACGTCGACCTTCGGGTGCTTCTTCTCGAAGTCCTCGGCGATCTTCTTGAAGACCTTGTCCTCGCTGCCCGCGGTGGAGGTGTCCCACCACGTCACCGTGCCGGAGAGCTCGCCCGAGCTCTTGCCCGTGCCGCCGGACTCGTCGTCGCTGCCGCAGGCGGTCGCCGCGAGGGCCAGGGCCGCGACCAGGGCGGTGGCCGTTATGCCACGTCGCATCTGAACTCCTTCAACTGCCGTACCGCTCCGTCGCGGCGCCGGGTCGACGAGAACGTAACAAGGATGAAAGAACGCCGAAAGAGTTTGCGGAAGATTTCTGCAAGCGCCGACGATCGTTACATTCGCGTGTCCTCACGGTTGCCGTCAAGACCCTTGACGCAGGACGTCACGCCCTGACAGTGGCAGGCCACAGCCCACGAGGGTGCGGTGCGACGATCCGACCGGAGCCGACGGAACCGGCTCGCAAGACCTTGCAAGACGTTGCCGGTAAACCCCCGTGAACCGGCGCGCGGAGGCAGTCGTCCGATTCATGCCCATGGTGGGCAATCCGACATACGCCCGGTACAGTCCACTTCCATGACCGCACGGCTTGCCGATATCGCAACTCAGGCGGGGGTCAGCGAAGCGACGGTCAGCCGTGTACTGAACGGCAAGCCCGGTGTTGCTGCGGCCACCCGTGAATCCGTTCTCGCCGCGCTCGACGTCCTCGGCTACGAACGGCCCGTACGGCTGCGCAGGCGCAGCGCGGGACTGGTCGGCCTGATCACGCCCGAGCTGGAGAACCCCATCTTCCCCGCCCTGGCCCAGGTCATCGGCCAGGCGCTGACGCGGCAGGGGTACACGCCGGTGCTCGCCACCCAGAGCCCCGGCGGCTCCACCGAGGACGAGTTGACCGAGATGCTGGTCGACCGCGGCGTCTCGGGCATCATCTTCGTCTCCGGGCTGCACGCCGACACCTCGGCCGACATGCAGCGCTATGAGCAACTGCGCGCCAAGGGTGTTCCGTTCGTCCTGGTCAACGGCTTCTCGCCCAAGGTCCAGGCGCCGTTCATCTCGCCGGACGACCGGGCCGCGATGCGGCTCGCGGTGACACACCTGGTGTCACTGGGTCATCAGCGGATCGGTCTGGCGGTCGGCCCGAAGCGGTTCGTGCCGGTGCTGCGCAAGATCGAGGGCTTCCACGCCACCATGCGGGACCAGTTGGGCCTCGCGCCGGAGGCGGTGGAGGAGCTGATCCAGCATTCGCTGTTCACTCTTGAGGGTGGCCAGGCCGCGGCCTCGGCGCTGATGGAGCGGGGCTGCACGGCGGTGGTGTGCGCGAGCGACATGATGGCGCTCGGCGCGATCCGGGCCGCCCGGCGGCTGTCGATGCGGGTGCCGCGCGATCTGTCGGTGGTCGGTTACGACGACTCGCCGCTCATAGCGTTCACCGATCCGCCGCTGACCACGATCCGTCAGCCGGTGACGGCGATGGGCCAGGCCGCCGTACGCACGCTGCTCGAAGAGATCGGCGGCACGCCCGCTCCGCACAGCGAGTTCGTCTTCATGCCCGAACTGGTCGTTCGCGGTTCAACGGCAGCCGGCCCCGGGCCCGCTCCGGCCGCCACCGCCTGACCGCTCAAGGTTCCCACACCCGCCCCCTTCGCGCAGTTCCGGCACCCACGGATGTGCGGCCCGGCCCCGGCCGGAGGATGATCGGGCGGAAGGGCATTTTCTGGCAGACTCTGTGCCTATGGGTGAATTGAGAGTGACATCGAAGGAAGGCCGGTCGGAGGCCACCCCGTCACCCATCGTGGACGAGGCGGCCCCTGCGGCGAACGCGAAGCGGAGCACCGGACAGCGGCGTGACGGCGGCCCGGCGGGCCCACGTTTCCCGCTCGCCGCACTGCGTTCGCTGCGCTTCCCGCGCCGGCCGCGCATCTGGTTCGAAATCCTGCTCGTCGCGGCCAGTTACTGGGTGTACTCGCTGGTCCGCAACGCCGTCCCGGAACAGCGGACCGAGGCGCTGCGCAACGCCGACCGAATCTGGTCGGCCGAGAGGTACCTGGGCATCTCCGTGGAACAGACCGTCAACCACGCGGTGAATTCCGTGACATGGCTGATCGTCTCGATGAACTACTACTACGCGACGCTGCACTTCGTCGTCACGGTCTGTGTACTGGTGTGGCTGTTCCGCCGTCACCCCGGCCGATACGCGGCGGCCCGGCTGACCCTGTTCGCGACCACGGGTGTGGCGCTGCTCGGCTACTACCTGTATCCGCTGGCGCCGCCCCGGCTGATGAACGGCGGCCACTTCATCGACACCGTGCTGGTCCACCACACCTGGGGTTCGATGGCCTCGGGCAACTTCAAGAACATGTCGAACCAGTACGCGGCGATGCCGTCGATACACATCGGCTGGTCGCTCTGGTGCGGCCTGACCGTCTTCGCGCTGACCTCCGCGCCCTGGGCGCGCGTCCTGGCCCTGCTCTACCCGACGGTCACCCTGGTCGTCATCGTGTCGACCGCCAACCACTTCTGGCTGGACGCGCTGGGCGGTATGGCGTGCCTGGCCTTCGGTTACGCCGTCTCGTACGCCTGGTACGGCTCGCTGCCGCACCATCTGCCCAGGCGGGTGCCGCCGCCGCGCGGCAGGGCCCGGCTGGCGGGGCTGTCCGCGGGCGCGCCGGTCCGGGCCCGGCGCGCGACGGCGGGCGCGGCGGCGGGCCGTCGCTGAGGACCTGGTGCGCCCGGCTGCGGGCGCGGCGGGCCGTCGCTGAGGACCGGCCCGCCCGCCGCCTCAGCCCCGGTGCGTGACCCGCCCCCCGCACACCGTGAGCCGCACCGGCGCCTCGCCCAGCTCGTCCGCAGGTGCGTCCACCGGATCCACCCCGAACGCCGTCAGATCGGCCCGGTACCCCACCGCGATCCGGCCCGCGGCCCGCTGCTCCCCGGCGGCGACCGCCGCGTGCGAGGTGCAGCCCTCCAGCGCCATCAGCCCGGTCAGCGCCTGCTCGGCGGTGACCGGCTCGGTGTCGTACGCCCCGGGCAGCCGCCGCAGCCGGGCCGTGGCCAGCACCTGCCGTACGTCGTAGTGGGCGATCGGCCAGTCCGAGCCCAGTGCCAGGTACGCCCCGGCGTCGCGCAGGTCCCGGCAGCGCCAGGCCCGGCCGGCCCGCTCCTCGCCCAGCCGCTTCGACCACTCGTCGCTGTGGTCGGCCCGGGTGTACGCGGTGTGGGTGGGCTGCATCGAGGCGATCACCCCCAGTTCGGCGAACCGGGCGGCCAGGCCGCTGGGCACGGTCTCGATGTGCTCGACGCGGTGGCGGAGCCGGCCGCTCTCCCCCAGCGCCTCGACCGTGTCCAGCACATGCCGGACGGCGGCGTCCCCGATGGCGTGGGTGGCGGTGCGCACCCCGGCGCGGTGCAGGTGGTGGACGGCGGCGGTGTACGCCGCCGGGTCCGGCCAGAACGCCTCGGTGCCCTCCCCGTGGCAGTCGGCGTGCTCCAGCCAGGCGGTGCCGCCCTCGACGGTGCCGTCCATGAAGAACTTGACGCCGCCGACCCGCCAGAGCCGGCCCGCCTCGCTCTGCAGCCGTACCAGCTCCTCCAGGGCCTCCTCGTCGGCGCCCGGCATGCACCAGGGGGCCAGCCGCAGCCGTACCGGCAGGTCGGTCTCCTCCTCCACGGCGGCCAGCAGCCCCGGCACCGAACCGTCGGCGAGGTCCATCACATGGGCCCCGGTGAGTCCGGTGGCGGCCATGCCGGAGAGCAGCTCCACGAGGCGGGCACGGCGCTCCGCGTACGAGGGCCTGGGCAGCCGTTCCCCGACCAGGGCCATCGCGGCGTGCTCGATCAGGTGGCCGGTGGGGCGGCCGTCGGGGTCGCAGACGACGGTGGAGCGCTGGACGAAGGTGCGCGGGCCGGTGATCCCGGCGCGTTCCAGGGCCGCCCCGGTGGCCAGGGCGGAGTGCCCGTCGTAGAGCCGGATGAAGGCGGGGGCACCACCGATGGCGTCCTCGATCAGTGCCCGGTCGACGGGGCGGCCGCCGAAGGCGTTGTGGTCCAGGCCCCAGGCGACGATCCAGTCCTCGGTCCGTTCGGCCCCGGCCAGGGCGGCACGCAGCTGGTCGAGGTCACGGACGGCGGTGAGGTCGGTGCCGGTGGCCATCTCCAGGCCCCAGACGGGGTGGCTGTGCGCGTCGACCAGGCCGGGCGTGAGGGTGGCCCCGGACAGGTCGATGTGCTCGGTGCCGCTGCCGCGCCACTCGCGCAGCCCGGCCTCGTCGCCGACGGCGGTGATCTCCCCGTCCTTGACCGCCACGGCGGTGGCTTCCGGCCGGGCCGGGTCGAGGGTGCGGACGCGGGCTCCGGTGAGGAGGAGGTCGGCTGCGGACACGGTGGAACTCCTTAGACGGTGGTGGAGGAGGGAGCGGCGGGGGCGGTCACGGGGTCCGGGGGCGACGGCTCGGCGGCGAACCGGGCGTACACCTCGGGCTTGTCACGCTTGAGCCGGTACGCGAGCGCCAGTCCGATCAGGAAGACCGCGGGCACCAGCGAGACGAGCACGGTGTTCACCCCGGTCGAGGCGCCGGAGAACAGGTCGACGTGGTCCGTGACCAGGAAGATCGCGGCCGCCAGCAGCACGGCGGCGACGACCGGGGCGACGACGGTACGGAACCGGCCCTCGCCGTGCTCGAACCGGCGGAAGAAGCACGGTACGGCGATCGCGGCGAGCAGCTGGAGCAGCATCAGGCCGAGCATTCCAGGAGTGTTGACCCAGAGCAGCAGCTGCGCGTACGGGTCGGCGCCGGCCGCCGCGAAGGCGATGACGATCACCGCTCCGAGCGCGACCTGGGCGAGTCCGGCCACGTAGGGGGAACGGTGGCGGGGGTGGATGCGGCCGAGCGCCTCGGGCAGCACCCCTTCCTCGGAGAGTGCGAGCCCGTACCGGTTGATGGCGTTGTGGAAGGCGAGCAGCGAGGCGAGGACGCTGGTGACGATCAGGATGTGCATCAGGTCCGCGGCCCAGGAGCCGACGTAGTGGGTGATGGCGGAGAAGAACAGCCCGCCCGGGTCGGTGGCCGCGGCCTCGACGACGTTCGCGTCGCCGAACGCCCGGATGACGGTCCAGACGACGAACGCGTAGAAGAGCCCGAGGAACGCGACGGCGATATAGGTGGCGCGGGGGACGGTCCGGTCCGGGTTCCGCGCCTCGCGCCGGTAGATCACCGTGGACTCGAAGCCGGTGAAGGCGGCGAACGCGCAGGCCAGCACGGCCGCCGTGCCGGGTACGAGGACATTGCCGGGAGTGAACGAGGCGAGCGAGATCCCGTCGGCCCCGCCGTCCAGCAGCACCCCGCCGGCGAGCAGTACGAGGATGCCGGTCTCGGCGACGAGCAGCACCCCGAGGATCTTGGCGCCGAAGTCGATGGAGCGGAAGCCGCCGTACCAGATGAGCAGCAGCCCGGCGAGGGAGACCGGCAGCCAGGGGATGTCGATGCCCCACAGGGCCTGGACGGTGTCGGCGGTGGTGGAGCCGAGCAGCCCGTAGACACCGATCTCCATGCCGTTGTAGCCGAGCATCGCGATCAGGGCGGCGGCGATGCCGACGGGGCGGCCGAGGCCCCGGGTGATGTACGCGTAGAACGCGCCGCCGCTGCGGACGTGGCGGCTCATGGTGGTGAACCCGATGGCGAAGATCGCGAGGGTCACGCCGGCCAGCAGATAGCCGACGGGGGCCCCGATGCCGCCGAGCATGATGGCGATGGGGGCGACTCCGGCCATCACCGTGAGCGGGGCGGCGGCCGAGATGACGAAGAAGGCGATGTCGGCGGTGCCGAGGGTGCCTTTTCTGAGGGTTGGTGCATCCATGCGAAAGGGGAGCCCTTCTGCGACTGGCGGGGGGGCAGGGACCGGCGACCAGAAACCTAAAGGCTTTCGGTTTGCGCAATGTAGCCTCAGCCATGGCCATCCGGGAAGACCTCCCGGCGGACGCACGTCAGGAGAAACAGGCATGGGACGGCCGCGCACACCGCTGCTGGACCGGGAGCGCATCACCACCACCGCGCTCGAACTCATCGACGAGAAAGGCGAGTTGAGCGTCCCGCAGCTGGCCCGGCGGCTCGGGGTGCAGACCGGTTCGGTCTATCACCACGTGGACGGAAGGGGCGGCGTCGTCGAGCTAGTCCGGGAACGGGTGTGCGCCGCGATCGACTCCGCGGCCTTCGACGTGGAGCCCTGGGACGCGGCCATGACGGCGTGGGCCCGCTCCTACCGTGCCGCGTTCGCCGCCCACCCGCGCGCGATCCCGCTGCTGATGACCACACCGGTGCGCGCCCCGAAGGTCCTGGAGCACTACGAGCGGGCGGTCCGGCTGCTGCTTGGCGTCGGCTTCGCGATGGCCGAGGTGATGACGGTGATCACCGCGCTGGAGAACCTGGTCCTGGGGTCGGCGCTGGACCTGGCGGCCCCGGAGACGATGTGGGAGCTGCCGGACGACACCACGACGCCGCGCCTCGCCGAGGCGCTGGCCGCGGTGGGCACGGGCCGGGCGGACGCGGCGTTCGAACTGGCGCTGGGCGCGTTCATCGGGCACTGCCGCGCGCTGCTGGACGCGAAGGAGGAGTAGCGCGCCCCGCGGGGTGCGTCGGGGGGCGCGTCGCGGGGGCACGTCGCGAGGCGCGTCGCTCCGCCAGGGGAACGGCCCGGCCCGGGTCACGGTGCGCCGGGGAAACGGCCCCGGCCCGGGTCGCGGCACGTCCGGGAAAGCGACCCCGGCCCGGGACACATCCAGGGAAGCAGCTCCGCCCGGGACACGTCCGGGGAAGCGCCCTCAGTTCCGGTCGCGGCCCGGCTCACGCCCCGTAGAAACGCTCCTCCATCACCGCCCGCGCCCGCCGGGTGATCCGCCGGTAGTCGTCGAGCATGTCCCCGACGTGCCCCGGTTCGTACCCCAAGTACCGCCCGACCGCAGTGAGTTCACGTGGACCCGACGGGAAGGTGTCGCCCGGCCGGCCGCGTACCAGCATCACCGCGTTGCGCACCCGGGTCGCCAGCACCCATGCCTCGTCCAGCGTCTGCGCGTCCTCGCCGGAGATCAGCTCCGCCGCGCAGGCCGCCGCCAGCGCCTCGCGGGTGCGGGTGGTGCGCAGCCCCGGCTCCGCCCAGCCGTGCTGCATCTGCATCAGCTGGACGGTCCACTCGACATCGCTCAGCCCGCCGCGCCCCAGCTTGGTATGGAGCGTCGGATCCGCGCCGCGCGGCAGCCGCTCGGACTCCATCCGGGCCTTCAGGCGCCGGATCTCACGGACCGCGTCCTCCCCCAGGCCCTCCATGGGATAGCGCAGCGGATCGATCAACTCGATGAAGTCGCGGCCCAGTTCCGCATCGCCCGCGACCGTTTCGGCGCGCAGCAGCGCCTGGCTCTCCCAGACCAGCGACCAGCGCCGGTAGTACGCCTCGTACGACGCCAGCGAACGCACCAGCGGCCCGCTCTTGCCCTCCGGCCGCAGGTCCGCGTCGATGATCAACGGCGGGTCGGCGGTGGGTAGTTGGAGCAGCCGGCGCATCTCGGCGACCACCGCGTTCGCGGCCCGGCCGGCCTCCTGCTCGTCGACGCCCTCGCGCGGCGCGTGGACGAACAGCACATCGGCGTCGGAGCCGTAACCCAGCTCGTGGCCGCCGAAGCGGCCCACGCCGATGACCGCGAAGCGGGTGGGGAGGGTGTCCCCCCACTGTTCGCGCACGGCGGCGCGCAGGGCGCCCGCGATCGTGACGGCGTTCAGATCGGTGACCGCGTTGCCGACCCGGTCGACCAGCGCCCCCGGGTCCTCCTCGGCGGGCCGGTCCTCCGTGCCGTACGAGCCGATGAGGTCGGCGGCCGTGGTCCGGAACAGCTCGCGCCGCCGCACCCCGCGCACCACCGCGACCGCGGTCTCGGCGTTGTCCGCCCGCCCCACCGCGGCCAGCACCTCCTGCTCCAGGTTCTCCCGGGTGCGCGGCCGCAGCCCCTGCGGGTCGCCGAGCAGCGCCACCGCCTCCGGGGCCCGCAGCAGCAGGTCGGGGGCGAGCCGGCCGGCCGACAGCACCCGGGCGAGGTTCTCCGCCGCCGCGCCCTCGTCCCGCAGCAGCCGCAGGTACCAGGGGGTCTTGCCGAGGGCGTCGGACACCTTGCGGAAGCCGAGCAGCCCGGCGTCCGGGTCGGCGGAGTCCGCGAACCAGCCGAGCAGCACCGGCAGCAGGGTGCGCTGGATGGCGGCCTTGCGCGACACCCCGGACGACAGCGCCTCCAGGTGCCGGAGCGCGGCGGCCGGATCGGCGTAGCCGAGCGCTTCGAGCCGGTGCGCGGCCGCCTTCGCGCTGAGCCGGGACTCGCCGGGCGCGAGCTGGGCGACGGCGTCGAGCAGTGGCCGGTAGAACAGCTTCTCGTGCAGCCGCCGCACCACGGAGGCGTGCCGCTTCCACGCCTGGTTGAGTTCGGTGATCGGGTCGGTGCGCATCCCGAGGGAGCGGCCGATCCGTCGCAGGTCCGGCGCGTCCTCCGGGACGAGGTGGGTGCGGCGCAGCCGGTAGAGCTGGATGCGGTGCTCCAAGGCGCGCAGGAAACGGTAGGCGTCGTCCAGTTGCGCGGCGTCCACCCGGCCCACGTAGCCGCCCTCGGCGAGCGCCCGCAGCGCCTCCAGCGTGGTGCCGCTGCGCAGGGTGGTGTCGCTGCGGCCGTGCACCAACTGGAGGAGCTGTACGGCGAATTCGACGTCCCGCAGGCCGCCGGGGCCGAGCTTGATCTCGCGGTCGACGCGGTCGGCGGGGATGTTGTCGACGACGCGGCGGCGCATCTTCTGCACGTCGGGGACGAAGTTCTCGCGGTCCGCGGCCTGCCACACGAGCGGCGAGACGGCCTCGACGTACTCCGCGCCGAGTTCGGGGTCGCCGGCCACCGGCCGGGCCTTGAGCAGCGCCTGGAACTCCCAGGTCTTGGCCCAGCGCTGGTAGTACGCGAGGTGTGAGGAGAGGGTCCGTACGAGGGGGCCGTTGCGGCCCTCGGGGCGGAGGTTGGCGTCGACCGGCCAGATGGTTCCCTCGACGGTCGTGTCGGAGCAGATCCGCATCATGTGCGCGGCCAGCCTCGTGGCGGCCTGCACGGCCTCGCTCTCCTCGTGGCCGTCGACCGGTTCCGCGACGAAGATGACATCGACGTCGGAGACGTAGTTCAGCTCGTGCCCGCCGCACTTGCCCATCGCGATGACGGCCAGCCGGCAGCGGGCGGCGTCGGCGGGCGTCGCCGTACGGGCGATGGCGAGCGCCGCCCGCAGGGTCGCGGTGGCCAGGTCGGCCAGTTCGGCGGCGGCCTCGGCGACGTCCGTCGTACCGCACACGTCACGGGCCGCTATGGCCAGCAGGCACCGCCGGTAGGCGACGCGCAGCGAGTCCGGGTCGTCGGCCCCGGCGAGCCCCTGCTCGAACTCGGCCACGCCGGGGTGGAGATCGGCGGCCTCGTAGGTGACCAGGGCCTGCCAGTCGCGGGGGTGGCGGGCGAGGTGGTCGCCGAGCGCCTCGGAGGCGCCGAGCACCCCGAGCAGCCGGTCCCGCAGCGGTTTGGCGGTGACGAGGGTGTCCAGCAGGATCTGCCGCTCGTCCGCCTCCTCGGCCTCCGCCAGCCGGACCAGCCCGCGCAGGGCCAGATCCGGGTCGGCGGTGGCGCCGAGGGCTTCGAGGAGCACCGGGTCGGAGCGTACGGAGGACAGATCGGGCAGATCGAGGAGCCGCTCGGCGGCCGAGGGGTCCGTGAAGCCATGCCGCAGCAGTCGGGTGAACGTGCTGCTCCTGCGCCCCGGCACCGTCGTCATTCCGTGCTCTCCCGCTCGCCGTCACACACAATCCAGCGCTCCGAGCTTACGGCCTCCCCCGGCGATGGGGAGTGGGCCGGCGAGGCCCTGCGGCCCCTCTCCGAGGAATCCGGAGGGCGTGTCCCGATGATTTCGGAGGGCGTGTCCCGGTGATTTCGGAGCGCGTGCGCGGTCCTCACTTCGCAGGCACGATCAATTCCACGACCGGACCGGGAGGCCCACATGCCAGGATTCGAACCGTTCGCCGAGCTGGATCCCGACTACAGCGAGCCGGGCGCGACGGCCTGCCCGTGGTCGGTGGCGAGGGAGCTGCTGACCGGGGCGGAGGTGTACTGGCTGTCCACCGTCCGTCCCGACGGCCGCCCGCACGTCACTCCGCTGATCGGGGTGTGGGCGGACGGCGCGCTGCATTTCGCCACCGGCGCCGAGGAGCGCAAGGCCCAGAACCTGGCCGCCGGCCCGGAAGTGGTGCTGACGACCGGAACCGGGGACAACACCATGTCGAAGGGGCTCGATGTGGTGATCGAGGGCCGGGCCGAGCGGGTGACGGACGAGGCGTCGCTGAACCGGCTGGCCGCGGCCTGGGAGGCGAAGTACGGCCCGCAGTGGCACTTCGACGTCAGGGACGGCGCCTTCGTGAACGCCGGCCATGCGGCACTGGTGTTCCAGGTATGCCCCCGCAAGGCCTTCGGTTTCGGCAGGGGCGCCCACTTCAGCCAGACCCGGTGGCGGTTCAGCTGACCGGCGGCGCCCCGTCCGGACGGCCCTCAGCCGCCCGGACGGGGTGCCGGGCCGGGCCTGGTGGCGATGACGACGGTCGCGTACAGCTCGTCGGAGGTGACCACGCGCGGGATCAGGCCGCTGCGGACGACGGTCTCCTCGGCCCGTGCCGCCTGCCGTTGGCTCGTCTCGACCAGCAGATGCCCGCCCGGTGCCAGCCACCGCGGGGCCTCGGCGGTGACCCGGCGCAGCACGTCGAGGCCGTCCGCGCCGCCGTCCAGCGCCACCCGTGGTTCGTGGATCCGGGCCTCCGGGGGGAGCAGTTCGACATCGTCCGTGGGTACGTACGGCACATTGGCGAGCAGGATCTCCACCCGGCCGCGCAGCGAGGCGGGCAGCGGCTCGAAGAGGTCGCCCTCGTACACCTGGCCCGCGTCGCCGATGTTGCGGCGGGCGTACCGCACGGCCGCCGGTTCGACGTCCGCGGCGTGGAGTTCGGACCGGCCCAGCGTCGCGGCGAGCGCGGCGCCGAGGGCTCCGGAGCCGCAGCACAGGTCGACGACGACCGCGCCGGGGCCGGCGAGCGCGGCGGCCTGCCCGACCAGGAACTCGGTGCGGCGGCGGGGTACGAAGACGCCGGGGCCGACGGCGATCCGCAGGCCGCCGAACTCGGCCCAGCCCAGGACGTGTTCCAGGGGAAGTCCGGCGACCCGCCGTTCGACCATGGCGGCGGTCTCGGCGGGGCCGGCGGCGGTGGCGAGGATCAGTTCCGCCTCGTCCTCGGCGAATACGCAGCCGGCGGCGCGGAGCTCGGGGACGATGGTGGCGAGGGTGAGCGGTGAAGCGGTGACCGACATGTGCGGAGCCTTTCGGGAAAGCCGATGGGCGCTCCGCGGTCGACTATGTCGGGTCGACCACGCGTTCGCGAGAGCTGAGCACCCAGCCTGATACAGCGGTAATGGGTCTCACCTCCTCGGTCGGCCCCCGTGTGGGGATGCGTCACATTACACCTGCCGGGAGAACATCGTTCAGCCCGTCACCGCGACCGGTGACGACCCGCCCTTCACGGCCACGCGGGGTGTCCCCGTACCGTCCGCCGGGACGGTCCAGATGTCGCTTCCCCGGCCGCCCCCGCCCGGCAGGGCGTAGGCGAGCGTGCCGTCGTCCAGCCAGGCCGCCTGGTCGTCGACGCCGTGTTCCTCGGCGAGCGGGGTCTCCCGCATGGTCCGCAGGTCCAGGACGTACAGCCGCCAGGGCGCGGCCGCGTCGTCGGAGACCTTCTTCTTGAAGGCGAGCCGGGTGTTGTCCGGCGACAGGGAGGGGCATTCGACGTTCTGCCGCAGTGCCTTCGCCGTCCAGTCCCGCATGTTCCCCTCGACGAGGTAGGTGCGGCCCTTGGTGGAGACGGTCGCGTAGAAGCGGTTGTCGTCGCGGGCGAAGGTCACGCCCCAGTAGTTGACGTCGGGGGCGTGGTAGCGGGCGCCGTCGATGGTGAGCTGGATGTTCTCCATGGACTTGATGAGGTAGCCGGTGCGCAGGTCGAGGATGGCGGTGCGGGTGGAGAAGGATGTGGTGGCGTACGAGTCGCCGGTCGCGAACACCGTCCAGGACAGCATCCGCCCGGAGGCCGAGACCCGGGCGCGGGTGGGCACGCCCGGCACGGTGATCCGGCGCTTCTCGCGCAGCCGCCGGTCGAGGACGATCGCGTATGTCTTCGGCAGCACCCCGGGCTTGGCGCGCAGGCAGAGCGCGCCTTCGCCGGAGGCGTAGAACCGGTCGCAGGCGGGGCCGCCGCGGGTGCGGGGGCCGCCGGTCCGGGCGGCGGTGAGCGGCTGGTGGGCGACGCGCCCGCCGGCCGTGTCCCGGAAGTACAGCGCGGGCCCGCCGAGGGCGAACGAGGCGTCGGCCTCGGTCCGTTGCCCCTTCGTCCGCTGCTCGGCGTGCATCACGTACCCGACGGAGCCGCCCGCGAGGAGCAGCACCGCGGCCACCACGACGGCGATCCTGGCCCGGGGGCCCAGCGGGGTCGCGGGTTTCGGGAACCTGGCACTCATGCGGTCCGCCTTTCGGGGAGCTGGGCTTGCGGCTGTCCGGGGGCCGGGGTGCCGGAGGGGTCGCGCGGCAGCAGCGCCCAGCCGCCGGCGAGGGCGGCGAGCAGGGCGGAGAGCGCCGCCCACAGTGCGGGGCCCGGCCCCCACAGGGTCCAGGCGGCACCGAAGCCCGCCGCGGCGAGCAGCCGGGCCAGTGCCTGTCCGGTCTGGAGTACGGCGAGTCCGCCCGCCCGGCCGTCGGCGGGCAGCACGGGTCCGGCGAGGGCCATGAGCACCCCGTCGGTGGTGGCGTAGAAGACCCCGAGCAGTACGAGGACGGGCACGAGGAGGAGCAGGGCGGGGCCGCCGAGCGGGGCGAGGAGCGTGGCGTACACGCCGAGCAGGGCGAGGTGCCCGTACAGGAAGGGCAGCCGTCGGCCGACCCGGTCCGCGATCCGGCCCGCCGGGATCGCCAGCAGCAGGTAGCAGGCCGCCGCGCCGAGCGGCAGCAGCGGGAACCAGCTGACGGGGAGGCCGAGCCGGTCCTGGAGCAGGAGGTAGACGAAGGCGTCGCCGATGGTGGCCGCACCGAGCAGGGAGGCGGCGGCCAGGATCCGCCGGAAGGCGGGATCGCGGAGCGCCTCGAACGGCTTGCGTCCGCGGGGCTCCGGGCGCACGGGCGGGGCCGGTTGCTGCCCGGGGACGTACAGGACGAGGAGCAGTACCCCGAGCAGGCCGACGCAGAAGCTGACGACGAACACCGCGTCGTAGGCGTCGGCGGTCGCCCAGAGCAGGGCGAACGCGGCGAGCGGGCCGAGCAGGGCGCCCGTGGTGTCCATCGCCCGGTGCACGCCGAAGGACCGGCCGAGCGTCTCGGGCGGGCTGCTCAGGGTGATCAGCGCGTCGCGGGGTGCGGTGCGGATGCCCTTGCCGACCCGGTCGGTGGCGAGGGCGGCCGCGATCCCTGCGGTGGCGCCGACCGCGAGGAGCAGGCCGAGCCGGGAGAGGGCGGAGAGGGCGTAGCCGAGGCCGGCGACCCGTTTGTGTCCGCGGCCGCGGTCGGCGGCGTACCCGCCGAGCAGCCGTACGACGGCGGCCACGCCGTTGAACAGGCCGTCCAGGAAGCCGAATTGGAGGGGTGAGAGACCCAGTCCGAGGACCAGGTAGAGCGGCAGCACCGCGGTGACCATCTCGGAGGAGATGTCGGTGACGAGGCTGACCGTGCCGAGTGCCAGGACGGTGCCGGGGACACGCCGGCCCGCCCCGCCGGAGCGGGGGCGGACCGGTGTGTCGCGGCGGCCCGTGGTCGCCAGGTACATCAGTGGCAGGTGTACTTCGGGCTGGTGTCCTTGGTCTTGTTGTCGGTGCCGATGTAGTTCCAGCTGTAGCCGGAGTCGGTGAAGTCCATCTTCAGGACGCCGTATTCACCGCTGATCCGCTTCTGGCTGTTGGGCTGGACCTCCTCGATGGGGTAGGGCTCGGCGCCGCCCATCCCGCCGACGATCTCGGTGATCCCGTCGGCGACGGCCTTGCCGTCGGGGTTCTGCGGGGCGAACCGCTCGTAGTGGTGGTCGTGCCCGTTGAGCACCAGGTCGGCCTTGGCCCCGTACAGGATCTTCCAGACGGGCCTGCTGACCGGGTCGTTGCCGTGTCCGCCCGAGGAGTACAGCGGGTGGTGCCAGTAGGCGGCGATGCACGCCTTGCTGTTCTTGGCGAGGTCGGCCTTGAGCCAGTCGATCTGGGCGCTCTTGTCGAAGGAGTTGGAGTCGAGGGCGATGAAGTGCCAGTTGCCCTCGTCGTAGCTGTAGTAGGTCTTGCCCTGGGGGTAGGCGATGTCCCCGAAGTAGGCCTTGTAGCCGGCCAGTTCGCCGGCCGGGTCGTACGTCTCGTGGTTGCCCGGCACCGGACGCGTCTTGGCCTTGAAGGCGCCCCAGGTCTTGTCGTAGTAGTTGCGGAAGTCGGAGATCCGGGCGTCGTCGTACTGGCTGTCGCCCATCGTCAGATAGAACTTCGGGTCGATCTTCTTGGCCAGCGCCGCGGTCTTGGGGTGGGCGCAGTCGCTGTCGGACGCGGTGCACTGGGCGGCGATGTCACCGGCGGCGACCACCGTGAAGGCGCCGGTCTGCGGCGGCTGGCCGCCGAGCGTGCCGTACGCCTCGAACTCGTACAGCGAGTAGCCGTAGGCGGCGGCGCGTGCGGTGCCGTACACGCGCAGGTAGCGGCCCTTCCCGGTGAGGGCGGGCCAGTCGTCGGTGCCGCCGTCGCCGGCCGCCTCGTCGGCGAGCCGGGTCCAGGTGGTGCCGTCGGCGGAGATCTCGATCCGGTACGCCTTGGCGTACGCGTCCTCCCAGCTCAGCTTCACCCGCGTGACGTCGGCGGTGGCGCCGAGGTCGACGCTCAGCCACTGGGGGTCCTTGCCCTCGACGCTGGCCCAGCGGGTGGCCGGGTCGCCGTCGAAGGCGTTCTGCGGTCCGAGGTCGGAGCTTTCGTCGGAGGAGGAGGTGGCGGACTTGCCGCCCGAGATGAGGGGGTCGGCGGCGGCGCCGGCCCGGTCGGGGTAGGCGAGCAACAGCCCGCCCACGAGGGCGAGTACGGCGGCGATGACCACGCCCACCGTACGGCGCCGCGTGGGCGTGAGAAGCAGAGCTGAGCCGTTCGGGTGCATCCCTGGACTCCTGGCCTTGTGGGGGTGGCGAGAGCTGGGCATCCGTGCGTGGCCCCGCATCCTGTCCGGGGTGCGGGCAGGGGGCGGGGTCGTGGTGGCCGGGCCAGAGCTCTCACTGAGCGCGTCATGCCGAGGGAGCGGGGCACCGCGCCGGGCCACCGCCGGGAATGCTAGCGAACAGGAAACTTTCCTACCAGTCCCCCAACTGGCTTCGTTCCACGAGCTGTTCGACGCCGGGCGCGCGGCTTCTCAGCGGGAGAGGACGTCGAACAGGAGCGCGCCGACGATCCACAGCGGGATCGCGAGTGCGACCAGCAGGCCGGCCAGACAGCCGGACGTGGTCAGCCGGGCACCGGTTCTCGCGGGGTCGTCGCTCTTTCGCATGCGGGTATTCAACCCGAACGCAATCCGGGCCGGAGGCGCACCGCCTCCGGCCCGGATGTCACCGCGTCGCGGTCACAGCACCGGCAGCAGGTTCTTCAGCTCGAAGGCGGTGACCTCGGAGCGGTACTCCTCCCACTCCTGCTTCTTGTTGCGCAGGAAGAAGTCGAAGACGTGTTCGCCGAGCGTCTCGGCGACCAGTTCGCTCTTCTCCATCAGCGCGATCGCCTCGCCCAGGTTCTGCGGCAGCGGCTCGATGCCCATCGCGCGGCGCTCCGCGTCGGACAGCGCCCAGACGTCGTCGTCGGCGCCGGCCGGGAGTTCGTAGCCCTCCTCTATGCCCTTGAGGCCCGCGGCGAGGAGCACCGCGTACGTCAGGTAGGGGTTGGCGCCGGAGTCGATGGAGCGGACCTCCACCCGGGCGGAGCCGGTCTTGCCGGGCTTGTACATCGGGACGCGGATGAGCGCGGAGCGGTTGTTGTGGCCCCAGCAGATGTACGAGGGGGCCTCGCCGCCGGCGCCCGCGGCGCGGGAGGAGCCGCCCCAGATGCGCTTGTAGGAGTTGACCCACTGGTTGGTGACGGCGGAGATCTCGGCGGCGTGGGTGAGCAGGCCGGCGATGAAGGAGCGGCCGACCTTGGAGAGTTGGTACTCGGCGCCCGACTCGTAGAAGGCGTTGCGGTCGCCCTCGAAGAGCGAGAGGTGGGTGTGCATGCCCGAGCCGGGGTACTCGGAGAACGGCTTCGGCATGAACGTCGCCTGCACGCCCTGCTCCAGCGCGACCTGCTTCATCACCAGGCGGAAGGTCATGATGTTGTCGGCGGTGGAGAGCGCGTCCGCGTACCGCAGGTCGATCTCCTGCTGGCCGGGGGCGCCCTCGTGGTGGCTGAACTCGACCGAGATGCCCATGGATTCGAGCATGGTGATCGCCTGGCGGCGGAAGTCCATGCCGACGTTCTGCGGGGTGTGGTCGAAGTAGCCGGAGCTGTCGGCGGGGGTGGGGCGGCTGCCGTCGACCGGCTTGTCCTTCAGCAGGAAGAACTCGATCTCCGGGTGGGTGTAGAAGGTGAAGCCCAGGTCGGAGGTCTTGGCGAGGATCCGCTTGAGGACGTAGCGCGGGTCGGCGAAGGAGGGCGAGCCGTCGGGCATCAGGATGTCGCAGAACATCCGGGCCGTGCCGGGGGCCTCCGCCCGCCACGGCAGGATCTGGAACGTGCCCGGGTCCGGCTTGGCGATCATGTCGGACTCGTACACCCGGGCGAAGCCCTCGATGGCCGAGCCGTCGAAGCCGATGCCCTCGTCGAACGCCTGCTCCAGTTCCGCCGGGGCGACCGCGACGGATTTGAGGTAGCCCAGGACATCGGTGAACCACAGCCGTACGAAGCGGATGTCGCGCTCCTCAAGCGTCCTGAGGACGAATTCCTGCTGCTTGTCCATAGCCACATCCTTGCAGTTCAGACGGTCCGTGCACCACCACCCGGGGTAGGGGGGAAGCTCCAGTATCACGACCCGGGATTTCACCCAGATTACGCACACGACGTGAGAGCGAGCACCCTGCCACCCACTACGATCGGCGCCCATGGCGCGCAAGGGGTGGCACGCCTTCGTGACGGCCCCGCGCACGCCGGTTTCCCCGGCCTCCGGCCCGTCCGTCCCCGCCCCTTCCCAGAAGGACCTGACGACATGAGTTTCGACCCCAGGACCCCCATGGCGCAGCAGCACGACGTCCACCGCGCCCGGCAGCGCCGCGACCGTGCCCTGGCCATAAGCCTGAGCGTGCTCGTGGTCGTGGGGCTGGTCGGGTTCGGCTCGTACACGGTGCTGACCAAGTCCGAGGCGTCCGAGCAGAAGCAGACCGCCCCGGTGGCGGACGGCAAGGCGCCCTCGGACGACGAGGCACCCTCGGACGGGCAGCAGGCCCCCGCCGACGGGCCGATCGAGGGGCTGCGGACCTGGGACGCGAAGAAGCTGACCCGCAACCATGTCACCGGGACCGTCGCCTACCCGATGAAGCCGCCGGTGGGCGGTGACCACAACCCCGTATGGATGAATTGCGACGGCGAGGTCTACGAGAAGGCGATCCCCGATGTGAACGCCGTGCACGCGCTGGAGCACGGATCGGTATGGGTGACGTACACGGACAAGGCCTCGGCCGCCGATGTGGCGAAGCTGGCCGCGCGGGTCGGCCGGACGCCGTACTCGCTGATGAGCCCGTACGAGGGTCAGGCCGGAACGATCATGCTGACCGCCTGGGGGAACCAGGTGACCGTGGACGGCGCCGACGACCGGCGGGTCGACCAGTTCTTCTCGAAGTTCGTGCAGGGTCCGCAGACGCCCGAGCCCGGTGCGACGTGCTCGGGCGGGCTGGGGGCGCAGTGACCGCCGAGAAGCGCCGGGGCCGGCGCGTCGAGTGGCTGGCGGGCTCCGCCGTGGCGCTCGCGCTGCTGTTCGCGGGGGCGGCGACGGTCGCCGCCGCGCGCGGCGGGGCGGACGGGGCCGACCGGGCGGCCGCCCCGCACACGCCCGCGGCGGAGTCGTCGGACGCCGGTTTCGCCCGCGACATGGCGGTCCACCACCAGCAGGCGGTGGAAATGTCCTTCATCGTGCGTGACCGCACGAAGGACGAGGAGGTGCGCCGGCTCGCGTACGACATCGCCAACACCCAGGCCAATCAGCGCGGCATGCTGCTCGGCTGGCTGGATCTGTGGGAGCTGCCGAAGACGGCCGCCGGGGAGCCGATGGGCTGGATGGCGGCCGGGCACGAGGGGCACTCGACGAAGGGCATGGACGGGATGGCGGGCATGGGGACCGGCTACCGGGCCCATGACGGCTCCCTCATGCCCGGCATGGCCACCAGGACCGAGCTGGACCGGCTCCGGACGGCGAGCGGCAGGGCGGCCGAGATCCGGTACCTCCGGCTGATGACCGAACACCACAGGGGCGGCATCGACATGGCGCGCGGCTGCGCCCGGCTGTGCACGGTGAAGGCGGAGAAGCGGCTCGCCCACGGGATGGTCGAGGCCCAGCGGTCGGAGCTGGACGAGATGGCCCGGCTGCTGGCGGCGCGCGGGTCCGCACCCCGGTCCTGAGGAATTCCCGGGTACGCGACCCGGCCGCAGGTGCACCCGAACGGGTGATAGCGGTCGCGTCCCCCGAACGGGCCCATGACGATGGGTTCGCTCGGGGTCGTACAGCATGCCCATCGGCACGCAGGAGGAATCCCCCATGACCACCGCCAAGGACATCATGCACACCGGGGCCACGTGGATCCCCGCACACGAGACGCTCGACCGGGCCGCGCAGCTGATGCGCGACCACAAGGTCGGGGCGTTGCCCATCTCGGCCAACGGCGAGCAGGACCGGATGATCGGCATCCTCACGGACCGCGACATCGTGGTCGGCTGTGTGGCGATGGGCCACGATCCGTCGAAGATGACGGCGGGCGACCTCGCCCAGGGCACCCCTCGCTGGATCGACGCGGAGGCGGAGGTGGAGATGGTTCTGGAGGAGATGCAGACCCATCGGATCCGCCGGCTCCCGGTGGTCGAGAACAAGATGCTGATCGGCATGATCAGCGAGGCCGACCTGGCACAGCACCTCACCGAGGAGCAGATCGCCGGCTGGGCGGAGAAGGTCTACGCCCGCGGCTGACCCGCCGCACCGGCCCGGCCCGACAGCCCGGCGCCCACGGCCCGGCATCCCCTGTCGGGGACTCTTCCGTCCGGACCGGCCCGCTGCCCGGTCCGGACGGGAGCCCCGGGGGTGCCGGGCCATGGTGCTGCCCGCCCCGCCGGGCCCGTACAGCTGCGGCGATACGTTTCTGCGCGCAAGGGATACCCGGCGGGGGTAGGGTGCTCGACATGACCCTGAGTAGATGTGCGACATACGGACAGTTGTTGCTGTTCGTCTCGCTGCTCATCGGGATCCTCCGCCTTCTCAGGGGCGTCGCGGCACGGGACGCGCCGCCGCCGGGGCAGGACTCCCGGCCGGAAGTGACCCGACCGGCCCTGTTGTCGGTACTGCGCATATAGAAGGGGCGCCTCCCCCTCCCCCAGCAGACCGAAATACCGACAACACCCCGAGGTGCACCCCCGTCATGCGCACTCCACCCACTCGACGCGCCGTGCTCGGCGCCGCTGTCGCCACTGCCGGTTCGGCGGTACTGGCCGCGTGCTCCGGCGAATCCGACACGGGCCAGGGCGGCAAGAAGACCGGTAGCGCGAACGCCGGTGGCACCAGCCACGGCGGCGCGAACCACGGGGCCTCCCCCAACGGGAAGTCCGAGGGCGAGTACGTCTCCCCCCACGGCGAGGAGGTCGCGGCGGCCGAGGCCAAGCGGGGCTCGGGTCCCGTACGGAAGGTCTCCCTCGTCGCCACTCCGTGCCGGCTCGATCTGGGCGGCGGGATCACCGTCGGCTCCTGGGCGTACGACGCCCGGCTGCCCGGCAAGGAGCTCCGGGTCACGGCGGGGGACACCCTGGATCTCACCCTCGCCAACCACCTGCCCGAGGAAACGACTCTGCACTGGCACGGCCTCAATGTGCGCAACGACATGGACGGTGTGCCGGACGTGACCCAGGCAGCCGTCAAGCCCGGCGCGGATTTCGCCTACCGGTTCACCGTGCCGCACCCGGGGACCCACTGGTTCCACCCGCACGTCGGCGTCCAGCAGGATCACGGCCTCTACTCGCCGCTGATCGTCGAGGACCCGAAGGAGCCGCTCAAGTACGACAAGGAGTGGGTCGTCGTCCTGGACGACTGGGTCGACGGGGTGGACGGTTCGACGCCGGACTCGGTGCTGTACGAGCTCAGCGGAGGCAGGGGCGGCATGGACCACGGCGGCGGGGCGCACGGCGCCCCCGCCAAGCCCGCCAAGCCCGCCAAGGGCCGCACCGGGCCCTCCCGGCTGGAGAAGGACTCGTTCAGCGAGCTGCTCGACAGCCACGGGGGCGATGTCGCCTATCCGTACTACCTGATCAACGGCCGCATCCCGAAGGCCCCCACGTCCTTCGCCGCCAAGCCCGGCGACCGGATCCGGCTGCGCATCATCAACGCGGGCGGCGACACCGCCTTCCGGGTGGCGCTCGGCGGCCACCGGATGACGATCACCCACACCGACGGCTACCCGGTCCGGCACCGGACGACGGACACCCTGCTGCTGGGCATGGGCGAGCGGTACGACGTGCTGGTCACCGCCGGCGACGGGGTGTTCCCGCTGACCGCGCTCGCGGAGGGCAAGAACGCCACGGCGCTGGCCCTGCTCCGCACCGGGATGGGGGAGGCGCCCGCCGCGTCCGTACGGCCCAGGGAGCTGGACGGCGAGCTGGTGGAGGCGCACCAACTGAGACCGGACGGGGCCATGGAGCTGTCCCGGCGCACGCCCGACCGGACCCACCGGTTCAAGCTGACCGGCAACATGCGGGCGTACAACTGGGCCTTCGACCACGCTCCGTACAACCCCCGTCAGCGCCACTCGGTGCGGGCGGGCGAGCGGGTCAGACTGGAGTTCTACAACGCCACGGAGATGTGGCACCCGATCCATCTGCACGGGCACTCCTTCGGCGTGGTCGGCCCGGCCGGGCGGCGCCACCAGGCCACCGAGCGGGGCCCGGCCCACTGGGCGCGCAAGGACACCGCGATCATCCGGCCGAACAGCTCCCTGGCCGTCGAGCTCGACGCGAACAACCCGGGGCTGTGGATGCTGCACTGCCACAACATCTACCACTCGGACGTGGGCATGATGACCGTCCTCGGCTACCGCCGCTGACCTCCCCCCGGGCCTGTCCTGGCGGGCCGCGGCCGTGATTCCGCGGCCCGCCAGGACATTGCGTCAGTCAGACGATTACACTGGTGCGCGTGCCTCAACTACGTCTCGCACTGAATCAGATCGACTCCACCGTCGGCGATCTCGCCGGCAACTCCGAGGCGATCGTCCACTGGACCCGGCACTCCGCCGAACAGGGCGCCCATCTGGTGGCGTTCCCGGAGATGGTGCTGACCGGCTACCCCGTCGAGGACCTGGCCCTGCGCTCGTCCTTCGTCGAGGCCTCGCGGCAGGCGCTGCGCGCGCTCGCCGCCCGGCTCGACGCCGAGGGCTTCGGGGAGCTGCCGGTCGTGGTCGGCTACCTCGACCGCTCCGAGACGGCCCAGCCGCGCTACGGCCAGCCGGCCGGCTCCCCGCGGAACGCGGCCGCGGTGCTGCACCGCGGGCAGGTCGCGCTGACCTTCGCCAAGCACCACCTCCCCAACTACGGCGTCTTCGACGAGTTCCGGTACTTCGTGCCGGGCGACTCGATGCCGGTGGTGCGGGTGCACGGCGTCGATGTGGCGCTCGCGATCTGCGAGGACCTCTGGCAGGACGGCGGCCGGGTGCCGGCCGCGCGGGCCGCCGGCGCCGGGCTGCTGCTGTCGATCAACGCCTCGCCGTACGAGCGGGACAAGGACGACACCCGGCTGGAACTGGTCCGCAAGCGGGCCCAGGAGGCGGGCTGCACCACCGCGTACCTGGCGATGATCGGCGGCCAGGACGAGCTGGTCTTCGACGGCGACTCGATCGTCGTCGACCGGGACGGCGAAGTGATCGCCCGTGCCCCGCAGTTCGCCGAGGGCAGCGTCGTGCTCGACCTGGAGCTGCCGGCGGCCGCCGCCGAGCCGCCGTCCGGTGTCGTCAACGACGGGCTGCGGATCGACCACGTGGTGCTCTCCGGGGAGCCGCTCCCGGCGTACCCCGCGGAGCTGGCCGGGGGCTACGCCGAGCGGCTGGACGACGACGAGGAGCTGTACTCGGCGCTGGTCGTGGGACTGCGGGCGTACGCCGCCAAGAACGGCTTCAGCAGTGTGCTGATCGGGCTCTCCGGCGGGATCGACTCGGCGCTGGTCGCGGCCATCGCCTGCGACGCGCTGGGCGCGCAGAACGTGTACGGCATCTCGATGCCCTCGAAGTACTCCTCGGACCACTCCAAGGGCGACGCGGCCGAGCTGGCCCGCCGTACCGGGCTGAACTTCCGCACCGTACCGATCGAGCCGATGTTCGACGCGTACATGGGCTCGCTGGGGCTCACCGGTCTCGCCGAGGAGAACCTCCAGTCCCGGCTGCGCGGCACGATGCTGATGGCCGTCTCCAACCAGGAGGGCCAGATCGTCCTCGCGCCGGGCAACAAGTCCGAGCTGGCGGTCGGCTACTCGACGCTGTACGGCGACTCGGTCGGGGCGTACGGCCCGATCAAGGATGTCTACAAGACGACGATCTTCCGCCTGGCGAAGTGGCGCAACCGGGCCGCCGAGGAGCGCGGGCAGATCCCGCCGATCCCGGAGGCGTCCATCACCAAGCCGCCCAGCGCCGAGCTGCGCCCGGGTCAGGTCGACACGGACTCGCTGCCCGACTACGACGTACTGGACCGGATCCTGGAGCTGTACGTCGACCGGGACCAGGGGCTGGACGAGATCGTCGCGGCCGGCTTCGACTCGGCGCTGGTGGCGAAGACGCTGCGGATGGTGGACACGGCCGAGTACAAGCGCCGGCAGTACCCGCCGGGCACGAAGATCTCCCCGAAGGGCTTCGGCAAGGACCGGCGGCTGCCGATCACCAACCGGTGGCGCGAGTCGGGCTGAGCGGGGCGACGCGCGGTGACCCGGTGGAGTCGGGTCGCCGCGCCTTCGCGTTTCAGCGCGCGATCCGGTGGAGTCGGGTCGCCCGCGCCGTCGCGTTTCAGCGCGCGTCCACCGGGGCGTCGTCCCGCACGGGCCGCGCGTCCGCACGGGCCACCACCCTCGACGCCCCCGGTGTGCGTTCCCGGTCCAGCAGGCCCGCCGTGACCGCCACCGCCAGGCCCGCGACCGCGAGGGCCGCGCCGACCGGGGCCGGGGAGGTCCACCCCCAGCCCGCCGCGATCGCGACGCCCCCCAGCCACGCGCCGCCCGCGTTGGCGAGGTTGAACGCGGAGTGGTTGGAGGCGGACGCCAGGGTCGGGGCGTCCTTGGCCTTGTTCATGACCAGCATCTGGAGCGGTGTGGTCGTCATGAAGCCGACCGCGCCGAGCAGCACCACCAGTACCAGTGCGGCCCACCGCACGTGGACGGCGAACGGGAAGACCGCGAGGACGACGGCGAGCGCGCCGAGCGATCCGTACAGCGTCGGCCGCAGCGCCCGGTCGGTGAGCGGTCCCGCCGCGAGGGCGCCGAGGGTCATGCCGATGCCGAAGAGCGCGAGCACCGGCGTCACCGCCGACTCGCCGAAGCCCATCGCCTCGGTCGTCATGGCCGAGAGGTAGGAGTACACGGCGAAGACCCCGGCGAAGCCGAACACCGCCGTGAGCAGGCCGAGCAGCACCTGGCGGTTGCCGAGGGCGCGCAGCTCCCGGCCCAGGCCCTGGTGGGCGTCGACGGGCACCTGCGGCACGAGCCGGGCGAGCGCCGCCACGGCGCACAGCCCGATCGCCGCGACGACCAGGAACGTGGCCCGCCAGCCGAGGTGCTGGCCGAGCAGAGTGGCCGCCGGGACGCCGACGATGTTGGCGACGGTGAGCCCGAGGAACATGGTGGCCACGGCCCGTGCCCGGCGCCCCTCGGGGACCAGCCGGGCCGCGACGACCGCGCCGACGCCGAAGAAGGCCCCGTGCGGCAGCCCGGCGAGGAACCGCCCGCCCAGCAGCCAGCCGAAGCCGGGGGCGAACGCGGAGGCGAGGTTGCCGACCGTGAACAGGGCCATCAGCAGCAGGAGCATCCGCTTGCGCGGGATCCGGGAGCCGACGGCGGTGAGCAGCGGGGCCCCCACCACGACACCGATCGCGTACGCCGAGACGAGGTGGCCGGCGGTGGGTACGGAGGTGCCCAGGTCGTCCGCGACATTGGGCAGCAGGCCCATCATCACGAACTCCGTGGTACCTATGCCGAAGGCGCTCACCGCGAGTGCGAGCAGGGCCAGGGGCATGTGAAGAGACCTTTCCGCAGGGAAACCGGGGAGCCGGGCGGACCGGCGCGCGGCCGGGCCGGCTCCATCGCCGGACGCCCTTGGTTCCCAAACGGAACAAATTCTCTCAGACGGTTTGCTCCGCCGGGTGAACGGACCGTTTCGTCAGCGTTCGCCGGGGGTGACGGAACGGCTCAGGCTCGCCGCGTCACAGCTCCACCCGCGCCACGATCGGCAGATGGTCGCTGTCGGTCGCACCGAGCGTCCACGAGGACTTCGGCTCGATGCCCTTGACCATGATCTGGTCGATCCGGGCCATCGGGAACGAGGCCGGCCAGCTGAAGCCGAAGCCGTCGCCTGCCGCACCCTGGGTGGAGCGCATCTGGGCGGTGACCGCGTTCAGCGAGCGGTCGTTCATCGTGCCGTTGAGGTCGCCGAGCAGGATCACCTTGTCGAGCCGTTCGTCGGCGATGGCCTCGCCCAGGGCGTCCGCGCTGTCGTCGCGCTGGTTGGCGGTGAATCCGGCGTGCAGCTTGACGCGTACGGACGGCAGATGGGCCACGTAGACGGCGACCTCGCCCTTCGGGGTGGTCACCGTGGAGCGCATCGCCCGGGTCCAGCCCATCTTGATGTCGACCGGCCGGGTGGCGCTCATCGGGTACTTGCTCCACAGGCCGACGGTGCCCTGCACCGAGTGGTACGGGAAGCGGTCGGCGAGCGCCGCCTCGTACGTCGCCACCTTGCCGCTCGGCAGCTCCTCCAGGGCGATCACATCGGCGCCGGAGGCCGCGACCTGCCGGGCGGTGCCCGTGGGGTCGGGGTTGTCGGCGTTGACGTTGTGGGTGGCCACGGTGAGGTCGCCGCCGCTGCCGGACTTGTCGGTGAGCAGGCCGCCGAAGACGTTGAACCAGACCACGACCGGCAGCAGCAGGGCGATCAGCGCGGTCGCCGAGCGGCGCACCAGGCCCAGGACCAGCAGCACCGGGACGAACACCGCGATCCACGGCAGGAACGTCTCGGAGAGGCTGCCCAGGTTGCCGATGGCGTTCGGGATCTGCGAGTGGAAGGCCATCACCAGGGTGATGAGCACCGAACAGAGGGCGAGCACGATGCCGCGCCGCCAGATGCCCGGGTCACGGGTCCACCGCTCGCGCAGGTCCCGGAGGCGGGATCCCGTCCCGGCGCGTTCCGGTTCCGGCTCCGCACGGTCGTTCCCGGTGTCCGCTCCGTACGCCTGCACCATCGCGCTGTCCTCACTGCCTTGCCGTGCATGTCGCCGCGCCCTCGACCCCAGGGCCTGTCCGGCAGATCATGGCCCGGGCCTGATCCGCCGGACAGACCCTAGGCGATGCGTGGCGTGTTTCCTGCCGTCGACGACGGCCGTACTGTCACGAGGACGAAGGGCGGGGTCCGGCGGGTTCCGGCCACGCGGGGTCCGCGGGGGTTTGTGACAGAACGATCACACTCGGGCGGGTCCGGGAGCGTCAGGCGTCGCCGGGCGGACGAGGGGCCCGGCCGGGGCCCAGGCCCTCGACCAGGACCTGGACGATCCGGTCGGCGAGATCCTCGGGCAGCGGCGCGTCGGGCCGGTGGATGGTGCGTACGAGCATGGGCCCCAGGAACAGGTCGTCCATCAGCCCCACGTCCAGGTCGGCGCGGAGTTCACCGGCGTCGACCGCGCGCCGGACGGCGGCCAGCATGGCGACGCGGCGGGGCGCGATGACACTGCTCTGGTACTCCGCCCACAGCTTGGGGTGGCTCTTCATCTGCGCGAAGACGTTGTGCAGCAGGACCGAGGAGCGCTGGGCCAGGCCGCGCCTGCGCAGCGAGTCCAGCAGCAGTCGAAGGTCGTCGAGCCCGGCGGTGCCGGAGACCGCGGGCTCCGGCGGCTCCATGTCCCTCAGTACGTCGACGAAGAGTTCTTCCTTGCCGCTCCACCGCCGGTAGATGGTCGCCTTGCCCACCCCCGCGGTCCGGGCTATCCGCTCGATGGACAGGGCCGCCAGGGGCTCACCGGCCTCCAGCAGCCCGACGACGGCGTCCAGGATCGCCCGCTCGGCCGCCGCGCTGCGCGGCCGGCCCCGGCGTGGTGCCGGGGTCTGTGCCCGTACGCCGGTCCAGCTCTCGTCCTGCTGCGTTGCCGGTCTCATCGGCCCGCTCCCGCCGCGCGCACCGGCCGGTCGCCCCGGCCGGACCCGTCCGGGCCCTCCTCGGCGGGCGGCCTCCCCGGCAGGAAGAGCGCGACCACGAGGGCGCCCACCAGGGCCATGGTCGCCGAGCCGATGGCGGTGACGTGCATGGCCTTCAGGAACGCGTCGTTCGCGGAGGCGATCAGCGGGGCGCCCGCCGGGCCCATCCTGTCCGCGATGCCGAGCGTCGCCTCGATCGACTCCCCCGCCGCCTCCCGGGCGCCGGCCGGGAGCGCGCCGAGGTGGCCCTCGATGTCGCCCCGGTAGACGGTGGAGAGCACCGACCCGAGCACGGCGACCCCGAGCGCCCCGCCGACCTGCCGGAAGGTGTTGTTGACGGCCGATCCCGAGCCGGCCTTCTCACGGGGCAGCGCCTGCATCACCGAGACGGTGACCGGTGTCATCACATGTGCCATGCCGGTGCCCTGGACGAAGAAGAGCAGGCACAGCACCCAGACCGGTGTGGTGTCGTCGAACAGCGCGAAAGCCGCCAGCCCGACGGCGACCAGCAGCATGCCCGCGGTGCAGGTGGCACGCGCGCCGAAGCGGTCGACGAGCAGCCGGGCCCGGGGCGCGAAGATCATCTGGGTGGCGGCCAGCGGCAGCAGCATCAGCCCCGCCTGCAGCGCGGTCCAGCCGCGCACGCTCTGCATGTAGAAGGCGGAGAAGAAGGTCACCCCCATCAGCGCGAAGAAGACCAGCGCTATGGCGGCGACGGCGGCGGAGAACGACGGCTCCCTGAAGTACGAGATGTCGATGGCCGGGTGGGTGCTGCGCTTCTCGTGCCAGACGAAACCGGCCAGGACGAGCAGGCCGCCGAGGCTCGACAGGAGCACCACGGGGTCGGCGAAGTCGGCGAGCTGGCCGCCGCGGATGATGCCGTACACCAGCAGCACCAGGCCGACGATGGAGAGCACTACGCCGAGCGGGTCGATCCGGCCGGGGTTCGGATCCCTGGAGTCCGGCACCAGCAGCATCATCGCGATCAGCGCCACGATCACCACGGGTACGTTGACCAGGAAGATCGAGCCCCACCAGAAATGCTCCAGCAGCAGCCCGCCGGTGATCGGGCCGATCGCGATGGCCACCCCGACGCTGCCGGCCCAAATGCCGATGGCCCTGGGCTGTTCGTCGCGCTCGAAGACGTTCATCAGGACGGCGAGGGTGGCCGGCATGACGAACGCGGCGCCGAAGCCCATCAGGGCGCGCCAGGTGATCAGCTGGGCGGGCGAGCCGGACATGGCCGCCAGCGCGGAGCCGGTGCCGAAGAGCAGGATGCCGAAGAGCAGCGTCTTCTTGCGGCCGATGCGGTCACCGAGCAGCCCGGCGGTGAAGAGGAGTCCGGCGAAGACGAGCGTGTAGGTGTTGATCGCCCACTCCAGCTGGCTCTGGGTGGCGCCCAGGCCGGTGGGTGCGGGGCTGGCGATGGTCTTGACCGCGACGTTCAGGATCGAGTTGTCCAGCACGACGATGAGCAGGCTGAACATCAGGACGACGAGGATCGCCCAGCGGCGACGGTGGACCGCCTCCGGGATCTGCGACGTGTCGGCGCGAGCACCGGACGGTATCGACATGGAACGGAGCTTATCCGATTTCGATACGAGACCGTCTCGTATTGGAAAGCGTCCGCCGGTGGAGCCCCGTTCAAGGGTGTGTGCGGGCCCACTTCCCGTGGACCGCCGCGGGATGCCACCATGGAACCGGTCCGGGGACGCCGTCAGGGCGCCTCGAGATGACGAAGGAGCCGTTGGCAATGTCGCTTCAGGCTGCGCGGAATCAGTCCGCAACAACCCCCGCGGGTACTCCCACCGACAGCAGCAAGGCGCTGTACGGAGGCAAGAGCACCCGCCGCATCTCCATCCATGACATCGCCGCCGCCACCGAGCGCGGCGAGAAGTGGCCCATGCTCACCGCCTACGACGCGATGACCGCGTCCGTCTTCGACGAGGCCGGGATCCCGGTCATGCTCGTCGGCGACTCCATGGGCAACTGCCACCTCGGTTACGAGACCACCGTGCCCGTCACGATGGACGAGATCGCGATCCTCTCCGCCGCTGTCGTACGGGGCACCAGGCGTGCCCTGATCGTGGCGGACCTGCCCTTCGGGGCGTACCAGGAGGGCCCCGTCCAGGCCCTGCGCAACGCCACCCGGCTGATCAAGGAGTCGGGCGTCGGCGCGGTCAAGCTGGAGGGCGGTGAGCGCAGCCACGAGCAGATCCGGCTGCTGGTCGACGCCGGCATCCCGGTCATGGCGCACATCGGCCTGACTCCGCAGTCCGTCAACGCGATGGGCTACCGGGTGCAGGGCCGCGGCGAGGAGGCCGCCCAGCAGATGCTGCGCGACGCCAAGGCCGTGCAGGACGCGGGCGCGTTCGCCGTGGTGCTGGAGCTGGTACCGGCCGAGCTGGCCGCCGAGGTCACCCGCACCCTGCACATCCCGACGGTCGGCATCGGTGCCGGCCCCGACACGGACGCCCAGGTGCTGGTCTACACCGACATGGTCGGGCTGACCGGCGGCAAGGTGCCGCGCTTCACCAAGCAGTACGCGAACCTGCGCAAGGTGCTGGGCGACGCGGCGAAGGAGTTCGCGGAAGAGGTCGTGGGCGGCGCCTTCCCGGCCGCCGAGCACACCTTCCACTAGTAGTACTTCGTTACCTTGAGTGATCTTGCCTGGTGGTGGGCATCTTTGAGGTGTGAAACTGGGGGATGTCGAGCGGCTCCGGGGCGAGTTG
>NZ_JBEYFB010000037.1:0-76026 GCF_040634135.1 Streptomyces sp. NPDC007164
GGCACCTACGAGGCCGGCATCGAGGACTACAAGGTCCTCAAGACCAGCTGCCCCGCCACCGGCACCGTCGCCGGCACCGCGTACGCCCACTGCGGTACCAACTGGTGGAGCTACGACACCCCCGCCACCATCTCCACCAAGATGGACTACAAGAACCAGCAGGGGCTCGGCGGCACCTTCTTCTGGGAGCTGAGCGGTGACACCACCGACGGCGAACTGATCAAGGCGATCAAGTAGTCACGCGACTCCGGGACGGGGCGGAGGGCCGGTCGGCCCTCCGCCCCGTTTCGCCCGTGATGAGGTGATCCGCGCGGGGGCCGACGTGCCGTGGTTCACGCGCCGTTCCCGCTCCGGCCGAAGCTCTCGCGGCTCACTCCGGCATGATGGAGCCGCACCCGCTCCGACAATGTGTTCCCAGGACCGCGGTGTGGCCCCAAGGAGGAGGATTCCGCTTGTCACGCCAGGTTCTGACGGTCTGTCCCGAGCGGCCCGACGGCTTTCGAACGATCGGTGAGGCGCTCGCCAGGGCGCGCAACGGCGCCGTGATCAGCGTCCGTTCCGGCACCTACGCCGAGAGTCTGGTCATCACCGTCCCCGTCACCGTCGTCGCCGAACAGTCCCGCGGCAGCGTCGAGATATGCCCGCCCCACGGCAGTGCCGTGGTGCTCCAGGCCGAGGCCGTGATGCTCACCGATCTGGTGCTGCGCGGCCGTGACGAGGAGCTGCCGGTGGTGGACGCCCCGCGCGGTCAGATCGCGATGGACGGCTGCGACATCACCGGCACCTCGTGGACCGCCCTGCTGGCCCGCGGGTCCGGTTCGGTGGCGCTGCGGGACTGCCGGGTGAGCAATCCGCGCGGCGCCGGTCTGGTGGTGACCTCGGCGGTGGAGAGTTCCGCCGAGTCCTGCACGGTCGAGCACCTGGGCACCTCGGGCGTGGTGATCGGTGAACGCGGCCGGATCACGCTGCGCGGCTGCACCATCCGTGACGCGCGCGCCAACGGGGTGCTCGCCAACGGCGAGGGACAGGGCTCGGTGGAGGAGTGCGACATCTCCTCCACCGACAAGCCGTCCATCGCGCTGGAGGAGCAGAGCACCACCCGGGTCCTGCGGACCGTGGTCCACGACACCGGGGTGGGCGTCCACCTCTCCTCGTCGGCCCGGACGGTGCTGGAGGACCTCCGGGTGACCGGTACCAACGGGCCGGGCATCGTCCTGTCCAACGGCACCGATCCGCTGCTGCGCCGGTGCCGTACCGCCCGTACGAAGGGCCCCGGCCTGCTGGTGTCGGACCGGGCCAGGGGCACCTTCGAGGACTGCTGGCTGGATTCGGCCGAGGACGCCGCGCTGCACGTGCGGGGCTCGTCCTCGCCGGTGCTGGTCGGGCTGACCGTCCGGGACAGCGTGCAGACGGGTGTGCTGCTGGAGGAGGAGTCGGTCGCCGAGCTGGACCGGCTCGAAGTGCTCGACGCGGGCGGCGCGGGCCTGCGGATACGCAGCGGCGCCAATCCGCTGGTGCGCAGGGCCAGGATCGGCGCCGCGAAGGGACACGGCGTGGAGGTCGTCAAGGACGGCCGGGGCCGGCTGGAGGACTGCGAGATCGAACGGCCGGGCGGCGCCGGGATCCGGGTCGCCGACAACGGCAACGTCTATGTCGGCGGGGGCGCCGTGCACGGTGCCGCGCACGGCATGTCGGTGGCGGCGGGCGGCAGCGTCACCGTCCGGGACTGGGACGTCCGGGAGGCCACCGACTCGGGTGTGGTGGTCGAGGACGGCGGCGAACTGACCGCGACCCGGCTGCGGATCGCCGCCGCGGCGGGGCACGGGGTGCTGCTGGCCCAGGGCAGCCGGGGCGCCTTCACCGCCTGTGAGGTGAGCGGATCGGGCCGGGACGGCTTCCGGGTCGAGACCACGGCCGCGGTGTCGGTGGTCAACTGCACGGCGCGGAACAACGAGGGCGGCGGTCTGGTGCAGGCCCTGGCGGGCGACCGGCTGGCGGTCGAGCATCTGACCAGCACGGAGAACGGCAAGCGGGACGCCTGGGGGCTCGGCGAGGCCGAGGGCACCGATCCGGCCGGCACGGGCGCCTCCGCCACCGGCGCGGGGGCGGCGCGCGAGGACGGCCCGCTGGCCGAACTGGACGCGCTGATCGGCCTGGAGAACGTCAAGCACCAGGTGCGCACACTGGTCAATCTGATCCAGCTCGCCCAGCGGCGGGCCCGTCTCGGGCTGCCGGCCCCGCCGATGAGCCGGCACCTGGTCTTCTCCGGGCCGCCCGGCACCGGCAAGACCACGGTCGCCCGGCTCTACGGGGCGATCCTCGCCGAGCTGGGCGCGCTGCCCTCCGGCCATCTGGTGGAGGTGTCGCGCGCGGACCTGGTGGCGCAGATCGTCGGCGGCACGGCCATCAAGACCACCGAGACGTTCAAACGGGCGCTGGGCGGGGTGCTGTTCGTCGACGAGGCGTACAGCCTGCTGTCGGACGGACGGGGTTCGGGCGCCGACTTCGGCCGGGAGGCGGTCGACACGCTCCTGAAACTGATGGAGGACCACCGCGACGACGTCGTCGTGGTCGCCGCCGGGTACGCGGACGAGATGCGGGACTTCCTCGGCTCCAACCCGGGTCTCGCCTCGCGCTTCTCCCGGACGGTCGAGTTCGAGAACTACGCGGTCCCCGAACTCGTCGCGATCATCGAGAGCATGTGCGCCCGGCACCGTTACGAGCTCGACGAGTCGACGCTCGGCGCGCTCGCCGCGCACTTCGAGCGGATGCCCAGGGACGCCGGCTTCGGCAACGGGCGGGCCGCCCGGCAGGTGTTCGAGGAGATGGTGGACCGTCAGGCGTACCGGCTGGCCGCCCTCCCCGACGCCGACGAGCAGGACCTCACCCGGCTGCTGCCCGAGGACGTCGGCGAGGAGGCCGCGGCCGCGGTGTCCGGGCAGCCGGCCGACGGCGGGGCGGAGAGCGACCCGCTGGCCCGGCTCGGGGACATGGTGGGTCTGGCCGCCGTCAAGCGCGATGTCACCGACCTGGTCAATCTGCTGGCCACCGCGAAGAAGCGGGAGGCGGCCGGGCTGCCCGCGCCGCGGATCAGCCATCATCTGGTCTTCACCGGGCCGCCCGGCACCGGCAAGACCACGGTCGCCCGGCTCTACGGCGAGCTGCTGAAGTCACTCGGGGTGCTGCCGCGCGGCCAGCTCGTCGAGGTGGCCAGGGCGGACCTGGTCGGCCGGTACGTGGGACACACCGCCCAGCTCACCCGGGAGGTCTTCGACCGGGCCAGGGGCGGGGTGCTGTTCGTCGACGAGGCGTACACACTGACCCCGGAAGGGTCCGCGGGCAGCGGCGACTTCGGGCGCGAGGCGGTGGACACGCTGCTGAAGCTGATGGAGGACCACCGCGACGAGGTGGTGGTGATCGTCGCGGGCTACACCGGTGAGATGGAGCGCTTCCTGGCGTCCAACCCCGGTCTGTCCTCGCGGTTCTCCCGGCGGGTGGAATTCGCCGACTACTCCTCGGACGAGCTGGTCACCATCGTCCGCCAGCACGCGGCCGCGTCCGGCTACGAGTGTGCCGCGGGCGCCGGTGCGGTCATGCGCGAGTACTTCGACGCGCTGCCCAGGGACCGTTCGTTCGGCAACGCGCGGCTGGCGCGGCAGGTCCTGGAGGGCATGATGACCCGCCAGGCGGGCCGGCTCAGCACCATGGCGGCGCCCGGTCTGGACGATCTGCGGCTGCTGCTCCCGCAGGACGTCGTACGCCCGCAGGCGGTGCCCGAATGAGGGCCGGACGGGTTCCGGCCGCGGCCCTGCTCGCCGCGGTGATGGTGCTGCCGGCCGCCGGTCCCGCCGCGGCCGACGGCGAGAAGGTCAGGCTGCCGGTGATGCCCGCCCGGCTCGGTGCCGGTGATCCGTGCACCGGCGGGTCGAAGGCGCGGGCCACGGCGGTGCCGTGGGAGCAGCAGAACCTCCAGCTCGCCCGCACCTGGACGTTCGGCAGCGGTGCGGGGGTGAAGGTCGCGGTGGTGGACACCGGGGTCTCGGCTCAGGCGCCGGCACTCGCGGGCCGGGTCTCGGCGGTGGGTTCCGCCGGGGCGGACTGCGTGGGCCACGGAACGTTCGTGGCCGGGCTGATCGCCGCCGCGCCCGCGAAGAACGTGCGGGTCGCCGGGGTCGCCCAGGAGTCCCGGATCATCGCGGTGCGGGGCACCGACGAGCGCGGGGCGGCGACCGCGGCCTCGGTGGCCGCCGGGATCCGGGCGGCCACCGACTCGGGCGCGAAGGTCGTCCAGGTCTCCCCCGCGCTGGCCGCCGACTCGGCCGGGCTCGCCTCGGCGGTGAAGTACGCGGCCTCCCACGACGCGCTGATCGTGGCCGCCGCGACCCCCGACCCGGCGCGTTCGTCGCCGGGCCGGGAGCCCGAGCCGCCGCGCGACTACTGGCCCGCTTCGGCGCCCGGGGTCCTCTCCGTCATCGACATGGACGCGCGGGGCACCCGCCCGGACGGCGCACCGGCCACCCGTGGCGCGGACCTCGCCGCCCCCGGTGACGGGGTCGTGGGCGTGGGGCCGCGCGGGACGGGGCACTTCATCGGGTCGGGGGCGTCGTTCGCCGCCGCGTACGCGGCGGGCACGGCCGCGCTGGTGCGGTCGGCGCATCCGGAGCTGTCGGCCGCGGAGACGGCGCGGCGGCTGACCCGTACCGCCTACCCGGCGGACGTGCCGCGGCTGGACCCGTACGCCGCCGTCACCTCCGTACCTGATCCGGTGCGGCGCACACGGGCGGTGCGGGACGACTCGGTGGTGATGCCGCCGGGCAACGGCAGCGGGGGTGCCACCCGCAGGGCGGTGTGGATCGCGGTGGGCGGCGGCTCGCTCGCGCTGCTGGTCGCGTGGGCGGCGCTGGTCGCGCCTCGCGGCCGTGCCCGCGGCTGGCGTCCGGCGGGCCGCCGCCCGGTGGCCGGCCCGACGGGCGACTGAGCGGCCGGGCAGACGCGAAGGGCCCCGGGGTGCGCGCACCCCGGGGCCCTCGCCGTGTCGCTCAGGCCCCGGCCTCCTCGGCCAGTGCGGTCTGTACGAGGGTGGCCTTGCGCCGGACGATGTACTGGGCCCTGCCCGGCGGCAGGTTGCGCGGCTTCACATTGCCGAACACATAGCCCTCGGACGGCGGGCAGGACAGCAGCATGCCGGGCGTGTTGACCTCGTCCAGGCGGCGCAGCAACTGGTCGTTGAGACCGCGGCCGGAGCCGGTGGCCGACCGAACCGCCACCACGTGCAGCCCGACCTCATAGCCGAGCGCGAGGTGGTCCAGGAGCGGGGCGAACGGGTGGTCGTAGGAGCCGGTGCCGCTGACCATGTCGTAGTCGTCGATCAGGACGAACAGCCGGGGCCCGGTCCACCAGTCGCACTGCCGCATCCGGGACGGGGCGATGTCCGGGCCGGGGAGCCTGGTCTTGATGGCGCGGGCCGCGCCGCCGACCATTTCGCGCAGGGCGTCGACGGCGACGACGTGTCCCAGGCGGTACTCCTCGGGTACGGCGTCGACCAGTTCGCGGCGGTAGTCCACCACCAGGACGCGGGCCTCGGCCGCGGTGTACCTGGCGGTGATGGAACGGACCAGCAGACGCAGCAGGTTGGTCTTGCCGCTCTCGCTGTCGCCGATGCCGATCAGGTGCGGGGTGCGCCCGAAGTCGTGCCAGACCGGCGAGAGGGTCTCCTCGTCCAGGCCGATCGGGACGCGCAGCCCCTCGGTGCGCTCCGGCTCCGGGAGTTCGGCGGCCGGGAGGCGGTGCGGCAGCATCCGTACCGGCGGGGCCGGCGGTCCCTGCCAGTGTTCGGCGATCCGGTCCACCAGGTCGGCGACGCCCTCGGCGAGGTCGTCGGCGCTGTCGCTGCCGTCGATGCGGGGCAGGGCGGTCAGGAAGTGCAGCTTGCCCTCCATGGTGAGGCCTCGGCCGGCGCCGCGCGGCACGGTGGCCGCCTTGCGGATGTCGATCATCGAGTCCATCGGGTCGCCGAGCTTGAGCTCCAGCCGGGTCAGTGACTGGTCGCGGACCTGGGCGGGGAGTTCGATCCAGCGGGCGGTGGTGACGACCAGGTGGACGCCGTAGTTGAGGCCGCGGGAGGCGATCTGGTGGAAGGTGGGGATCAGCGAGTCGAAGTCCTGCTTGACCGTGGCCCAGCCGTCCACGACCAGGAAGACATCGCCGTGCGGTTCCTCGGGGAACTCCCCGGCGGCGCGACGGCGCCGGTAGGAGGCCATCGAGTCGATGCCGCTGTCCTGGAAGAACTGCTCGCGTTCGTTGAGCACGGCGGTCACCTCGGCGACCGTACGGCTGATGCGTTCGGTGTCGAGCCGGCCCGCGACGCCGCCGACGTGCGGCAGCCGGGACAGTGCGGAGAGGGCGCCGCCACCGAAGTCGAGGCAGTAGAACTGCACTTCGCGCGGGGTGTGGGTGAGGGCGAGGGCGCTGATCAGGGTCCGTACGACGGTCGACTTGCCGCTCTGCGAGCCGCCCGCGACCGCGACATGGCCGCCGGCGGCGGAGAGGTCCACCGTCAGCGGGTCGCGGCGCTGCTCGAACGGCATGTCCACGAGCCCCAGCGGCACCTTGAGCCTGCCCGGCCCCGAGGTGCCCGCCGGGGTGAGGCCCCGTTCCGGGTCGGGCTCGGGCGAGGGCAGCAGCAGGTCGAGGGCGGGCGGCAGGTCCAGCGGCGGCAGCCACACCTGGTGGGCGGCCGGTCCGGAGCCGCGCAGCCGGTCCAGGGCGACGGAGAGCAGTGTGTCGCCGGTGTCGGGCTCCTCGGCCGAGGCGGCGGGTTCGGGGTCGGGGGTACGGGCGGGGGCCCGCGGCACGACCCAGTCGGTGGTCCAGGGCATCACCTGGCTGGCGACCCTGGCCTGCACGGCCGCGCCGCGCCGCTTGCGGTAGGGGCCGGAGACGTACGCCGCCCGGAAGCGGGTCAGCGCCTCGACGCCGCTCTTCAGGAAGCCGCTGCCGGGCTGGGAGGGCAGCTGGTAGGCGTCGGGCACGCCGAGCACACCGCGCGACTCCATGGCGGAGAAGGTGCGCAGCCCCACCCGGTAGGAGAGGTGGCTCTCCAGCTGGTGCATGCGGCCCTCGTCCAGCCGCTGGGAGGCGAGCAGCAGATGGACTCCGAGTGAACGGCCGAGCCGTCCGATCATCACGAACAGGTCCATGAACTCGCGGTGCGCGGAGAGCAGTTCGCTGAACTCGTCGACGACGACGAAGAGGCTGGGGAGCGGTTCGAGGTCGGCACCGGCCGCGCGGGCCTTCTCGTACTCCAGCGCGGAGGTGTGGTTCCCGGCGCTGCGCAGCAGTTCCTGGCGGCGGACGAGTTCGCCGTGCAGGGCGTCCTGCATGCGTTCCACCAGGGCGACTTCGTCGGCCAGGTTGGTGATCACCGCGGAAGTGTGCGGGAGTTCGTCGAGGCCGAGGAAGGTGGCGCCGCCCTTGAAGTCCACCAGGATGAAATTGAGTGTTTCGGAGGAGTTCGTGAGGGCGAGGCCGAGCACGAGGGTGCGCAGCAGTTCGCTCTTGCCGGATCCGGTGGCACCGATCAGCATGCCGTGCGGGCCCATGCCGCCCTGTGCGGACTCCTTGATGTCCAGTTCCACCGGGATTCCGTCGGCGCCGACGGCGACCGGGACGCGCAGCCGGGCGGCGCCGGTCGAGCGTTCCCAGAGGGTGGCCGGCTCGTGCCGGTAGAGGTCGGGTATGCCGAGCAGGGTGGTGAGTTCGACGTCGGTGTCCAGCGGCTGGGCGGCGTCCGCCGAGAGGCTCATCCGGTACGGCGCGAGGAGCCTGGCCAGCGATTCGGCGGCGGCCGGGCCCATGGCGTCGGGACGGCCGAGGAGGGTGGTCTGTTCCTTGCGGCTGCGGTCGGTGCGTACGAGGTTCAGGGCGTCCGGCTGCACGTCGAGGCGCAGGGTGGTGCGGCCGGGGCGCCAGCTGAGGGCGCCGGACAGGTCGAGCACGACGACGTTGCGCAGTCCGGGGCCGTCCAGGCGGTGGCCGGTGGGCACGGTGGTGCCGTCGACGACGATCACGGTGAACGGTTCGTCGCGGCCGGGAACGGCCTCGGGGTCGAAGACGGGCCGCTCGGAGAATTCGGCGCCGAGCAGCTCCTCCAGGTCACGGAAGGCGGAGGCGACCAGCCGGGAGGGGCCGGCGCCGTCCTGCTCCTGGGCGTGCTGGCTGTGCGGGAGCCACTTGACCCATTCCCATTCGGCGCGCCGCTCGTCGGCGACGCACAGGGCGATCCACAGCTCCTCCGGCGGGTGGAAGAAGGCGAGCTGGGACAGGACCGCGCGGACGGTGTCCCGTACGGCCCGGTCGTCGCCGCGGAACAGGATCCGGGTCCAGGACCGCAGGTAGAGGCCGGTGGGCTGGTCGGGGACGACTCCGTACGCCTTGATGAAGCGGCGCAGCGCGTGGGCGCAGAGCGGTTCGAGGTCCTCGACCGGTTTGGTCGCCGTCGGGGTGAGGCGCAGCGCGAGCTGCTGGTCGCCGACGGCTATGCGCACCTCGGCGAAGTCGTCGTCGGAGACCCGGCGTTCCCAGAGCCGGGTGGAGCGCACCATGGTGCGCAGCACCCGGGGTTCGGGGTGCCGCCAGGCGAGGGCCTCCTGCTGGTCGCTGACCGCCTCGTGGACGCTGCGCCGGATCTGCGACAGATAGCGCAGGTAGTCGCGTCGTTCGCCGCGCAGCCGTTGTTTGCGCTCGCCGCCCTTGCGCATCATCTGGCCGATGAGCATGGCGGCCGAGGCGGTGACCATCATGCCGAGTGCCAGGTAGGTGAACACACTGCTGCCGCCGCCCGGACGCATGAACATCAGCATCATGGACACCGACATCATGGCCATCGGGAGGTAGGTCCAGATCGCCGAGGAGTCAGGAACCGTCTCCGGCAGGGTCGGTGGCTCCTGGAGGTTCAGCTCTCCTTCGGGCATGTCCGGGCCGCGACGGCGGGCTGGGCGGCGGAAGAGGACCACACTCAACGAACAGACTCCTTCGACGACGGCGACGGCAGGCCGCGGACGGCGGCGGGCCGCCCGCCGTGACGGGTGGACCGGACCGGGATGGGCGCACAGGAGTGCCGACCGGCGCACAAGCCAGACGGTTCCGGACCAACAGGGACTCGTGAGAGGTCCGTTGACGACGGCCCGGATGATGATCAGTAGTCTGCATCCGAATCACCAAGCGCGTCCACGTCGCATCCGACAAGTCCCCGAGAACGCGAGCCCTGACCTTGACCGACAGCTCCGTGGCGGGCCTGTGCCGCCTCACCATACGTGCCCCCGAAAAGACCATCGACCTTGCGGTGCCCGCCGATGTGCCGGTGGCCGATCTCCTTCCCACCGTGTTGCGTTACGCGGGTGAGGAACTGGAGGAGAACGGCCTGGACCACAGCGGCTGGGTGCTGCAACGGCTGGGCGGACCGGCCCTGGACGACGAGGGGACGCTGGAGACCCTCGACCTCAAGGACGGCGAGGTGCTGTATCTGCGTCCGCACACCGACGCCCTGCCCGAAGTGCGGCTGGACGACCTGGTCGACGGCATCGCCAGTGTGGTGCGCGACCGGCTGCACGGCTGGAGTGCCGGCTCCAGCAGGCGGCTGTTGCGGGCCCTGTGTGTGCTGTCCCTGATCGCCGGACTGGCCCTGCTGGCCTGGCCGGGCGGCCCGGCCGGGGTGCGGGCCGCCGGGGCGGGTGCGGTGGGGGCGCTGTTGCTGGCCGGGGCCGCCTCGGCGAGCCGGGCGGTGGGTGACGCGGCTGCCGCCGCGGTGCTCGGATCGATGGCGAGTCCGTATCTGGCGCTGGCCGGCTGGCTGCTGCCGGGCGGCGATCTGGGCGGACCCGATGTGCATCAGGTGCTCGGGGCAAGGCTGTTGGCGGCGGGGGCCGCCGGTGCGGGCGGTGCGGTGCTGGGGCTCGCGCTCGCGGCGGTGTCCGTGCCGTTCTTCCTGGCGACGGCGGTGTTCTGGTGCGCCGTCGCTCTGGGCGGGGCGCTGGCCGGGCCGGCCGGTCTGACGATGGACGGGGCGGCGACGGTGCTCGCCGCGCTGGCGGTGGTGCTGGGCGGTTTCGTACCGGCCCTGGCGTTCAAGCTGGCGGGGATGCGGATGCCCTCGCTGCCGACCAACTCGCAGCAGCTCCAGGAGGGCATCGAGCCCTACGCGGGTGGTGATGTGACCACCCGCACCGAGCTGGCGAGCGGCTGGATGACCGCGCTCTACGGGGCGGCGGGCACCGTCTGCGCGGCCTCTCTCGTGGTGCTGGCGGACGATCCGAACCTGCCGGAGACACTGACCGCCTCGGTGCTCTCGCTGCTTCTGCTGCTGCACGGGCGCGGCATGGTCAATGTGCCGCAGCGGCTCGCGCTGCTGCTGCCCGGCATCTGGGGCGCGGCGCTGCTGACCCTGGCCCTGGCGGCGTCCCTGACGCCCGACGAGCGGCCGCTGCTGGTGGCGGGGCTCGTGGCGTTCACCGCGCTGCTGGCGATCGTGTCGTGGACGGTGCCCGGGCGCCGGCTGGTGCCGTACTGGGGCCGCGCGGCCGAACTGCTGCACTCGGCACTGGCGATCAGCCTGCTGCCGCTCGCGCTCTGGGTGCTCGGCGTCTTCGCCGCGCTCCGGGCGATCAACGGCTGACCCGGAAGGTATGCGACATGCAGTCCAAGCGTGACCAGGTCCAGGCCCACACCTTCGTGATGGGCCGGCTGACCTCGGGGATGCTGCTCGCCGACCCGGACGCCCCGGAGAGCCCGCTCGGGCGGACCACCCGCGGGGTGCTGGTCGGTGTGGTGATCACCGCGCTGGTGGCCGCCGGTTCGCTGGTGTACGGCCTCATGTCCCCGGGCGGCAACGACGCGTGGCGGGCGTCGGGGACGCTGGTGGTGAACCGGGAGACCGGCGCGCGTTACGTGTACGTGGGCGGCCGGCTGCGGCCGGTGCGCAACTACGCCTCCGCGCTGCTGGTCGGCGACGGGAAGCTGAAGTCCGAGGACGTGAGCACCTCGTCACTGAAGGGCACCGCGGTGGGCGCCCCGGTCGGGATACCGGGTGCGCCGGACTCCGTACCGGGTGCGCAGGACCTGGAGAAGGACCCGTGGCAGGTGTGCTCGGTGCTCGCCTCGGAGGCCGGTGCGGGCGCCGGGGGTTCCGGCGGTGCCACCGGCAAGGGCGGTGCGTTCACCGCGTTGGTGGCCGGTGCGCCGGTCGAGGGGCGCGGGATGAGTGCCGGGCAGGGCCTGGTGGTGTCGGGGCCGGACCGGGCCCGGTATCTGGTCTGGCAGGGCAGCCGGCTGCGGCTGGACCGGAGCGGGAACGCCGCGGTGTCGCTGGGGTACGGGTCGGTGACGCCCCGGCCGGTGTCGGCGGCGTTCCTGGACGCGCTGGTGCAGGGGCCGGACCTGGTGCCGCCGGCGGTGCCCGGGCGCGGTGGGGCGGGGCCGTCGTTGGGCGGGCGGCCGTCGAAGCTGGGGCAGGTGTTCCAGTCGCGGACTCCGGGGGCGGCGCGCCAGTACTACCTGCTGCGCAAGGAGGGGCTGGTTCCGCTGACGGAGACCGGGGCGGCGCTGGCGCTGGGGTCCGCCGAGACCAAGGACCGGGCGTACGGCGGCGCGGCTCCGGCCGCGGTGGTGATCGGCGCGGCCGAGGTGAAGGCCGGGCTGGCGCCCGGTGCGGAGGGCAGCGAGCCCGTGCCGGCCGGTCTGCCGGCCACGCCGCCGCGCGCCGAGGCCGTGCCGGCCGGCTGGGCGGCCTGTGCCCGGGTGCGGCCCGACCAGGGGGACGGCACCCGGGTGACCGGCGCGCTGGTCCCGCTCGGCTCACTGCCGCCGGCCTCCGAGGCGTCGCCGGAGCACATCGCCCCGGCCTGTCTGCCGGTGGACGCGACGGCGATGCGACCGGGGCACGGGGCGCTGGTCAAGGCGCTCGGCGCCGGTGGCACCGATGTCGGCTCCACCACGTACTTCGTCGCCGACAACGGGGTGAAGTACCGGCTGCTCTCCCAGGCGGCGCAGAAGGCACTGGGGTACGACGGGGCCGCCGCCCAGGCGCTCCCGTCACCGCTCCTGGCGATGCTGCCGTCCGGCCCCGACCTGAGCACGGAGGCGGCCGCGGCGGGGCGCACGGCGGGCACCACTGCGCCGTCCTGCCCGCAGGCGGAGGGTGACGGGAGCGGCGACAAGGGCAACGGAACATTGCCGACGGGTGAAAGAAGTTGATGGATCCTCAGGAAAAGCTCAGATGCGGACGAGGATCATTGAGCACACCACGGATCTGATCATAGGATCACGGCCATCCAGCAGTTGAGGCATGGGAGACACCGTGGCAGACGCAGGCGCTCAGGCGGCACCGGGCGGCAACCTCCAGCAGTCGAGCGAGAGCTCGACCAGGAACGGCATTCAGGCGCTTGAGGCCGCCTACAGCGGAATCCTCAAGTCCCGCCAGGACGTCGACGACACCCGCAACAACCTGAGCAAGGGGTACCAGGGCAGCGACGGCGGCCAGTACGGGGCCCTGCTGAAGCAGTGGGACGACCAGGTCAACATCATCCTCCGCAACCTGGAGGACATGGTCGACAAGCTCAACACCAGCCTGGTGGAGCACGGCAAGACGCAGGGCTCGTCCAACGACGCGATCAACCAGGCGTACAGCGCCTCGCAGAAGGCGTTCGACGACCTGATGGCGTAGGACCCGCCCCGGACGACGGATCCCGTCGTTCCGTCCGCCGGACGACCGGCACCCCTCGCCGCCACCGCGGCGGGGCCCTCCCAGGCAGTGAAGCGAGGTCTCCCCGATGCCCGACAACCTGACCGACGGTTACATCCTGGTCGACTACGGCCACATGAACAACGCCGGCGACGACATGGTCCGCCAGACCCAGGCGATCGCCCGGACCCTCGCGTCCCTGGAGGCGGAGCTCGGCGAGCTGCGCAAGACGTGGTACGGCTCCGACGCCGACACCTACCGGCAGAAGCAGGCCGCCTGGGACCAGGCGGTGCGGAACATGGAAACGCTGCTGAACTCGCACGCGGCCCTGCTGACCGACATCTCGGGCAACTACAAGTACAGCGAGAACTCGCTGTCGCAGATGTGGTCCGAGATCGCCATCGGCCGCTGAGCGGGAGCCCCCGATGGCCGATCTGACCCACCTCGACGGCAAGAGTCTCAAGTCGTTCGCCGAGAACGACATCACGGATTTCCAGACGGCGCTGGACAAGATCCGCAAGGACGACCCCAACGGCCTCAAGGCTCTGAAGAGCATCCTCGACGGGCGTACCTCCCCGACGACGCTCCAGCAGGACCCGGCGCTGGCCATCGGCCTGATGGGGACGGACGACAGTGTGCACGGCCAGTCCCTGGTGGCGGCGGTCAAGAAGGCGGCCGGCTCCGTCGACGACATCTTCGAGAGCCAGGAAACACTGTTCAAGCACATCAAGAGCGATCTGCTGACGACCATCGAGAAGCTGCTCAGCACTCAGGGCAAGAGTCTCGAATCGATCGACGGCGCCGCGCTGCTCGACATCTTCTCGGACGTGGACAAGGAACTGAGCCCGACCACGAAGACCGGCACCTGACCCGCCGCCCCCTGCCGGGGGCAGTCCGCTCCGGCGATCCGCCCGGGCCGCTCCGGCGGTCCGGGCCGGCCCGTCTGCGCACCACCTCTTCTCCGCCCGCCCCGACCCTCCTTCTTCGTCCCCGGAGCGTTCCGCATGTCGACCCCCACTTCACAGAACTACGACGCCGACGACTACTGGGGGCAGGCCGTCACCAAGCTGACCGGCTATCCGATGCCCAGCCGCAAGGGCCTGTTCACCGGCCTGAGCAGCAAGGAGAAGAGCCCGCTCTTCCGGATGAGCCTGGACAAGATCGGTGTCCAGTCGGTGGTCAACGCGGCCACGCAGGGTTCGCTGAAGAGCGACGGCCAGGACTACGACCTGTACTTCTACTCCAACAAGAACGGCCACGTGGAGATGTACCACGCCCGGCTGGTCTTCATCGGCTCCTTCATGTCGGAGAAGGGGCGCAGCCGGGGACTGGAGGCCAATGAGTCCCTGAGCGGCGGGAAGTACAAGGGCAAGTACGGCGACGACTTCGACATCGGCCCGCTCGGCCAGTACATGGGAGGCCCGGGGGCGGCCCTGGGCGCCCTCATCGATTCGAAGACCACACAGGGTGCGTCCTTCAACGGCGCCTCGGTGCCGGACGCCAATGTGGTGGACCTCAACTCCTTCCGGAGCACCGCCCAGGCCTTCGACCGGGCGGCCCAGTTCTTCGTGGACCAGACGGCGATCCTCGCGGGGTGGGAGAAGTCGCTGGGGAGCGAGCAGTCGGCCTGGAAGGGACAGGCGGCGGGAATCTTCTGGCAGTTGGTGCATCAGCTGCACGGGAACTACGACAACTACAAGGAACAGCTGGGCGCGGGCGACAAGTTCGACGCCGTCGGGGATCCCGCCTTCACGCCGAAGTCCAACCATTCCAAGCAGCTGATGGCGGCGCAGCAGACGCTGCTGACCCAGGCGAAGTCGCTGCGAACGGCCTGGAACGCGTGGATGGGGCGTAACGAGCACGACCCGCACTTCCACCTGATCAAGGTCCTGAACGGCATCCTGGACTGGCTGACCCAGCACAACATTCCGTACATCACGTCGACGACCTCCACCGGGAACGTCATCACCCCCACCACCACGACGACGTACTCCACCAAGGACGGTTTCCAGGAACCGCATCCCACCTACGGCGATCTGACCGACATCCAGAACTGGGCCGCGGTGGGCAATGAGGCCGTCAGGTTGTGGAACGAGTACATCGAGCAGCCGCACCCCGACGTCGAGGGCCTCCAGGCCGGTCTGAACGGCACGGCGATGACGGTGCTGTCCGATCTCAACAACAGCTGGATCGACGCCACCAAGCCGTTCGAGTCGCCGCTCACCACCAAGAACACCGGGTCGCTGACGGAGTTCTACACCAAGGAGAAGACCGAGAAGGCGAAGGAGGAGGCGGACAAGAACAACAAGGACCTCAACACGACCCTGGAGAACCTCAACAAGGGCATCGGTGACATGGGAAACAACGTCACCAAGTCCCTCAACGACTTCGGGGGCGGGCCGGGGGGTCTGAAGGACCTGCTCGGCAACAACGGGACGAAGGATCTCAACGGTGACTCGGGCAACGGTCCCGGCGGTGGCACCGGGAAGGATCTGACGAGCGACCTCAACAAGAACATCGACGACATCCTCAACCCCAACGGCGACTCGACCCAGGGCAACGGGGACACGACGCACACCGGCCCGCTGAACCCGACGGTTCCGCCGCCCAACCTCCCGAACACTTCGGTCCTGAACCCCGGTGGCGGTACCACCTCGCTCGACAAGAACCACAACCTGGTCACGACGTACCCGAACGGCGACCGGGTGACGTACGACCCGAAGACCGGGAAGTACACGGTCACACCGCACCAGGGCAAGACCACGGTGCAGGACCTCAACCCGGGCCAGAGCGTGACCAACCCGGACGGCAGTGTCACCAAGCTGAACAAGGACGGCACGCTCACCACCACGTTCAAGGACGGCAGCCGGCAGATCGTCGATCCGGAGACCGGCAAGGTCACGACCATCGACAAGAACGGCAAGGAGACGGTCACCGACCTCAACCCGAAGAACGAGTTCCAGTGGCCGCCGAACACCAACAACCACCTCACTCCCCCGCCGACCCACCAGGATCTCAATCACAACCTGAACCGTGACCTGAACCGCGATCTGAACCACGACCTGGACCGGGATCTCCACCGGGATCTCAACTCCCTCGGCGGGAACTCCCACACCTCGTTGAACAACTCCTCGTCCGGCGGCGGTCAGAACCGTTCCGGCAACGGCGACTACGAGGAGTACGACAGCACCTTCCATCCCGGCGGGACGCTCGGAGCGCCGCCCGGCGCCACCGGCAACCAGCCCCCGGCCTCCCTGCCGGACACGGGCATCGGTACGGGCTCGGGTTCGGGCGCGTCGTCGGACGGCTCCACACCTCTCAACCCGATGATGCCGATGGGTGGCATGGGCGGGATGGGCGGGATGGGTGGCATGGGTGCCGGTGGGCAGGCAGGCGGCTCGTCGGGCGAACGCGTCCGCAACGTCCTGACCGAGAGCGGCCCCGCCACACGCGGCGGATCGTCCCGCTCCGGCGGGCGGCGTGGCGCGGACGAGGAGCGCAGCGCCCGCAGGGCCCGTACGGCCACCAGCTCCACGGCCGTCGCGGGCGGTGCGGCCGGCGGCACCCAGGGCGGGCAGGCGACCGGCAGCGGTGAACGCGACCGGGTGCACTGGGTGGCCGAGGACGAGGACGTGTGGGGCGCGGAAGAGGGCGGCACGCCCACGGTGATCGGGCGGTGAACGGGCGGATGGGCGGAGCGGCGGACGAGGCGCCGGACAGCGCGGGACGCGGAGAGGTGTCGCCGTACGCCAGGTCCGTGGAGGCCCGGCTCGCCACGGCGATGGCCGAACTGGAGGCCACCGAGAAGGGTGTGGCGAAGGCCGAGGCCGAACTGCGGCAGGCGACCCGCACCGTGCGGTCGGCGGACCGGTCGGTGGAGGTCACGGTCGGGCCGCAGGGCGAGCTGACCGCGCTGCGGTTCCTGGAGGGGAAGTACCGGACGATGTCGCCCGGCGAGCTGTCGGGTGCCGTGCTGGACGCGTTCGGCCGGGCGCGTACGGAGATGGCCCGGCAGGTGATGGAGACCTTCGAGCCGTTCACCCGGCCGAGCACCGAGGTGCCCGAGCTCACCGGCGTGGACATCGACTGGGCGCGGATCTTCGGGCCCGAGGTGCTCCAGGACCCGGAGGAGCAGGCCCGGCAGGAGTCGGGGCGCCGGCTGCGGGACGAGATCGACGAGGACGAGGAGCGCCTGAACACACCATGAGCGACGGCTACTTCGCCGAACCCGCCCGGATCCAGGCCGGGTTGCGGCAGATGTTCTCGATCAGCACCTCGATCGGCGCGATGGTGGACGACTTCGTCGTCGACGTACGTGCCACGAGCGACTGGCCGGGTCAGGACGACAGCTTCGCCAAGGAGGTCATCCCGCAGGAGCAGAAGGAGCGGGAGAGCAGCAGCGAGACGGCGATCGCCCTGTCCGAAGCGGTCAACGGTGTGGCGCACGGGACCTCGGTCAACCTGAAGTCGATCAAGTCCAACCAGAACAACATCCTGGACGCGATCCGGGACCACCGGATCAAGCCCAACAACAGCGGAAAGCGCTGACGGCAGAGAGCACGGCCCCATGTCGATCAAGGCGACGCCCGAGCTGAACAACCTGTTGTTCGTCCTCATCGGCGAACGGTTGTTGCAGGCGGACGAGGATCTGGCGTACGCCAGCCGGCGGCCGTACCACCGGCTCGCCGACCGTCTCACCGACCTGTCCGGCGAGATCGAGCAGTCGGTCGTCGGGATCAGCAGGTCGCTCCCGCCCAAGGTGGGCGCGAGCTATCTGCAGTCGATGAAGCTGTTCATCGACAACGGGGGCACCAACCATCTCCGGGACTTCTCCGACCAGTTGAAGACCATCGGCGACGGTCGCACCGACACGTCGATGAACATCATCGAGTCGAAGTGGCAGATCATCGCCGAGCTGATCCGGCTGATGATCGAGCTGCTGGTCATCTTCGTGATGTCGTTCTTCTCGGGCGGGGCCTCGGCGAGCGACGCGGCGGTGGCGAAGGCCCGCAGCCGGGTGGTGCTGCTGACGGTGCTGGACACGCTGTTGAAGCGTACGCATCTGATGCCGAGCCTGAGCGAGGCGTTCCAGGAGGCGTTCCAGACCTTCGCGGTCCGTCTCGCCCTGATGATGGCGGGGCCCGACGGGCGGCGGCCGAAGGGGTTCGACTGGAAGGCCATCGCGCAGGACGGTGTCTTCGGCGCGTTCGCGGGTCTCTTCCACGGCGCGTTCTCGTCCGGGCTCGGCAAACTGCTGAAGAACTTCACGGGCAAGGGCCCGGTGAAGAACCTCACCAAGGACGTGACCGACAAGGCGCCCCGGCCGAGCAAGTTCTCGCCCAAGAACCTGGCCAACACCGCGCTGAACGACACGAAGGACTTCCTGACCTCCGGTGGCTCGGAGGCCGTCGCGGAGATCGTGGCCGGCGGCCTCATGACGGGGAACTGGACGACGAGCTGGGACACGTTCCTGGGCTCCGGGATCAGCAGCAAGGCCGAGCACCTGCTCGGGAACGGTGCGTCCAAGCCCGGTACCTGGGTGAAGAACAACTTCACCGGGAAGAACGTGCCGACGTCGAGCCAGGCCGACGGTGACGGCACGGGGTCGAAGTCCGGGAGCGGAACGGACTCCGGCGCCGGGAACGGAACGAACACCGGGAACACGGCCACGACGGGCACCGGGACGGGGACGGGGGCCGGGACCGGGGCCGGGACCGGGACCGGCGGGGGCTCAGGGAGCGGCAAGAACGGCGGCAGCACGAACGGCGCCGGTTCCCAGAACCAGACGGATTCGACTCAGGAGACCGAGGGGACGCAGGAGACCGAGACGACGGACGAGTCCGGGCAGACGGGGAACAACGAGCACACGGGGCCGGCATCGAAGTCGCCGTCGTCGGGCTCGTCGGGACCGTCCGGCTCGAACGGACCGGCCACCAAGGGGTCCGTCAACACCTCCAGCAACGGCGATCACGACTACACCGCTCCCACCGACGACACGAACGCGGCCGAGGAGGAGTCCCAGCAGACTCCCGACGAGCGCACGGTCCCCCCGACGCACACCGATTCGCGCGGCGGCCCGACGCCGAACCACAACCCGGCTCCCACCCAAGGCCACCGGACGCCCGACGCACAGCAGGACGAGCAGCAGGACAAGCAGCAGAAGTCCGGGCCCGAGTCGGAGCAGGAGACCGGCACACCACCCACGCAGCCCAACACACAGCCCGATTCGCAGACCGATTCGCAGACCGATTCGCGCACCGACGCCCCGGAGAACGAGAGCGAGACCGAGCCCAGCACCGGGCTGCTCACCGAGGACGGCTCCTCCGACAACGAGCAGTCGCCGTCCGACGCCGGGTCCCCGTCCACCTCGCAGGCCGCCCCCCACACCGTCACGCGGCCGGAGCATCAGCTGTGGTCGGAGCTCCTCGGCACCCCCGGTCCCCCGTCCCAGCAGTTGCTCGACGACATCGCCGCCCACCGTCGGGGGGCCGTGCCGTCACCGGAGGAGATCGACCTCCGTAGGGAGCTGCGCCAGAAGCTGAACGACACCTCGGGCGGTGTCACGATCTTCATCGACGACGCGGCCAACTTCGGCCATCAGGCCGCCGCCACGATGCTGATGGACTCCCTGAACGAGCTGGGACACCAGGGGCCGATCACCGCCATCGCTCCCGCCAACGTGCAGCAGAAGCTCCAGCTGCTGCTGAGCGACGAGCTCAACTCCCGTGTCACCTGGCAGACGCAGACCTTCGACCCGGACCGGCCGGCGTCCGATCCCCGGGCCGCTGGACAGCCGGGGACTCAAGGGCTGGTCATGGTCGCGGCGAGCGACCGGCTCGACGGCGACGAAGAGGTGGCGGAGCGGTTCCTGAACTTTCTGGGGGCCGACCGGGCCATCGTGCTCAAGCCCTACGCCTGGGGAACCTCGCACCGCTATCTGTACAGCAGGCCGTCCCCGGACTCCGGTGTCGTGGTCACCGATCTGGAGGGCACCGAGTCGCCCGGCAACACCATCGCGCCCGACGCCCTGTTCAACTTCCACACCCCGCTCCTCACCCATGACGAACTCAATGACCTGATCGACCGGCGGGTCACCGCCACCGATGTCGCCGACGGGCTCAAGGAGATCGTCCGGGCCGTGCACGAGAACGGCACCGAGGTCATGCCGGTCTACGGCCTCCACAACGTCACCGAGTCGGGCCGGGTGTCGGCGCTCAGCACCCTGGCCGCCGGAATCAGCAGCTCCGGGATCGGCAAGCCGTCCGTGATCCTCTCGTTCGGCCGCACCACGGTCGACTTCTCGCCCGTGTACACGAATGCGCAGCTGAGCCGGACCGATATCACCGCCCCTGATCTCCGCGAACAGCTCGAACGACTGGGGCCCGACGACGTCCTCGTCGTGCAGAGCGCGGGCCTCCCGCAGGACGTGTTCCGGCAGGTCTTCCAGCTCGGCACACTGCCGGCGGTACTGGAAGGCGCCAACACCACCAACCTGATGCAGTTGCTGGGCCGCCCGTACTTCTCCGCGCTGACGAACCACACCCCGTACGACCAGCTCGACGGGGTCGCTGCGAGCCACCTCGAACAGGTGACCAAGGCCATCACCCATCCCAGCCAGTGGGGGCGCAGGGCCGCAAAGCTGACGAGCGAACAGCCGACGCCCGCGTGGAAGGCGCTCCAGAACGTTCACACGGCCCAGTCCGTGGCGTCGGCCCTGCCCAGGGACGGGGAAGGACACGTCCTGACGCAGGACGAGTGGGTGCGCCTCAAGGCGGACGGAGTGCTGAGCGTCGCCGAACTCAAGTCGGTGCTCGGGGACGGCGCGGACGTCGTCGCCATGATCGCGGACGTCGGGTACACCGGCCGCACAGCGACCATCAGCAACGAGCAGCTGGCCACGCTTCAGACCCGGCTGGGTGAGCTCCGGGCCGGGCATCTGGTCAAGGTTCGCAGCGCGATGGACCATCTGTCGGTCGTACCGGAAGCGGGAGCGACCGAGGTCGTCGCGGAGGCCATCGCCGAGCTGACACAGACCGACTCCCGACTCCACAACTACTTCGCCGGCCTCCGGGCCAAGGCGCACGACCCGGACAACGACCAGACCCTGCAGGCCCTTCGCCTGGTACTCACCGATCGTCCGGCCCTGCCCCGGACCGAGTCCCTCGCCCAGGGCCAGGAAGGGTACAACCAGCAGGAGACACCTCGCTGGCAGACCGACTGGGAACGGGTCGACGACTCCGACGACGAGAGCGAGCACTCCGAGAGCTCGGGGCCCCACTCCGTCGCGACGTCAAGCAGGTCCACACCGACGTCCAGCCGTTCGCAGAGCCCCGTCGCCAATCGGCCGATCACTGAGAGCCGGCAGCAGAACACAACCCAGGCCGAGAGCGAGAGCGAAGACGAGAGCGAGGGAGAGGGCGAGGCCGCCATTGCCGACACCGGCGGCGACAACAACAGCGAAAACAGCAGCGACTTCGGTGGAGACATCGACTTCAGCTTCGGGTTCTTCGGCGACACCGGACCCGAAACAACACCGGACAACGCCTCCGGCCAGGCCGTGAAGCCGTCCGACAACACCGATTCCTCCGAAACACCTCCCCGGCTCGTGCTCAGGTCCGCCCGCTCGGCGGACGACGCCACGACCGACTCGGACGACATCGTCAAGCAGACGGTCGCGACCGGCTCGTCCGACTCGTCGCTCCTCGCCTCGTACACCCCCTCCGACTGGGCCGACCGAAACGAGCGCTACAACACCGTCATCGCCTCCGACACCTTCCAGGACCACCACCACAGCGAATCGTCCATGTACCGCAAGCAGCGCCGGACGCCCTGGAGTGGCCAGAAGGTGTCCTTCTTCGCGGCACACGGCACTCCCACCCGGGTGAAGCTGACGCGGCAGGACGGGACGACCATCGTGGTCAGCGGCAGGGAGCTCGGCCGCTACCTGGAGCACTCCGCCGCCCTCGGTCCGAAGGACCGCCCCATCGTGCTGTACGCCTGCTCCACCGGCGCCTCGCCCACTCACGGCGGGCTGTCCGTCGCCCAGCACGTCGCCAATGTGACGGGCCGGCCGGTGTACGCACCCACCACGTCCACAGGTACGGCGCTCGACTCCGAACAGCGGCCGCGCCCGGTCCTCTTCCGCGACGACGCGGAGAATTCCGGCCAGTGGATCACGTACACCCCCGAGCCGGCCGGCGCCGAACTCCTCGCGCTCGCCCGTACGGCGGGCCTGCACCCCCCGGCAGGGACCACGGAGGCCATGGACACCGCTGCCGGGACCGGCTCCACCGGTTCCGCGACGGCATCGGAGGACGCCCCCGGCCCCTGGGTCACGACGCGGACGCTCCAGCTCGTACGTACGCTGCGCGGCACCTTCGGTACGCAGATCGGGCAGTCCCCCGACCACGATGCGCTGCTGGCGGCGCTCGGCGCACTGGACAGCGAGCGTTTCGGGGGCGACGACACCGTCTGGGCGCCCTTCCGTGACGGGCGGATGACGCCCGATCTGCTGCGCCGCATCACCGAGGAGCTGGCGGGGAGGGGCACACCCGGCCTGGACCGGTACGCCGCCCTCTTCGACCGGGTCAACCAGACGCCCGGCGGGAACGGACCGGCGGCCGGATCGTCGCAGGACGACCTCCATTCCCCGTCCCGCGACGTCACACGGGACGTCATCGAACCCGCGCCGGCACAGCAGACGCAACAGACCCAGCAGACGCAGGAGACGCAGCAGGTACAGCAGGCGTCCACGTCCACGGACACCGATGTCTCCACCGATGTCTCCACCGATGTGGTCCGGCTGGTGGCGGCCCAGCTCGACACCGATCGCCCCGCCCGGGTCGACGACAACATGCGACCGGCCCCGGCCCGGGGCGCGGTCCAGCGGTTCCCGGGCGATCTGACGCTGCCCACGTACATCACCGGGGACGGCGTGGATGACGATTCGGCCTTCACCTACGGTCAGAGCCAGGTGATCCAGCGGGGCATCGGCGACGTACTGAGGCGGATAGCCGGTTCGGCCCTGCCGGTCCCCGCCCGGGGCTCCGGCGCCGCCAACAACCCGCTCGCCGAGCTGGAGCGGGCGCTCAAGCAGACGCCCCATCTGTTCCACGGGGACGGCTGGGTCTCCGCCCCCTTCAAGGACACCTCGGGACGCATCCGCCAACTGCGGGTCTCCCAACGGCCGCAGGGCCCCTGGTCCATGATCACCAACGAGAAGGGCGGGGCGATCTCGCTCGACCCGGTGAAGGTGGACCAGATCCATCGCAGCCAGATCACCTCCGGGAAGTCCGAAACGGCAAGCTCTTCGAGGCAGTTGGGCGTGGCGGTGCCGCTGGGGCCACCGATCGGCCCCGCGAACATGTTCGGGCGGGTGGGCCTCACTCTGGGCTTCACGAAATCGGTCGACTTCAACCTCCAGGACCAGACCCTGAGCCAGGCCGAGAGCCGTCACTCCGACGAATCGCATCTGTATCTGGGCGATGTGATGTACACGGTCGAGCTGACGGACCCGGCACCCGAGAAGTACGGAAAGCTGAAGCGGATCACCGAACGGATCAGCAGGCCGCTCACCCGGTCCACGGCACCGGTCGAGGACACCGGGCCGCAGAATCCGGTCACGTTCGGTGTGAAGGACGGGCTGCTGCTGCGTCTCCCGGACAATCTGACCGCCAACCGCACCCACGAGCACGCACCGCAGAGGATGCGGCTCGGCGAGCACAGCGACTACCGCATGGTGCAAACCGAGGGGTACGGATCGGTGGCGGAGATCCAGCAGTGGGCGGTGGACCAGGCCGGGGCGGTCGTGGGCTCGTCGATGCACGCGGAGATCACCCGGTTCTTCAGCTCGGAGAACTTCATCCGGACCGCGGACCGGATGGCGCACGGAACGGTCACCAGTCAGCCGATGTTCACGGAATCCGGGCAGCCCGGCGGTGTGTTCGCCGTGGACAAGATCGTGCCGGTCGAGGCCACCCAGATCTCGGAGACCGACGCGGCAGAGCTTCGCAACGCCATTCAGCGGGTCATCAAGAACGACCGGAGTACGTCGACGGCGTACAGTCAGGACCTCCAGTTCACCGTGGGTCCGAGCATCTCCTTCGACGAGTACGCGACGAGCTCGGCCCAACCGCGCCTACAGGTGGGCGGCTTCGCCCAGTTCGGCAACCGGTCGACCCGCACCACCGGCTTCGGCGGCTCGGGCAGCCGCAAGATCGTCGGACGTGCCAAGAAGGTGCGTACCGAGCTGTACCTGGTGAAGAAGACCGTCCACGTCCGCAAATCCGGACAGGAGAGTGCCGAGACGTTCGGCGTCTGGACCCTCGACCGGATGACCCGTGCGGAGGCACGCCGCCTGGCCGGCTGGGACGACGGTACGCAACTCCGTACCCGCTCCGCAGAACACGCGGCCCTCAACTCCGCCCAGGCCGAGGGCGACAACGGCGGCAGCAGCAGTTCCGTCACCCCTGTCACCCCCGTACCGCCGAACACCGGTGAGCCCCCGGCCCCGGTCTATCTGCCCCAGGATCATCCGACGCTGCTCGGCATGGCGCGGGTGGAGGCGTTCCTCCCCGACACCGACTCCGTCGAGGGCGCTGCCACGGACACCACCGGACCGCCCACGACACCGCCCGCGACACCCCCCGCGGCCCAGCCCGCGACACCGCCCCCCGCGGCGTTCCTCAACGGGCTGACGGACAGTGTGATCGCCGCCATCGCCCAGCAGCACCCCGGCCTCGTCGCCCCGCTGGCGGACTTCACGACCCCCGACGACAAGGCGAAGGGCTGGCGGGGCAAGAACCACTTCAGCGCCGCCCTGCAGAACACACTGAGTGTGATGGACGCCCTGAGCCATCACAGTGTGGCGGGGCAGCTGGAGTCGTTCACCACCGACGGAATTCCGATCCGGCTCGTCGACACCACGGGCACCAAGCGGAAGTACCGCTGGATCCGGGCCAAGGGCGAACTGACCGGCCGCCGCTACGAGGGCACGCGCAACGAGCTGATCCTGCGGAGCAGCACTCCCGGAACCCAGCGGCTGGACAGCTCGGCCACGGTGTCCCACACCAGGGAGTTCGGGGTCGACGTCGGCGTATCGGCGCGTGAGAACAACGCCGACGCGTTCAAGCAGCCGATCAACAGCGGAGTGATCACCCCGGCCGGCCGGTTCGGCTGGCAGAAGGCCCGGAAGACCGGCTCCGGCGCCACCGTCTCGTACGAGCCCCTGCACGCCACGTCGGGCCCGTCCCATGTGTTCAGCTACCAGCTGTCGGTGACCGTCACCAGCGGCGGGTACTGGCGTTTCCGGGAGCCGCTGCGGGTGCTCGGGGTGCTCGGCACGGGGCTCTCCGTGGGACGCAACGCAGAGGTCGACCTCATCGGTGGCACGGCACGCCGTCCGGCGGTGACCGGACGGATCCTGCTCGACGTGCCCGACGAGCACATCCCGCCGACCGCCCGACGCCCGCGTCAGGAGCAGGTTTCGACGCCCCCCGCTGCCGCCCCCGTCGCCGTCACGCTGAACACCGAGGACGTCCAGAAGTTGCTGGGCGAGCCGAAGAAGCCACTCGTCGCGACCGACACGGGCCGGGGCACCGGCCCGGAGGCGAACGCGCAGGAGAACACCGGGGAGAACGCCGAGGAGAACGTTGAGGAGATCGAGCTCCTGGAACGGGAGCCCGCACCGACTCCGTTCGGCGATCTGCCCCACCAGGTCATCGCCGTCGCCGGCGGCTCCGAGCTGAGCCAGGGCGTGGAGACCGCGCTCAAGGAGGGTTCCGGCGACGCCTGGCAGTTCAGCCTGTACGGAGCCGCTCCGCACGACGCGGTGATGCGCCAGTTCCAGCCGCAGGTCCTGGCCTCGTTCCTGGACCAGTCGATCAGCCGTGCGGGCATGCGCATGGTCGAGCTGTTCGGCGCCGGACCGTACGTCAACCGGATCGGCCGGCTCGTCCACCGTGTCACCCTGCGGAATCCGGTCGTGCAATCGAAGCCCGTCGCGGTGGAGACCGAGGTGACACTCGGCGCCGAGACCCAGGTCACCCATGCGCGGACCTCCGTAACGGTGGCCAAGCTCAACCTCGGGGTCGCCTACGCGCGCAGCCACGACCAGGGGCCCTCGCTGGTCGGTACGTACGGACTGGCCCTGAACGGGACCTGGACCAAGGGAAGCACCGCGACCGCGACGAACACGGTGTCGGTGGAGAACGACCGGGACGACGAGAACCTGAAGTACCTGGTCACCGCAGATGTCGATCACGAGGTCGGGTTCACGACACGCGCCAACGGGCTGGCCGGTCCGCTGCGCGCCCTGCTGCCGACGCTGCGCACCCACTTCGCGGGGTTCACGCTCACCATGCCCGGCGGCTGGCTCGGCCATGTGCCGGAGAAGGTCGCACACCGCCTCGGCCTGGTCGGCAGCACACTGCCCGCCGCGCCCACCTACAGCGAGGACGCCTGGTCCCCCTCGCCCTGGTTGAAGGACACTCCGTTCGGTTCGTTCCCGGTCAACTCCCTGGACTCCTCCGCGGCCGCGCGGCACTTCGCCGAACTCCTCAGATCGCGGGGAGTGGACGACGCCGGCCGGGACCACATCCTGGACATGATGACGCCCCGTGCGCTGCTCGCCCTCCGACAGCAGATGGCCGCCGCCAAGGGCGGGGTCACCGCGGTGACCCGCACCGCCTGGACCAAGCTCGGCGAGGTGTCCATCGGCTCGCAGCGTGCGACGGTGCGCATCGAACTCATCCCGGGGGATACGACGTTCGACGGGATCGATCACAGTGTCACGTTCCAGGAGACCCTGGGCATGACCGAGACCGTCGAGGTGAACAGAGCCAAAGCGGTCACGACCACGACCGGGCTCTCGGTCACCGAAGCGGTGCGGACCCACAACACGGTCGCCCCCACCGCCGGCCCGAGCCTCTCCGAATCGCTCGCCGTCACCCAGCAGAAGACAGCCGCCACTTCGGCGAGCCGTATGAAGAACTACACGTTCTACCCCAACGAGCCGTTCGCCGACTTCCTCACCACGTACCGGATCCGCATGGTGCTGGTGAACGCCGACGGGACGGAAGTGCCTTCGCAGGACTTCACGGTCGGCACCCTGCGGGAGCAGCTGCCGCTCAGCCTGGCCGTGCCGAACGCCGCGGAGAACACCGGCGGCAACCCGGTGACGGAGGGGAACCAGCCGCCCGGGGTCACGGTCCGAAGGCCCGGACAGCTCACGAACGAGGCCATCGAACGATGGCGACGAGAGGGGCAGACGCAGGCGTTCACCATGCCGGCCAACGGCTTCATGCCACGTCGGATCACCGACACCGACATGGCGTTGGACGCCGCCCACCTCGCCCTGGCCAAGGCACACAACACCGATCTGCCGCACCTGCCCAAGCCCGGCAGCGGAACCGTCGAACTCTCCGGTACGAATCTGGCCGCGGCAACGGGCAAGGCCCGGAAGTCCGGTCTCGCCCGCCAGGGACGGGCCTCGGGGCAGGCCCTGTCCGACGGGCTCGCGAGCACCCAGACGGCGGCATTCTTCGGCAACACCGCGACGGGCAACGGCTACCTCGCGGCCACCATGCACGACGCCACCATCGCGCTGGACACCCAGGGCAGTTACCGGCTGTTCTCCCGGCCCCGGCTGAGCGAGGCGACTCTGTTGAGCGTGGCGGCGGACGCCACGATGGAGAGCCCCGAGCGGCAGACCGTGAGTTCGGACCTGTCGGTCACGGAGACCGGCGCGCAGGGCACGACGCTCGGGGCGACGGTCGGGACGTCCGTACCGTCGGTCGGGACCGTCTCACCCGGGCCGACGGGCAGCGGGGGGAACACCGGTGAGTCGACGACCCTCAAACTCGCCTCCGCGGACGGCACCCAGCAGAACATAAAGCCCAAGACGGGCCGGGCACTGCTGTTCTCGATACCCACGGACTGGCTGGGCGAGGCGACGGTCACGTACGGCCGGGCCGCCAGCGTGTTCGTCCGGGGCAGCAGGTCGCAGACCGTCGAGTACCGGAGCAATGTCCTGGCCTGGGTACGGGAGGACGTGGCCCGCGATCTCGGGCTGATCGACGACACGAACTTCCCGTCCGACGTCACCGCCGCCTGGACCTCGGTGACGAAGGCGAGCAAAGCGTGGGTGGACGCGGACAAGGCGTACTGGAAGATCAGGCGCGCCGTCACCGAATCGGCCGGGGACGCCGACCCCACTCCCGAGCAGGTGGAACAGATGGCGGTGCCGGCCGCGCGCGCCCACGCCGCGATGCGGGAGTTCCGGCGGGTACGGGCGGCGACGGACCAGCTCACCCAGTGGTACCACCGCACTCCGCGCAGTGGCCCCAGGCCTCCCGCGGTGAGCTTCACTGCCCCCGAAACGCCGTCGACGACGTTCCCCAAGTACACCGGGACGGCGTTCACCCCCGACCCGGCGACGGCGACGCCCTCCGTCGACGCGCCGCACACGCTCGTCTCCCCGGACGGCGAGACGTACACACTACACAACGTGCCCGAGGACGGCGACGCGTTCTACCACGCGCTCGCTGCGGGGATGCGGCACACGAACACCACGCTGCCGGGCGCGACCGGCAGCGCCGCGGACACGACGCCGGACGTCACCGACCTGCGCAACCGGCTGACGGACACCCTGACGAACGACTCGGGCGACCTGCTGGACTTCATGACTCCGGACCTCCTCGACCGGTTCGACCCCGAGGAACTGGCCAACGGCGGCCCCACGTTCGCCCCAGGATCGCCCGAGGCCCATGAGTTCGAGGACGATGCGCACACCCTGCCGCTGTACGCACGGCTGTCGGCCGGGGAGCGCAGGGCGCTCGCGCTGGCACAGCTGCAACGCGCCGGGAACTCGGGCGGTGAACGCGGCTGGAACCACGGGGCCGCGGACCTGTTGCCCGCGCTCGCCGCCCGGACCCTCGGTGTCAAGGTGACGGTCGTCCGGGACGACGGATCGTTCCAGGATTTCGAACCCGAGAACACCGGGACGCCCCCGGCGCATGTCGTGCTGTACCTCAAGGACCGCCACTACCAGGCGGCCCTGGCTCCCGTACCCGCAGCCTCCGAGACGATCCATCAGTCGGAGTCGGAGGACGACTCGGAGGGCCTGGAGGATCTGGAGGATCTGGAGGACCACAAGGCCCCGGAAAACTCGGAGAACTCGGAGCAGGAGGACGACGGCCGGCAGAACGACGGGAACGTCCAGGAGACCGAGGCCGACGCGGAGGACGACGACCAGGACAACGACGGGAGCGCGTCGGAGGCGGGCAACGACGGGGACAGCGACACAAGCACGTCCACAACGCCACCGGCACAGCGGACGAAGCGAATACACAAGCGCAAGTCCCCCGAGCAGAATGACGACTCGACGACAGACACGGACACCGAACCGGTGCCACCGTGGACGTCCTCCGTCTCCACGACCAACTCTCCGACCCCGTCCGGGAACGAAAACACACCCGACGACGAAACAACCCCGGCCCCCGCAACCACAGCCTCCGAAACCAACTCCCAGACGGACTCCGAGGACGACACCACCACCGACAGCGACAGCGCGTCCGAGACGGGCTACGACGGGGACAACGACACGAACGCGTCCACAACGCCCCCGTCGCAGCGGGTGAAGTACATACGGAAGCGCAAGTCGCCCAAGGGGTACGACGGTTCGACGACGGACACGAACACGGACACCGAACCGACAGCTCCGTGGACGCCCTCCGTCTCCACGACCAACTCCCCGACCCCGTCCGGGAACGAAAACACACCCGACGACGAAACAACCCCGGCCCCCGCAACCACAGCCTCCGAAACCAACTCCCACACCGAATCCCGGACGGAATCCGAGCGCGACACCACCACCGACGACGAGAGCGCGTCGGAGGCGGGCAACGACGGGGACAACGAGACGAACACGTCCACAACGCCACTGGCACAACGGACGAAACGTATACACAAGAGCAAGCCCCCGGTGCGGAACGACGACTCGACGACAGACACAGAAACAGGCACGGACACGGACACGGGCGCAGAAACGGACCCGGAATCGACACCGTCTCGGACACACACCGAGGACGAAGCCACCGACGGGTGGGTGACCGAGCACGACTACGGGCCCCTCAGCGACGGCTCATCGCTGCCCCCGGCCCCGCCGCCGACCCCGGTTCCGGCGGCGCCCCCGGCGTCCCCGGTCCTGTCGGCCGTCCAGTCGTCCCCGGACGCGTCGACTCCCCCGGCACCACCGCCGCCTCCGCCCCCGCACACGGGCGGCGGCAACGGCGCGCTGGACTCGGACGGTTCCTCCCCCGATGCTCTCGGCCGGGTCCTTGACACGTACGCGGTACGGGACGTCGTCGTGCGGCAGGTGAATCTGCGCCACCTCCACGATCCGCTCATCTCCGCGAGAGCCGCGCTGGACCTCGCTCCCGGTGGCCTGACGATGCGCGAGCTGGCGCTGACCGACGCGCAGGTACTGACGGTCCTCGCCCATCACCGCCACCTGTCCCCCGAGGCGGTGGCGGAGTTGCTCAAGCACCCGTCGTACGCAGCGGTCCTCCAGCACGAAGACGAGGCTCCCCAGGCGTCATGACGGACACGAACCGAGGCACCCAGATGCAGCACACCGACGGGCCGGCCGGGCAGGACCTTCCGCCCGTTCCCGACCACATCCGCGAGGCCGCGCGGGAGGCGCCGGACCACTGGATCGGCGTCGTCGATCCGGCCTGGACCGATGCCGCCCCGCCGCCGCCCTGGGCCGTGGCCGGGGAGTGGCGTTCCGGGCTCGACGGCGAAGTCGCCGAGTGGCAGCCCAACGAGGACTACCGTCCGTCCCCGTCCGCCCTGGGCTGGCCCGAGCCGACCGATCCGGTCGATGCCGCCGTGCAGTTGGCCGTCACCGGGTACGGCCCGCTGAACGACGCCCTGGAGGCGCTGGCGGGTGCGGAGGCGGTGGTGCTCCGGGCGCCCGGCGGGGGCCCGTTGACGGTCGCCGGGGCCGACGGTTCACCCGCCGTGCCGCTCTTCACCGCCGTACCCCACCAGCCGTTCGAGGGTGCCCTGGCGCACGACACGGTCGCCGTCGCCGACCTGGTGCGCGACCTCGCCGCGGACGAGGGCCGCATCTCGGTCAACCCGGCGGGCCCGGCGCGCATCCTGCTCGACGCGCGTCTGATCCTCGACGCCGTCCGGCCCGCCGTCCCCGCCTCCGTCCCCGCCTCCGCCACCGGCTCCACCGGTGGCTCCCCCGATCCGTCCCACCAGCTCCCCACCAGTCCCGTCACCCAGAGGACCCCATGACCACGTCCAGGAACGAAGAAACAGCGGCCGCTTCCGAGCCGGAGGCGCACGCCACCGCCGAGGCCGCCGCGGGCGAGACCCCGGCAAGGACCGCTCGCGCGGCTTCCGCGAAGGGCAGCGGTACGGCCGCGGCGGCGGAGCCGCCCACGGCACCGGAAGAGGCGGCCGGAAGGGCATCCGGCGAGGCATCCGGCAAGGCGTCCGGCGAGGAGAAGAAGACCGCGTCCACGGCAGCGGCAGCGGAGGAATCCGGGCGGAAGAGCGAGTCGGAGCAGGAGCCGGAGGCAGAGGCAGAGGCAGAGGCAGAGGCAGGGACCACGGGCGCCGCTGCCACCGCCGAGGGCGAGGGCGAGAGCGAGGGCGAGAGCGAGGCGGCCACCGCGACCGCCGCCGCCGGGGCGGACGCGGAGGCGGAAGCCACCGCGACCATGACCGCCACCACCACGGCCGACGCCCCCGAGAAGACGGGGCGTCCGAACAAGGCGCTCCTCGCGGGCGCCGCCATCGCCGGTGTCCTGCTGGTGACCGTTCCGTTCCTGGTGCACACCGGCGGCGGCAACGACGGCAAGCGCTCGGCGGGCAGCGGCGAGGCCCCCGGCACGATGCTCGGCGCCGGAAACGGCGACGTTCCCGGCGCGTTCGCCTCCGCGGCCCCCTCACCGCGCGCGGGCTCCGGCAAGCAGCCGCCCGCAGGCAAGGGCGGGAGCGGCGGCACGGGGCCCTCCGCCGACGGCGCGGGCGGGTCGAAGCCGCTCAATGAGGGCGGCGGAAGCACGGGCGGGGGCACCGGTGGCACAGGCGGGGACACCGGTGGCACGGGCGGCGGCTCCGGGGGCGGGAAGTCCACCGGCGGTGAGAAGTCCACGGCCCGGAAGACCACCACGGGCAGCGCCGGCGGCGGCTCGGGCAGCGCGGCGGGCGGCACCGCGCAGAAGGCTGCCCCGCAGTCGACCGTCGTCTACTCCGGGGTCACCGGCCACGGCTGCCCCACCCCCTCCGGCGGCGGCTTCCAGCAGGACCACTACTTCACCGACGGCAGCGCCGGCTGGTACACCCGCTCCTCCGGCGGCTGGACGGGCAACGGCTGCAACGGCAGCTACTCCTCCATACCGATGTCCGGCGACACCTCCACCGACATGCAGAACCGCGTCAAGTGGTGGTGGAAGCCCGGCACCCGGGCCCGGACGTGCCAGATCTCCGTGTTCATCCCGAACAGCAACACCAACCTGTACGTGGGCGGGCACCCCACGAAATACCACGTGCTGGTCAACGCCAACGACCGTACGACCATGTACAGCAGCTTCTCGATCAACCAGACCGCGCACCGCGGCCAGTGGGTCGACGCGGGCACCTTCGCCATGAAGGGCGCCACGATCGGGGTGAAGCTGCTCGACCGTGGTGACGACTGGTCCAAGGGGTGGGAGAAGGCCCATCACGCCGCCGCGCAGATGCGGGCGACCTGCCGTTCCTGACCCTCCGGCGCTCCGGCGCCCCTGTTGACGCACCGTTCCTGAGCGCGTTCCGCTTCGGGCCGGCCCCTCCCCGGGGCCGGCCCTTCGTGTTTCACGACGCCAAATGTTGCATGATCATGCGAAGTGATGCATAGTCTTCCCATGTCCAAAGTCCTCACCTCCCTCCCCACCGGCGAGCGCGTCGGCATCGCCTTCTCCGGCGGGCTCGACACCTCCGTCGCCGTCGCCTGGATGCGCGACAAGGGCGCCGTCCCCTGCACGTACACCGCCGACATCGGCCAGTACGACGAGCCCGACATCGCGTCCGTGCCCGGCCGCGCCTCCGCGTACGGCGCCGAGATCACCCGGCTCGTCGACTGCCGTGCCGCGCTGGTCGAGGAAGGGCTTGCGGCGCTCTCCTGCGGCGCGTTCCACATCAGGTCGGGCGGCCGCCCGTACTTCAACACCACGCCGCTGGGGCGCGCCGTGACCGGCACGCTGCTGGTGCGGGCCATGCTTGAGGACGGGGTGCAGATCTGGGGCGACGGCTCCACGTTCAAGGGCAACGACATCGAGCGGTTCTACCGCTACGGCCTGCTCGCCAACCCGCACCTGCGGATCTACAAGCCCTGGCTGGACGCGGACTTCGTCACGGAGCTCGGCGGCCGCAAGGAGATGTCGGAGTGGCTGCTCGCGCACGGGCTGCCGTACCGGGACTCGACGGAGAAGGCGTACTCCACGGACGCCAACATCTGGGGCGCCACGCACGAGGCCAAGACCCTGGAGCACCTCGACACGGGCGTCGAGACGGTCGACCCGATCATGGGTGTGCGGTTCTGGGACCCGTCGGTGGAGATCGACACCGAGGACGTGACGGTCGGCTTCGACCAGGGCCGTCCGGTCACCGTCAACGGCAAGGAGTTCGCCTCCCCCGTCGACCTCGTCATGGAGGCCAACGCGATCGGCGGCCGCCACGGTCTCGGCATGTCCGACCAGATCGAGAACCGGATCATCGAGGCCAAGAGCCGCGGCATCTACGAGGCCCCCGGCATGGCGCTGCTGCACATCACCTACGAGCGCCTGGTCAACGCGATCCACAACGAGGACACCCTGGCCGCGTACCACAACGAGGGCAGGCGGCTCGGCCGGCTGATGTACGAGGGCCGCTGGCTGGACCCGCAGGCGCTGATGATCCGCGAGTCCCTGCAGCGCTGGGTCGGCGCGGCGGTCACCGGCGAGGTGACGCTGCGACTGCGGCGCGGCGAGGACTACTCGATCCTCGACACCACGGGCCCGGCGTTCAGCTACCACCCGGACAAGCTCTCCATGGAGCGGACCGAGGACTCGGCGTTCGGTCCGGTGGACCGGATCGGTCAGCTCACCATGCGGAACCTGGACATCGCCGACTCCCGTGCCCGGCTGGAGCAGTACGCCGGCCTGGGCCTGGTCGGCGGCGGCCACCCGACGCCGATCGGCGCCGCGCAGGCCGCCTCGACGGGTCTGATCGGCGCCATGGACCAGGGCGGCGCCCAGGCGATCGCCTCCCGAGGCGAGGCCACGGACGAGGAGACGATGCTGGACCGCGCCGCGATGGAGTCCGGCACGGACTGACAGCGGTCACGGACCGGCACCGGTCACCGGCCTCCGGCCGTACGCATCCGGGCAGTGGGCCCCGGCGGATTCCCTTCCGCCGGGGCCCACTGCCGTACGGCGGCCGGACACGTGCCCCGATGCCATGTGCCGGCAGGAAGAACCCGGTTTCCACGTCACCGATGGTTCACCCGCCGCTGGTGAGGTGGTCCTCGTCGGTGCTCCCCGCCGGCCGGATCAAGGAGATTCCATGCCCAGTAAGCGCCTTTCCCGCAGTCACCTGATTGCCACCGGTGCGGTCCTCGTCGCCACCGCCACCGCCGCTGTCGCCCTCACGGCGACGGCCGGTGCGTCCGGCACGAAGGAGCACGCCGAGGACGCCATCAAGGGCGGCAAGGCGAAGAACGTCATCCTGCTCATCGGTGACGGCATGGGCGACTCGGAGATCACCCTCGCCCGCGACTACACGGTGGGCGCGGCCGGCCGCCTGAGCATGGACAAGTTCCCGCTGACCGGCGCGTACACGACGTACGCCGTACACGCCGACGGCACGCCGGACTACGTCACCGACTCCGCGGCCAGCGGCACCGGCTGGGCGACCGGCGTGAAGACCGTCAACGGCCGGATCTCCAAGACACCGGGCAAGGACAAGGCCGTGCCGACCATCCTGGAGCTGGCGCAGAAGGGCGGCTACGCGACCGGCTCGGTGACCACCGCCGAGCTGACCGACGCCACCCCGGCCGTCCTCGCCTCGCACGCCACCGACCGCTCCTGCCAGGGCCCCGCCGACATGGCCAAGTGCCCCACGGACACCATCGCCAAGGGCGGCCCCGGCTCCATCGCCGAGCAGAGCGTGAACCACAAGGTCGACGTCCTCCTCGGCGGCGGCAAGCAGCGCTTCGACCAGAAGATCACCGAGGGCCGGTACAAGGGCCTGACCGTCACCCAGCAGGCCCGGAAGCTGGGCTACCGGGTCGTCACCGACAACGCCTCGCTGAAGGCGGTCAAGGGCGGCAAGCCGGTGCTCGGGCTCTTCGCGCCGGGCAACGTCGCCACCGAGTGGACGGGCAAGCCCGCCGCGGTCGGCGGCACCGCCCCGCAGCGCTGTGTCACCTCCAACCCGAGCCGCCCCGCCGGCACCCCGAACCTCGCCGACCAGACCACCAAGGCCATCCAGCTCCTGGAGGCGAAGCAGAAGCACGGCCGGAGCAAGAAGGGCTTCTTCCTCCAGGTCGAGGGCGCGTCGATCGACAAGCAGGACCACGCTGCCGACCCGTGCGGCCAGATCGGCGAGACGGCCGCGTTCGACCGCGCGGTGAAGACGGCGCGCGCGTACGCCGCCAAGCACCCCGACACCCTCGTCGTCACCACCGCCGACCACGGCCACAGCAGCCAGATCGTGCCCCTGGAGGCCCAGCCGCCCGGCCTGACCTCCACGCTGATCACCGACGAGGGCCAGCAGATCAAGGTCAACTACTCGACCAACACGCCCGGCCAGTCGCAGGAGCACACCGGCACCGAGGTCCGGATCGCGGCGCAGGGCCCGCAGGCCTACCGGGTCCTGGGCGTCACCGACCAGACCGACCTGTTCACCACCCTCCGCGAGGCGCTCCGGGTCCGCTGACCCCTCGGAGTACCCGCCCCGGCCCCGTCGGCACACGCAGGACGCCGACGGGGCCGGGGCGAGGGCGTGACGGGCATGACGGGCATGACGGGCGTGTGATGCGGTGTGCGGCTCCTCATCGGCTCCGGGTGCCCGGTCGAGGGCCATCGGTACTGCCGTAGTGCTCGCGCACCGCGATCCGGGCCAGCTTCGTCAGCATCATGCCGTTGCGGATCGAGACGATGTAGTCCACCGGAAGCCCGTGCATCCGGATGCCGGGGCCCCTCAGCGGGTGCCATTCGAGAACAAAAAGAGTGTTCTCGCCCCAGGGGATCAGGTTCATGGCGATGCGGGCCGCACCGAAGGGATCTGCCTTCGCCTCCAGCTCCAGACGGCGTTCCGGCTCACAGATGCGTACGACACAGGTGTCGTCGAGGACCAGAGGGCCGACGCCCACCCGGACTTGCAGGCGGGCCCCCACTTCCGGCCAGTGCGGGTCGGCGGCGATGATCTGCCGCGTTCCCGAGACCCATTCCCCATAGCGATGGCCGTCGGACAGCAGGTCCCAGACCCTGGACGGCGAACTCAGGATCAACCGGCGATTCCGGGACACCCCGACCACTCTCCTTCTCCGTCGGGACCGGCGCCCATGACCGCTGTCGGGCGTGGAACCCCTCGCCGGCCGCTGAGCGCGCTCCTCGACCGTAGCCGCGCCGTGCACCTCCGGCACTCGCAGCAGTGGTCATGCTCGGCGGGCAACGGCCGAGTCCACGCCGTCGCTCCTCCTGGAACCACGGTGAGCGGCAGCTACGGGGCATCGCGACCGGGGGCGCGCTCCGTTCGCGGGATGTGCGCAGGTGCGAGAGGCTCGGTGAGGTCCGACGGGCCGCACAGCCCGCCGCGATCGCTCCGCGCTCGTTTCCGCCGTACCGGAGGTCAGCTCGTGCCGGCATCGAAGAACTCCCAGATCTACCTCGTCGGAGGCGGCGTGGCCTCGCTCGCCGCAGCCGCCTTCCTCGTACGGGAGGCCGGGGTGCCCGGCGAGAACGTGCACATTCTTGAGCAGCTGTCGATCCTCGGCGGATCGATGGACGGAGCCCCCGCTCCGGTGCCCGAGGGCGGATACGTCACCCGTGGCGGCCGGATGTTCGAGGAAGAGCACTACGTGTGCCTGTGGAACCTTCTGGAGACGATCCCGACCCTGGACGATCCGGCGATCTCGGTACGGCAGGAGATGCTCGCCTTCAACATCGAGCACCCCACCAACGCCAAGGCCCGGATCATCAATGGCGACCGCACCGTCGCCGACGCCTCCCAGCTCGGTCTGGACACCCGCGATCGCGTCGACATGACCCGGCTCCTCGCACTGCCCGAGCGGGTGATCGGTGCGCGCCGTATCGACGACTTCTTCCAGCCGCACTTCTTCACCACGAACTTCTGGTGCATGTGGCGCACGACGTTCGCGTTCCAGACCTGGCACTCGGCGATCGAGCTGAAGCGTTACTTCCTCGCCTTCGTCCAGGAATTCGACCGCATCCACACGCTGTCCGGGGTGCGGCGCAGCAAGTACAACCAGTACGACTCCGTCATCCGTCCGATCCAGGAGTGGCTCACCGCCCAGGGCGTGCGGACCGAGTTCGGGGTGACCGTCGCCGATGTCGACTTCTCCGACGCCGCTGCCCGCAGGGTCTCCCGGCTCCACCTGGAGCGCGACGGCGCCGAGGCGGGTGCGATCGAGCTGGGCGAGGAGGACTACGCGTTCCTGACGATCGGGTCGATGACGGCCGACACCACGTACGGCGACCGCTCCACGGTTCCCGAGCTGATCCGCGACAAGCGGGACGGTTCCTGGCGGCTGTGGGAGTCGATCGCCAAGAAGGCCCCGGACTTCGGCCGCCCGACCGCCTTCTGCGGCAATATCGACGAGACCAAGTGGGAATCCTTCACCCTCACCATGACCGGCCGCACTCTCCTGGACCGCATCCAGGAGTACACCGGCAATGTCCCCGGCGAAGGCGCCCTGATGACCTGGAAGGACTCGCGCTGGCTCCTCTCGGTCGTCGTGCCGGCCCAGCCGCACTTCCGGGACCAGCAGAAGGACACGTACACGCTGTGGGGATACTCGTTGTTCGGCGACGTCCCCGGCGACCATGTGCCGAAGAAGATGGACGACTGCACGGGGACCGAGATCCTCGACGAGCTCCTCGGCCACCTCGGTTTCGACGACATCGCGGACGAGGTCCGGGCCACCACCAAGGTGACCACGGTCCAGATGCCCTATATCGACGCCCAGTTCCAGCGCCGCACGGTCGCCGACCGGCCTTCGGTCGTCCCCGACGGCGCCGAGAACTTCGCGTTCCTCGGCCAGTTCGTCGAGATCCCCGAGGACGTCGTCTTCACGGTCGAGTACTCGGTCCGCGCGGCCATGCTCGCGGTCTACCACCACTTCGACGTCGACAAGGAGATCCCGGCGATGTACCACGGTCTCTCCGACCCGAGGATCGCCTGGTCCGCGCTGCGAACGGCCTTCGCCTGATACGGGTGCGGTGGTGGGCCGAGGCCGGGCCGCCGGAAGGCTCGGCCACGGCCACCTCGCCCGGGACGGCCGGGAACGCAGCCGTCAGGTGGTCGAGGAGGCGGCCGTGCCGCCGCGCATGCTCAGAGCAGGCCGAACGCCCGCAGAGCGCGCCGCTGTCTCGGTGACGGGCTGGACGGCCAGTAGAGGTAACAGACCCCGCCCGTGCCGCTCTTCACCTTGCCGTTCGCGTCGTAGCGCTTGGTGCGGAGCCAGATGTTCTCCAAATGGGAGGGCGCCGCTTACCACGCGGCACCCTCCCGCACAAACATGCAGGTCACAGGCCCGGACCGCGTGAGACAAATCGAGCGAGGACGCGCTGGTGCTGACCTGGTGCTGACTTCCGCTGGCGTCCGTTCCGGTCCGTTCGGGTGCGTCGTGCTGGATCGGTGCCGACTCCGGGGCCCTCGCCGACCGCGCTCTCCCTGATCCCCACCACCTTCGAGGAGGGGCCCGAAACACACCCGAGCCTTCGGCGTGTTCGCGGGAGTGTCGGCGGGCGGCGGAGCGATCGGCCTGCTGGCGGGCGGAGTGCTCGTCGAATGGCTCGACTGGCGCTGGGTCTTCTTCGTGGACGTGCCGATCGCCCTGATGATCGCACTCCTGACTCCCCGTCATGTCAAGGATTCGGAACGTCACCCCGGCCACTTCGACCTGGCGGGCGCGCTCACGTCGACCCTCGGCATGGTGGCGCTGGTGTACGGCTTCATCCACGCGGCGCAGGAGGGATGGAGCGATCCGTACACGATCGCCTCGTTCTGCGCCGCGTCGTCCTGCTGGCCACGTACATCCTGGTGGAACACCGCTCCCGGCAGCCGAGCCCCCCTCCACATGTTCGCCGACCGGAACAGGGCGGGCACGTACGGCATCATGCTCTGCCTGGCGGCGGCGATCTTCGGCATGTTCTTCTTCCTGACGCTCTTCGTGCAGCAGGTGCTGGGCTTCAGCCCACTGGAGGCGGGCCTCGCCTTCCTGCCGGTCAGTACGGTGATCGAGGTGGTGGCCGACCTCGCCTGCCAACTCCTGCCGAAGTACGGCCCCCGAAGCACTTCATGGTCCTGGGCTCGCTCTGCCTGACCCCGGGCCTCTCCTGGCTGCGTCTGACGGACGTCCGCTCCACCCACGAGGGCTCGTTCCTCGGCCCGATGCTGGTGTTCAGCGCGGGGATGGGCATGATGTTCGTCTCGCTGACCCTGATGGCCCTCTCCGACGTCCGGCCCGCCGAGTCCGGCGCGGCCTCCGGCCTCCTCAACGCCACCCAGCAGGTCGGCAGCTCGCTGGGCCTCTCCATCCTGGTGACCGTCTTCGGCACCGCCAGCCGCAACGAGGTAGACCAGCAGATCCCGACCTTCCTCGCCCGGGCGGACCCGGCCGAGAAGGCCCTCTTCGCCCGCACCGGCCGGCTCCCGCCCGCCTGAGGCAACCAGATCCTCACCTCCGACGTCTCGGCCGGCTTCATCGTCGCCGCCGCCTTCGCCTGGTCGCCCTCTTCGCCATCCAGGTCCGCCCCTCCGAAATAGAACGGCTCAAGGGCGGCGGGATGATACCGGGCGGCTAAACAGAAATAACTCGGCCGTTCTATTTGTGATGCGCGCGCCGACTTGTGAATTCCATGCCCATCCGGAGTTTTTCTCCTCTAGCTTGACCGCATGAGCGAAGATGATTCTCTTCCGCCGGCTCCTCTGTGTGCTCTGGTGCCGGACGAGGAGTGGGCGCGACTGACGCGGTATCCGGAGCAGACCTACCTCGCGGGCCGCGCCCTGCTGCAGCAAGGGGACCGGGGGACGCATGTGCTTGCCCTGGTGGAGGGGCTGGTGAAGGTCGTCAGGACCGAGCCCGACGGGCGGCAGCGAGTGCTCGGTTTCCGGGGGCGGGGCGAGATCCTGGGGGAGATGGCTCTTCAGCCCAAAAGCGTCCGGATGGCCGATGTGCGGGCGCTGAGGAAAAGCAGGGCATGCATTGTGCCCGCACAGGATTTCCATCGCTTCGTCCAGGAGAACAAGCTCGCACGCCCCATTTTCGAATTGGCCTGGAATCGTATGCGCGAACAGGTCGAGCTGTGCGAGGGGGCTGTTCACGAACGTCTCGCCCTGGCCCTGCTCCGCCTGGTCGCGGCCGCCGGTGGAGGGAAGCCCTGCTTCTCCCTCACCAGGGAGGAGCTGGCCCAGCACATCGATGTGGGCCGCAAAGCCGTCAGCAAGGCGCTCGAACGGCTCGGCCCCGACTGCGTGAGAGTGGGAAACCGCCGGATCGAGGTGGTCAGCGTGGAGGGCCTGCGCAAGGCGGCCGGCGGCCACGCGGGCGGCTGACACCTCCGTCGGGAATGTGGTCCACGTCACTCCCTATCGGGTCCTGCGGAACGGAACGGCTCCCCGCCCGCTGTGAAGCTCGACGTGCTCGACACCGCACGCGACAGCGTTCCCGCCCGGCCCGAGAGCGGCCGGGCGGGCTTCACGGAGGAGTGACATGCCCGAGTTCAGCAGCGCCCTGCCCCAGCGGATCGCCGCCCCGTACACCCGCAGCCGGCCGCTGCCTCCCTACCGGGGCATTCTGGCTGTCGACGCGAAGGACTTCACGGGCCGCCCGGCGATCGAGCACGAGGCCGTCAGCCGGGTCGTCCCCGAACTCCTCAAGACCGCGCTGCTCAGGGCCGACCTCGGAGACCTGTGGGAGGACCGTACGTTCCCGGCCACCACCGGGGACGGCTATGTCTTCGGGTTCGACCCGGCACGCATGCCCTTCGTCATCCACCCCCTGCTGCTCGCCCTCCAGGAAGTTCTGACCGACTTCAACGTCCTCTCCCACGGGGCGGTGCCGATCAGGCTCCGCGTCAGTCTGCACGTCGGCCCGCTGCCGGAGACCGGGGACGAGTTCGGCGGCAACGGCACAGTGCGCAACGACACCCACCGGCTGCTCGACTCGCGCCCCGTCAAGGCCGTGCTCACCTCCCACAACGAGAACATCACCCACGTCGCGGCCATCCTCTCTGAGCGGTGCTACGAGGACGCGGTCGCCGGCGGGTACACGGGGCGCCACCCCGACCACTTCGTGGAGGTGGCCGCGACGGTCGAGGGCAAGTCGTTCTCCCGACGGGCATGGCTCTACGTCCCCCAGCCCTCCGGCCCCCTCTACGAGGGCACCCCCGTCGACGGCGCCGCTCCGGAGCCTGTACGGGAGCCCTCCCCGCGGTCCGCCGAATCGTCCGGCGACGACACGACGGCCCGCCGCACGGATGCCATCGCCGCCCCCCGCGGCAACATCAACACCGGTACCGTCCACGGCGGTCAGAGCGTGCGCAATCACCACGTGGCCGGTGATCACGTGGCGGGCGACCGGATCGCCGGTGATTACGTGGAGGGCCACAAGATCGGCGAGATCCGCCGCTTCCAGGGCGACCAGGTCCGCGGCGACAAGCGCCAGGGGCGCAAGTGACGGGGGACGGGAGAGCGGGGGAGGCCGGGCTGCCCGGCCCCCTGCCCGAGGACGGGGCTCCGCGATCCGAAGCGGATTACGACATCACCGAGTTGATCGGCGGGGCCAAGGAGTGGGCGTCCGTCATCTACGCCCCCGGAGGGAACATCAACAACGGTTCCGTGTACGGCGGGCAGGGCGTACGCAACGGCTCCGGGCCGGAAGGGCGGCTACGGGAAAGCAGAGTGCGCGAGGGGCCGATCCCGGACATGGAGAGGGAGGCCGCCGCGCACGGTTTCGCACGCCCCGACTGGTTCGAAGCAGCCCTCGCGAAGCTGAAGCAGGGGCCCCTGTTCCTGGCCGGCCGACCAGGAACAGGCCGTCGTACCGCGGCGCTCAACCTGCTACGGGAGAGCTGTGGGGCTGATGCGCCGCTGCGGGCACTGGACGGCGTCACCGAACTGGACCGCTGGAAGCCCACCGACGCCTCGGCGCGGGGCTACCTGATAGACGGGCTGTTCCCCTCCCGGCCTCTTTCCCCGGTCATGCTGAGAAACGTGCGGGAGCTGCTCAAGAAGGCCCATGCGTGCATGGTGATCGTCCTGCCCGACGACACGGCCCTGCTGCACCGCCTCGAACGGGACCTCCACATCAGCCCCACCGTGTGCTCCCCGCCGTCACCCTCCCTGGTGTTCGGCAGCCGCTTCGAGGCGGTGGTGCCGGACCGGTGGGAGCGGGACCGGCTGCTGTCCGCGCTCTCCGGCCGTCATGACCTGGGCGAACTTCTGGTGCCGGAGCTGGTACCCGCAGAAGTGGTGGAGCTGGTGACGGCCCTCGTCGAGGCCGACGGCGATCCGGAGGCTCTCGGCGACCTGGGGCTCCGGCTGAGCTACCGGGCCGAGCGGGAGGTCCCGGAGCTCATCAAGAGCTTGTGCGACGAGCCGGAATCACTGGCCTTCCTGCTGGCCGCTTCGGTCTACGAGGGGCTGGACCAGCAGATCGTCAGGAATGAGGCCGACCGGTTGACGAAGCTGGCGGGCGACCGGCTGACGGCGGTGCTGCCCGGCACAGACACCGACGGGGCCGCGAAGCCGGACCGGCCCAATCCGAAGTTCGTCTTCCGGCACTCCCTGACGGAACTGCTGCACGCCGTGCGCGCGGTCCGCCAGGACCGCGAGATCCGGGCGGAGGGAGCCTACTCGCACAGTGTGGAGGCTGTGGCGTTCATCAGGCATCGACAGGCCGAGGCCGTTCTCAGACATGTGTGGCGCGAGTACGGGCAGTTGTCAGAACTGCTCGTCGAGTGGTTGCGGGACGTACCCCGCTCCGGCGGACTCGCCGGACCGGCGGGCCGGGCCATGGGACGGGTGGCGAGCTGGGGCGGCGGGCACAACGCCCTGGTGCACCTCCGGGAACTCGCCCGGTCGGACCGTGCGACCAGTCGGCTCGTCGTGGCGAACGCGCTGGGTGTCGCGGCCGAGGACCCCGTGCTCGTCGCCGAGATTCGTTACCGGCTGCATCGCTGGAGCACGGCGGCCGACTTCCGTCTCAGGACGACGGTGGCGCACGCGTGCGGCGAGGAATTCGGCCTGGCCCGGCCCGACCTGGCCCTGCGGCTCCTTCAAAGTCTCTTCCGCGCGGCACAGGTCCGGAAGGAAGAGGAGTACCAGGTGAAGGTGGCGGTGGAAGCGGCGATCCTGCGGCTGTTCCAGGCCGGCAACGAGGCGAAGGTATTCGACTTGCTCCGGAAGTGGCTGGACGAAGAGGGGTACGACCAGGAGCAGGTGCTCTCGCTCTTCAGCCGAATGCTCTGGTCTCCCCAGTGGTTCATGAGGAACCTCGCCCTGTGGACGCCGGAGGCGCAGGTGCTGGCCGACCTCACGGGCCGCGCCCTGAACACGGAGAATTCCTTCGAAACGACGTGCGGGACGTTGCTGCGCTGGGCGGAGTCGGGCCAGTGGGACGACGAACAGTTCCGGGCCGTCGAGAACCTGTTCGCGGCCATGGCCCATTCCATGCGCTCCGGTGAATTCCGCTTGTTCGTGGAAATGGACCAGGCGGGTGCGAACGGCTGGCCCGGCCTCGTCACCGCCCGCGGCGCGCTCCAGCGGTGGCGGACCGGCGCGCAAAGGGAGGCAGCATGAACGACGACACCACCGACCGCCTCTTTCACCGGCTGGACAGGCCGCCCTGGCGGGAGATCCTCGGCCACCGCTGGTCCGCGTCGAAGGACTGGGCACTGGTGCTCAGGGACGAGGCAGGAGAGTACTCCTTCCTCGGCCGGCGAGGGGACCCGGAGGGTTCCGGCGCCTATCCGCCCCTGGTGGACGAGGCCCCCGCTCCCCACCTGAACGGGAAGTACAGCGACGTCTTCCGGGTGGACACGACGGAGCACGTGGACACGCGGGCGGTCGGCCTCCCCACGGTCTACGGTACGGAGTCGGTCGACCTGTGGGTCTCCTGGTGGGTCCACGACCCCGTACGCGTCGTCCGTGCCAGGAGTCTGCACGGCTGGCACCTGGTACGGACCCATCTCGCCTCTGTCCTGCGTTACTTGGAGGATGCCCAGGACGCCTCCGGCAACGGGCTGGGGGCGCCGGAGATCATGCAGCATCTCGGTCTGCCGCAGCGTCTGGAGGAACACGGTCTGAGCTACCGGGTGTTCGACGTGCGGCTCCGGGAGAATGGTGAGGAGCTGCTTCTCGGCCGACGGGAAACCGACGGGGTCCCTTACTCCTGGACGGCCAGCCGTCGGGGCGAGTACGAGTTCTGTCTCCAGGCCCTCCACGCCGGCCCGGTGTCGCTGGCGGCACTGTGGTTGCTTCGTCACCCCGAAGAGGTGCGGCAGGTGCTGGACTGGGCGGTCGGCCACCAGGATCTGCTGAGTCCGCCGCGTTCCGACTGGCAGGAGGAGCTGGCCTCCCTGCTGGGCACGTTGCCCGAACAGGAGCGCAAGGAGCTCTCCAGCCTGCTGCGTGACCGGATCGGGGCGCTCGGGAGGCCGGTTCCCGGCGAGTACATCTGACCCTGGGGAATATATTCGAATATTGAATTTCTGAGCGGGTGTGTCGCCTTTCGGTGACACACCCGCTCTTCTTCTCCATGCCGTTCCGTAAACCCTTTCCGTGTGTGACTGGGGTTACTTGATTCCTGGTCCTCCGGAGCGGCTTCGGGGATGAATCCGCGGGAATCTCGACGTGTCCGAAAGGAAGGCGCCCGCACGATTCCCGGGCGCCCACGGAAGGAAAGGGCGACATGCGAGCAGAAGAACCCCAGGCCCCGGACAATGTCCTCGCGTTCCGCCGGCGACGAGAGACCGCAGGCCCGGCACACGAGCCCGAGGCAGCCCCGGACGCCGCTCCCCGGGCGGCGACCTCCCCCGCGACGGTGCTGAACGCCGAGCGCGGCATCATCAACACCGGAACCGTCCACGGCGGTCAGCACGTCACCACCATCGGACTCTCCGGCCACACCGGCGGAGGAACCGATGGCGACAGCTGATCTCCCCAGCGAGACCGAGACCGACTTCGCTGGCTTCGCCGAGTTCGCGATGGCTCTGGCGGGTCGGGGGCCGACGATCTGGGCCCCCAACGGCGTCATCAACGCCGGATGGCTGACAGGCGGCCAGCACCAGCGGCTCGCACCTTCGGCGGAGGGCGGCGCGGTCCCGAGGCCGATACGGCAAGGCCCCGTACGGGCGAAGCATCTGCAGGCGGCGCGGCGGCGCTTCGTGCCGCCGCCCGGCTTCGAGGAAGCCCTCGCGGTGCGCGAATCCGGCATCGTGGTGCTCGTCGGCGAGGCCGGGACGGGGCGGGAAACACACGCGCTCAACCTGCTCGCGCACGGCCACGAGGCCCCCGTCCTCGTCCAGGTCGACGGAACGGCCAACCTCTCCCGGTGGTCGCCGCGCGCCCAGGGCGTGGACGGATACCTGGTGACGGAGCCCGCGGATCCCTTCGCGCTCCGGGCGTGGGACCTGGCCCGCCTCGAAGGGCTCCTGACGGAGGCGGGCGCCCGCCTCGTCATCGTCCTGGTGGAGGCCCCCGGCCTGGTGGGCGCACTGGAGGACCACCTCGGCGTGCCGGTCGTGCGCCACCGGTCGCCGGACCCCCGGAAGGTCTTCACCACCCACCTCGCGGACGGCTGCCCCGACGAGGCGGTACGCGCCCGGTTGCTGCGGGCCCTGGAACCCGGCGATCTCGACGAGCTGTTGCCCGACGGCTTGCCGCCACGCCACGCCGCACAGGCCGCGGACACCCTGCGGCGCCTGGGGGCGGCGGGCGGACCGGCCCCGGGGGAGCTCATGCGCACCCTGGCAGGGGCCGAGGGCCCCGAGATCCTGGCCCGGGCCCAGCGCGATCCCGCCCTCCTGGCCTGTCTGCTCTCCCTCGGCGTCTACGGAGGGCTGCACCGTGCCGTCGTGATGGAACGGGCGCGGGAACTGCTGCGGCTGGCAGGCACGGACAGGATGCGGGGTCCCGGCTCCCACCGTCATCCGGACGAGGACCCCCCGCCGAGGCCACCGGCCGAGGTCCTGCGGATCCTCGGAGCCCAGCGCGTGAGCCGCGCCGATGACGAGGCCACCGACACGGTGTCCTTCTTCTGGCCCGCCGTGAGCGGGGCCGTGTGGGAGAGCCTGTGCCGGGACCGTGCGGACCTCGTGCCGGTGGTGCACGCCTGGCTCGCCGACCCCGGCCCGGAGGAGGACCAGATCGAGCGGGCCGGCCGGGCCGCCGCCGCTCTGGCGGAAGCCACGAGCGGCCAGTCCCTGGAACTGCTGCCCGCGCTGGCCTCCGCTCCGGTCCTTCCCGCCCCGCGGGTGGCTGCGCGATGCCTGGCGACCCGCTTCCGGGACCGGGCGGTGGCACAGACGGCGGCCGACCTGCTCGACCTGTGGAGCGTCACGCCCGAAGCCTCCTTGAAGCACGCTGTGGCGTACGCCTGTGAGGAGCCCGAGGGCCTCGGGGACGAGCAGGCGTTGCGACTGCTGGAAAAGCTCACGGAGACCCTGGGCGCCGGGCCGGACGATCTCTCCGTCTTCGAGGCTGCCAAGGGGGCACTCGTACGACGCTTCAACAGAGGCGACCACACCACCAGGGTGACCGTCCTGCACCGGATGCGGGACTGGGCGCGGACCGACGCCACGGCCGGCCTGCTGACCGCCTGCGCCTTTCCCGTCCTGGCCCGCACCGACTTCCTGTGGTGGAGCGGACGGGCTCTGGCCCGCGCCGGGTCGGCGGCGGTCGCCGTCCACCTCGTCGGACACTCCCTGAACGAGTCGGTCGCCTTCTCCAGCATGGGAGACGCCCTGCTCACCTGGTGCGCCGGGGCGGCCGGCGCCAAGGGCCGGTCCCAGGCGGTCGCCCGGCTCCTCGACGGGCTGGTGACCGCCCGGGAGCCGGGCTTCCTCCGCTGGCTCCTGGCCGTGGAAAGAGGCCCGGACACGATGCCCGGCAAGGTACCCGCCGCCCGCGCGCTGAAGACCTGGCGAGACAACACCCCGGCCCCACAGGCCGGTTGAACAGGAGGCAACCCGTGACTTTCTTCTCTCGCCCCGGCATCTTCACCACCGTCGAACGCCGGTGGGCCGACAACGACCCCACGCCCCCGCTGCGTTTGTTCGACGGCACGGAACCGGCGGGCGTACCCCTTTCCCTGAACCGGGCCCGTGCGTTGCTCTACGACCGCACGGCGTGCTCCCTGGCACGGGCTTCCCTGTGGCACCAGGTCGCGGAGCGCTTCCGGACCGGAGGGACCGACTGGCGGGAGGCGGTGGTGTGGCTGGGGCTCCAGGGGTTGCGCCGCAACGCGTCCCGGATCACCTGGTGCCGCCGTGCCGACCGCGAGGACGTCGAGGCGGAGCTCGTCACCTGCTACCTCGAAGAGCTGGCGAAGCTGGAGCCGCGGGACCCTGAACCCGGGAGGACGGTGCTGCGGTCGGCCTGTTCCCGCGCCTGGGAGGTCTGGCGCGACACGCACCGTGAGAACACGGTGGAGGACGTGGAACGCGCGGGCGGTACTTCCCCCGGCGCGGGCAGCGACGACGTCTGGCGGGCGGACTACGACCCGGCCCCGCGCTGGTCGGGGCTCTCCGCGAGCCTGCGGATCTCCGTACCCGCGCACCGCGTCGAAGGCGTACGGATCGGCGCTCTCGCCAGTGCCTGGGGCGTGGCCGGTACGGCCACGAGCGTCGGGCACTCCGGCCGGGGCCGCCGGGTCGCCACCCTCTCCCTGCGCCGGGTCGGGAAGAAGGGATGAGCGGCCGCCAGGACACCCCCCTCACCTTCCGCGAGATCTTCGACCTGCCGGTGAGCGTGGACCTGCGCACGGCGGCCCGGGCGTTCGGTATGTGCATGGGCACCGCCTACCGGTTGGTCGCCCGTAACGAGTTCCCCTGTCCCACTGTGCCCGTCGGCCGCCGCCACCGGGTGCGGACCGTGGAACTGCTGGCCGCGCTGGGCATCGAGGAGCGTCCCGTCTTCGCCGACGAGATCGCCGACGGCGTGGCACTCACGCTCTTCGACTGACCCCTTTCCCGCCCTGCCGGACCACCACCGAAAGGAATCCACCATGCCCACCTGCCTCGTCATCGACGGGACCGCGACCACCACCTACTCCGCCGCCCCCTGCCTCCCGGAGGCGCGGCACCGGTCCGCCGTCCTCCACGAGGAAATCGTGCGCCCGGTGTGCGAACAACTCGGCCTCACCCTGCTGAGGGCGGGCAGCCTCGCCGAGGCCGGCCTGCCCTTGGACCAACTGCTGCACCTGCTCACTGAGGCGGACGTCGTCGTCGCGGACCTCGGCGGTTCCGACCCGGAGCTGACCTTCGCCTTCGGCGCGCGCCACGCGCTCGGCCGGCGCACCGTCCGCGTCACCCAGGACGCCGAGTGCCGTCCCGCTCCCGGGACGGTGCTCCACCTGGCCTTCCCGTCCCACCCGGGCGGCACCGTCACTGCCCGGAAGCAGCTGCTGGACGCGCTGGCGGCGGACCCGCTGCGGACGGACCGCCCGATCGAGACGGGCTCCGCGACCGGAGCGGAAAGCGGCCCCGACGAGAACCTCCCGGGTATGTTCGATCTGATCGTGGAGGCCGAGACCCAGTGGGAGGCACTCGCCGACGACACGGCCGACGTGGACGCGGCCATGTCGGACCTCACGGAGCTCATGATGCTCCTTGGGGAGGAAATGACCCAGGCCAGCCACTCCGGGGCCCCGGCGAGCAAGAGGATGGCCGTGGTGAACCGTCTGGCCAAGGCCATCGAGGGACCGACCGGAGAACTGGAGGCTGCGGCGGACCGCTTCGTCGAACGTATGCGCACCTCCCGCACCGCCTTCCAGGCATTCCTGGACTGGCTGGCCACCACTCCTCCCGCCGAATGGCCGGAGGACGCGGAGGAAACGCTGGAACAGATCGCCTTGATGGACTGGGGCGCCGAGATCGAATCGGCTTCCGTCCAGGAAGGCATGGCCATGATCAACATGCTCGGTGCCGCCAGCCGCCTCATGCGCCGCCCCGCACGCAGGATCACGTCGGCCTTCCGGAAAATGCTCCACAGCATCGCCATGATGCAGGAACTGCACTCCAAGGCAGTGGAGTTGCGTCGCTCCTGAACAGTGCCCCCTGCGCGGCGCGGCCCCTGGGATTGTCGAACTCGCCGACCATCACGGCGCTGTCCGACGTCGAACCGAAGGGGTCGGGTGCGCTTCCCCCTGCTCAACACCATGCGGCAGGTGGTGGGTTCGTTCGCCCTGTCGACCCTGGGTGACGGTCTTCGGCACCGTGAGCCGCAATGGGGGAGGCGGAGACCTTGGTCTCCGCCTCCCCCGCCCGGGCGCCTCCCCCGCCCGGGCGCCTCCCCCGCCCGGGCGGCCCCGCGCAGCAGGCCGTATTCGCCCAGGTCGGCCAACTCCCCTCCCCACTGGGGCGGCCAGACCCTCATCGCCGCCGTCGCGGCCGAAGTGTCTACGCTCCCTTGAAGCACCGGAAGGAGGGTGAATGGCGCGACATCCCGGTGCCGGCCTCACCTTGAGCAGTTCATCGGTCGACTTCCTGTCCGAAACGCGAACGGTGGATTGCCGTACCTCGATCTCCTGCGCAGGTCGTGGTGCCGCGCTGTCAAGCGGCTCGAATCTTCCCGAATACAACCCGCACAACTTGCGGCACAAGTGGACCACCGTGACCATGACGAATGGCGTGTCCATCCACGAGGTGTCCCGCTGGCTCGGACATCGTTCGATCAAGGTCACGGTGGACCGGTACGGCCACCTCGCCCAGGACGGCCAGGAGCGCTGCCGTCAGGTCGTCGAGACGGCCGTGGGGCCGTACCTGCTCACAGCAGGCCCAGCGAGCGCAGCACGCGGTGCTGGGTGCCAGTCGACTTGAAGGGCCAGTAGACGTAGCAGACCCCGCCCGTACCGCTTCTGACCTTGCCGTTCGCGTCGTAGCGCTTGGTGCGGAGCCAGATGTTCTCCCACTCCCGGCGCTTGTAGATCCGGCGCACCGCCTCGTTGTCCGGCGAGGCCGGGTCGTTCGCGATCACGTCGCCGGCCTCGGTGAAGCCGATCACGGTCATCAGATGGCCGGAGGTCCCGTACCCGGCGCCGGTCAGCTCCTCCTTGAGGAAGGACTGTGACGTGATGACCGGGATGCCCGCGCGGATCAGCGTCTCCAGGTCCCTGAGCGAGCCCAGCCGGGTCACCGCCGAGCTCATCTCGTCGTACGTCGCGGCGTAGGCGGCGTTGAACGGCCAGTTGCCGCAGCCCTCGTACTGGTAGTCGTAGGTGAACCGGGCGGCGTGGCAGACCTGCGGGTCGGCCAGGCCGGGCTTGACCCAGGCGAGGTCCTCGGCGGTCGGCCGGCGTCCCCAGTACTCGATGATCATCTGCGAGGAGGTGGGGCTGCACCAGGCCTCGCCGCCGTTGTCGTACTCGGGGTACTGGCCCGCGTGGACGTTCTGCGAGTAGCGCGGCACCCGCAGCTCGCGGTCGAGGCCGGGGGTGGCGGCCGGGACGGTGAAGCGGTCCGGGATGTCGGAGGCCATCGCGCCGATCCGCCGGACGGTGGGCGTCAGACGGCTGCCCGGGGTGCGGTACAGGGTGAGCCGCAGCCGGTAGGAGACCAGCCGCAGTCCGCTCGCCGCGTCGTCCACCGAGAAGGTGTCGGTCCAGATCGAGCTCTTGCCGTCGCTCTGGTCGTCGACCGACGTACGGCGGATGTCGCCGTCGCCCGCGGCCCAGCGGCCCATCACGTACCAGGGCGTCGAGGCGCCGTCCGAGTAGCGGCCCTGGAGGTCGATCCCGATCCAGGTGCCGGCCGGGGTCTCCGCGTTCCAGGAGGCGATCACCTCGGTCGCCGGGACCGAGGACCGGTGGACCGGGGAGGTCCAGGTCGCGTACTCCCAGGTGGCGGTCGTACCGGTGTGCGGGTCGGTGTGGTCGGTGCGTCCCGCGGCGTGGCCGATCACCAGCCCGGGGCGGCGGCCCGCGACGGCCCGCGTCCCGGCGCCGGAGCCGGCCCGCCAGTCGGTGTAGGTGTGCCAGAAGCGGTTGTCCACGGCAGGGGCCTTCGCCGAGGGGGCGTGGGGCGGGGCGGCGGCGGTCGCGGAGCCGGCGGACGACACCGCTCCGGCGGCGGCCGCCGCCGCGATCGCGGCGGTCAGCACGGTCCTGCGTGAGGTCGGTCTGTTCATGGGCGAGACCCCCGGTCGTAAGCGGAATGGGGCTGCGAGGTGCACGACAGTGCGCCAACTATCGCGGGTCGTGGCCTGATCCGGCCAGCGATTCGACCCGCGCCAATGAACCAATATTGGTCTGGTCCACTGGCGTGACCTGCGGCTGTCGCGGACGCGGGCGGCGGCCGCCCGGGACCGGCTCGTAGGCTGGTGACCATGAACGACCTCTCGCTCCTCGCCCGGCGGCTGCGCACCCTGACGCCGTCCTGCGGACCGGTCCGGCTGATCGCCGTCGACGGCCACGCGGGCTCGGGGAAGAGCACCTTCGCCGCCCGCCTGGCCGCCGCGTTCGGTGACGCCCCCGTCCTGCACCTGGACGACGTGGCCACGCACGACTCCTTCTTCACCTGGGTGGACCGGCTGCGGGAGCAGGTGCTCGTACCGCTGGAGCGCGGCGAGTGCGCGCGGTACGCGCCGTACGACTGGACCGCCCGGGGTTTCGGGGCGCCGCGCGACCTGGAGCCCGCGCCGGTGGTCCTGATCGAGGGGGTCGGGGCCGGCCGCCGGGCGCTGCGGCCGTACCTGGCCCGGCTGCTGTGGATGGACCTGCCGGCCGAGCGGTCCTGGGAGCGCGGCCGCCGCAGGGACGGGCCCGCGCTCTCGGCGTTCTGGGACGGGTGGACGGCGGCCGAGGCGGAGCACTTCTCGGCCGACCCTTCCCGCACCCACGCGGACACTCTGGTACGGCAGTTGCCGGTGGGATACGAGTTGCTGGAGGGGCCCGGAACAGCAGCAGGAACGAACCATTCCGTCACGGACCGTGAGCGCGTGGCACCGTCGTACTGAATGGTGAGAAATCGCCCCGCAAGTACCTCAACTCCGCTTGACCCGGGGGCGGTACAGGTCTTACGTTCTCAATGTGCGGCTTTTCGGAGCCCCTACAGACGCGAAGCCCCCGATTGTTCCCCCGTGATCGGGGGCTTCGTTCTGCCCTCACGCCCCCTCCCGCACACCCGCCCGACGGATTCCGCTCACCCTGGGTCACGGTCTCCCTTCGGCCTGCGGCGCTCTTAATCGCACACTCCCTGCGCAGGTACGATGCCTCTCGGTGCGGTCAATTCCCGTCCGTGGCAAAGTGATTCGGTGCGCCCGGCTGGGCAGAATCGTGCGGCGGGACATCCTGGGGGCACGGTTTGTGGGGGACCAGATGGACATCGGCACGCAGGGCGCACAGGCCCCGGCCGACCTCGCCTGGCTGCGCGGCGTGGACGCCTACACCATGGGCGCCTACCCACAGGCCGAGGAGGAGTTCAGGGCCGCGGTCCGGCTCGATCCCGGCATGGCGGACGGCTGGCTCGGCCTCCATGCGCTGAGGGTCGACACGACCGCGGCGCTGCTGCACATGTACCGCCATCGCGAGCGTTTCGGCGAGCAGCGCGCCCGGCACCGGCGCACGCTCAACTCCTGGTACTGGCTGGGCTGGTGGGTTCAGCCGGTGCTGGAGAGCGCACGGGACCTGCTGCTGGCGCACGCCTCGCACTGGCTGGACGGCCGCCACGTTCCCGAACTGGACCGGGCGCTCGCGGGCCTGCCACCGGTGGACACCGACCCGCAGGTGCGCTTTCTGCACGCCTGCCGCTCGTACCTGGTCAAGGACTGGGAGCAGCTCGTACGCAACACCGAGCAGTTGGTGGACGATCCGCTGCTGGGCATCGAGGCGGGGCTGTTCGGCGGCATGGCCCGGGTGCGTCTGGAGATGTACGGGCAGGCCGAGCCGCTGCTCTCCACCGCGCTGATGCGCTGCCGCAGTGAACAGCCGCAGCGCAAGGAGCTGCGCTACTGGCTGGCCCGTGCGCACGAGGGCACCGGTCGCAGCGCCGCCGCCCTGCCGCTCTACCGGGCGGTGCACCGGATCGACCCCGCGTTCATGGACACTTCGGCGCGGCTCGCCGCGATCGCGGACTACGACGGCCTGGAGGGCTCCGACGAGGCGGCCGGCCTGGCCGCCGTGTCGCTGGCCGGGCTCGGCACCGACGGCACCGTCTCGGAGGCGCAGCCGGACGCGGATCCGCTGTTCGGCGCCGATCCGGTGGACGGGCGGGAGCTGCGGCCCGGCGGTGAGGTGCCCGGTTTCGTGGACGTCGGAATGCCGCCGCCGTCCGGCAGAACGCGGCGCAGGGCGGCGGTGCCCGGCCAGCCTGCGTCCCCGTTCCCGGCGGGGCCCAGTGATCCGGTGCTGCTCGCCGAGGCGCTGGCCGAGCTGGAGCGGATGGTGGGGCTGGAGCCGGTGAAGCGCCAGGTCAAGGCGTTGTCCGCACAGCTGAACATGGCACGGCTGCGGGCCGGCCAGGGGCTTCCCGTGCAGCCGCCGAAGCGCCATTTCGTCTTCTCGGGCCCGTCCGGCACCGGCAAGACCACGGTGGCCCGCATCCTGGGGCGGGTCTTCTACGCGCTGGGGCTGCTCGGCGGCGATCATCTGGTCGAGGCCCAACGGGCCGATCTGGTGGGCGAGTTCCTCGGCCAGACCGCGGTCAAGGCCAATGAGCTGATCGACTCGGCGCTCGGCGGGGTGCTCTTCGTCGACGAGGCGTACAGCCTCGCCAACAGCGGCTACAGCAAGGGCGACGCGTACGGCGACGAGGCACTGCAGGTCCTCCTCAAGCGGGCCGAGGACAACCGGGACCATCTCGTCGTCATCCTCGCGGGCTACCCGGAGGGCATGGACCGGCTGCTGGCCACCAATCCGGGGCTCTCCTCGCGCTTCACCACCCGGGTGGACTTCCCGAGCTACCGGCCGCTGGAGCTCACCTCGATCGGTGAGGTGCTGGCGGCGGAGAACGGCGACGCGTGGGACGAGGAGTCACTGGACGAGCTGCGTTCCATCAGCGGCCATGTGGTCGAGCAGGGCTGGATCGACGAGCTGGGCAACGGCCGGTTCCTGCGCACCCTGTACGAGAAGAGCTGCGCCTACCGCGATCTCCGGCTCTCCGGCTACGCGGCGGTGCCGAGCCGGGACGATCTCGCCACGCTGCGGCTGCCGGACCTGATGCAGGCGTACGGCGAGGTGCTGTCCGGGCGGGGGCCGGTGGACCGGGGGCAGCAGGAGCCGCCGCCCCTGTGAGGCCCGGTCTGCCGGAGGGACCGGGCAACGGCCCCTCCGGCAGTGATTGCACCTAGCGGACCGCCGCGGTGAGTTCGCCGTAGCCGGTCGTGGTGCCCGCGGGTTCCGCCGCACGGCGCGGGACCGCGATCCGGTGGGCCGGGTCGCGCACCTCGCCCACGAGCATCTCCAGGACGTCCTCCATGGCGACCAGGCCGAGGATCCGGCCGGAGGCGTCGGCGACCTGCGCCAGGTGCGTGGCCGCCCTGCGCATCACGGTCAGGGCGTCGTCCAGGGGCAGTTCGGCCCGTACGGTCGCCATCGGGCGCCATACGTGCTGGGGGACGGCCCGCTCGCCGTCCTCCAGGTCCAGCACGTCCTTGACGTGCAGATAGCCCATGAACGGACCGCCGCCCTCCGCGCACACGGGGAAGCGCGAGTAGCCGGTGCGTACGGTCAGCTCCTCGATCCGGTGCGGGGTGACGGACGGGTCCACGGTCACCAGGGAGGCCCGGCGGAGCAGCACATCGGTGACGGGCCTGCTGCCCAGCTCCAGCGCGTCCTCCAGCCGCTCCTGCGCCTCCGGCTCCAGCAGTCCGGCCTGGCCGGAGTCCTCGACCAGCCGGTTGAGCTGCTCGCTGGTGAAGACGGCCTCGACCTCGTCCTTCGGTTCGACGCCGAAGATCCGGAGCACCAGCCGGGCGCAGGCGCCCAGCGCGACGGTGACCGGGCGGCAGACGCGGGCGAAGCCGACGAGGCCGGGGCTGAGCCAGAGCGCGGTCTTCTCCGGCGCCGCCATCGCGAGGTTCTTCGGGACCATCTCGCCGATGACGAGGTGGAGGAAGACCACGAAGACGAGTGCCAGGACGTAGCCGAGCGGGTGGATGAGACCCTCGGGCAGGTGGACCGCCTGGAAAACCGGCTCCAGCAGATGGGCGACGGTCGGTTCGGCGACGGCGCCGAGGGTCAGTGAGCAGACGGTGATGCCGAACTGGGCGGCGGCCATCATCCGCGGCAGGTTCTCCAGCCCGTACACCACCTGGCGGGCCCGGCTCGAACCGGCCGCCGCGAGGGGCTCGACCTGGCTGCGCCGTACGGAGACGAGGGCGAACTCGGCGCCGACGAAGAAGCCGTTCGCCAGCACGAGGAGTGCGGCGAAGAGCAGTTGGACCAGGCTCATCGCACAGCCTCCAGGACTTCGTGGGCCGCCGGGGCGTCGGAGTCGGCGCCGGGCGCCTCGGCCATACGGACGAAGCGGACCTTCTCGGCGCGGTAGTGGCCGACCTGGCGGACGGAGATCCGCCAGCCTGGCAGCTCGGCCCGGTCGCCGGGGGCGGGGATCCGTCCCAGCAGATCGGCGACGAGTCCGGCCACGGTCTCGTACGGTCCGTCGGGGACGTCGAGTCCTATCCGGCGCAGAGTGAGGACCCGGCAGCTGCCCTCGGCGTCCCAGGCCGGGCGGCCGTCCTCCGGGGCGGCGGGGGCCAGCTCGGGCCGGTCGGCGCCCTCGGCGTCGTGCTCGTCCCTGACCTCACCGACGAGTTCCTCGATGATGTCCTCCAGGGTGACGACTCCGGCGGTGCCGCCGTACTCGTCGACCACCACGGCGATCGGCTGCTCTTTGCGCAGCCGCTGGAGCAGCTGTTCGACGGGCAGGGTCTCGGGGACCAGCAGCGGCGGTACGGCGATCCGTCCGGCGGGGGTGCGCAGCCGGTCCTGGGCGGGCACGGCGAGCGCGTCCTTGAGGTGGATCATGCCGACGACCTCGTCGATCCGCTCCCGGTAGACGGGGAAGCGGGAGAGGCCGGTGGCGCGGGTGAGGTTGAGGACGTCCTGGGCGGTCGCCGAGGACTGCAGGGCGCTGACCTTCACCCGCGGGGTCATGACGTGCTGGGCGGTGAGCCCGGCGAGCGACAGGGTCCGCACGAAGAGGTCCGCGGTGTCCTGTTCGAGGGTGCCGGCCTCGGCCGAGTGCCGGGCCAGGGAGACCAGCTCCCCGGGGGTGCGGGCGGAGGCCAGCTCGGCGGTGGGCTCGACGCCCAGCAGCCGCACCAGCCGGTTGGCCACGGTGTTCAGCAGGCTGATCACCGGCCGGAACACGGCGGAGAAACGGTGCTGGGGGCCGGCGACGAACCGGGCGACCTGGAGCGGCCGGGAGACCGCCCAGTTCTTCGGTACGAGTTCGCCGATCACCATCTGGACGGCGGAGGCCACCATCATCCCGATCACCACGCTGACGCCGGGAACGGCACCGTCGGGCAGCCCGGTCGCGGTGAGCGGGCCGTCCAGCAGCTGGGCGAGCGCCGGTTCGGCGAGCATGCCGACGACCAGTGAGGTGATGGTGATGCCCAGCTGGGTGCCGGAGAGCTGGAAGGAGAGTTCACGCAGGGCCCGGACGACGGTACGGGCCCGCCGGTCGCCCTCGGCGGCGGCGCGCTCGGCGTCCGGCCGCTCCACCGTGACGAGCCCGAATTCGGCCGCCACGAAGAATCCGTTGGCGAGGATGAGAAGGAATGCCGCGCTGAGAAGCAGCAGGGGGGTGGTCATGCCGCCGCCTCCGGGGAAGGGGCGGCGCAGGTACTACCGGACGATCCGTCCATTGCTGGAAGGAGTCACTCCTTGGGTCGCAGGAAAGCCCCGCCGGTCTCGTGGACCTCTGGGTGCGGGGCGGGGTGCGCAGGGGCACCGCCGCCCTCCAGAGTAATCAAGAAGAGGCCGTACGGGGCAGGGGGCTCAGCCGATGTCCGTTCCGGTGCCGTGGCTCTCGGCGAGGGCGCGGAGCGTACGGGCGTCGCGGATGGCCTGCTGTTTGGCGATTCCCGGCTGGATGCCGAGGGCGGGCATGCTGGTCCCGTCGCTGAGGTCGAGGAAGACCCAGGGGTCGCCGACGCGCAGGTTGACCCGGAGGATCTCCGCCCAGGACAGCCGGCGCGTCCGGGTGAGATTGACCACGGTCACCCCGTCCTCGTTCGCGACGACCTTCGGGCGGCTGAGGAGCGCGAGCACTCCGAAGAACAGCAGTGCCGTGAAGACGAAGCTGACCCGCTCCCCCGGGCTCAGCTGTTCCAGGGTCATGGCGACGGCGGTGATGACGAGGAACATCGCCGCCCCCACGGTCAGCAGGACCACCCGGGTTCGGGTCGGCCGGAACGTGACCGGGAGGGTGGGGAGTTCGGGCCGGGGTGCGGGGGCGGACATGATGTTCTTCTGTCTTCCGGGTGGGCGCCCGGCCGTCAGAGGCGGCAGGCGTGGATGGCGGTGGTGAGGATGGCGCGGGCGCCGAGGTCGTACAGATCGTCCATGATCCGCTGCGCCTCCCGGGCGGCGACCATGGAGCGGACGGCGACCCAGCCCTCGTGGTGCAGCGGCGAGATGGTCGGCGACTCCAGGCCCGGGGTGAGGGCGACCGCGCGCTCCAGGTGCTCGACGCGGCAGTCGTAGTCCATCATCACGTAGGAGCGGGCGACCAGGACGCCCTGGAGGCGGCGGAGGAACTGCTGCACCTTGGGGTCGTCGTCCGGGGCGCCGGTGCGGCGGATGACGACGGCCTCCGACTTCATGATCGGCTCACCGATGACTTCGAGCCCGGCGTTGCGCAGGCTGGTACCGGTCTCCACGACATCGGCGATGACCTGGGCGACACCGAGCTCGATGGCGGTCTCGACCGCGCCGTCGAGGTGGACGACGGAGGCGTTGACGCCGACATCGGCGAGGTGCTTGGCGACGATGCCCTCGTAGGAGGTGGCGATCGTCATGCCGTCGAAGTCCTGCGGGCCCTCGGCCGAGCCGGGCTTGGTGGCGTAGCGGAAGGTGGAGCGGGCGAAGCCGAGCTGGAGGATCTCCTCGGAGTCGGCGCCGGAGTCCAGCAGGAGGTCGCGGCCGGTGATGCCGATGTCGAGCCGGCCGGAGCTGACGTAGATCGCGATGTCGCGCGGCCGCAGGTAGAAGAACTCGACCTCGTTCTCGGGGTCGACGAGGACGAGTTCCTTGGACTCCTTGCGCTGCTGGTATCCGGCCTCATGGAGCATCGCCATCGCAGGCCCGGAGAGTGAACCCTTGTTGGGGACGGCGATGCGCAGCATGAGGTCAGGTTTCCTTTGCGAGGAGGGAGTCTTCTGCGGAGGTGCGGACGTACGTGGTGCGGGGGTGGTGCTCAGAGGTGGGCGTAGACGTCGTCGAGCGAGATCCCGCGGGCGACCATCATCACCTGGACGTGGTACAGCAGCTGGGAGATCTCCTCGGCGGCCGCGTCCTTGCTCTCGTGCTCGGCGGCCATCCAGACTTCGGCGGCCTCCTCGACGACCTTCTTGCCGATGGCATGGACGCCCTTGTCCACGAGCTCGGCGGTACGGGAGGTGGAGGGGTCGCCGTTGGCGGCCTTGAGCTGCAGCTCGGCGAAGAGCTCTTCGAAGGTTTTGTTCGCCATGATGGTCCCAGAGTACGGGGTCGGTGCCCTGTGCTCAGCGCCAGGGCTCGCTGACCGTGCGCAGTGTGGCGGCGGTGGCGACGGCCGCGGTGACCGCTTCGTGCCCCTTGTCCTCGTTGGACCCTTCGAGGCCGGCCCGGTCCAGCGCCTGCTCCTCCGTGTCGCACGTGAGTACGCCGAAGCCGACCGGGACGCCGGTGTCGACGGCGACCTGGGTGAGGCCGTTGGTGACGCCGTGGGACACGTACTCGAAGTGCGGTGTGCCGCCGCGGATGATCACGCCGAGGGCGACGACCGCGTCGTAGCCGCGGCCCGCGAGGACCTTGGCGACGACCGGGAGTTCGAAGCTGCCGGGCACCCGGAGCAGGGTCGGCTCGTCGATGCCGAGTTCGTGCAGGGCGCGCAGGGCGCCGTCGACGAGGCCGTCCATGATCTTCTCGTGCCACTGCGCGGCGACGACCGCCACACGCAGGTCACCGCAGTTGCGTACGGACAGTTCGGGTGCGCCCTTGCCGCTCATGTCTCTCCTGCCGCTCGTTTCCGTGATTCGTTACTGGTTGCCGCAGGTCGACGCCGTGGCGGTGTCGAGCCAGGGCAGGTCGTGCCCCATGCGGTCGCGCTTGGTGCGCAGGTAGCGCAGATTGTGCTCGCCGGCCTGGACGGGCATCGGCTCGCGGCCGGTCACGGCGAGCCCGTGCCGCAGGATCGCGGCCGTCTTGTCGGGGTTGTTGGTCATCAGCCTCAGGCTGTGCACGCCGAGGTCCTTGAGGATCTGGGCGCCGGCCGCGTAGTCCCGGGCGTCGGCGGGCAGGCCGAGCTCCAGGTTGGCGTCGAGGGTGTCGATGCCGCGCTCCTGGAGTTCGTAGGCGCGCAGCTTGGACAGCAGGCCGATGCCCCGGCCCTCGTGGCCGCGCAGATAGACGACCACGCCGCGGCCCTCCTCGGTGATCCGGCGCATGGACGCGTGCAGCTGGGGCCCGCAGTCGCAGCGCTGGGACTGGAAGATGTCGCCGGTCAGGCACTCGGAGTGGACCCGGACCAGGATGTCGTCGCCGTCCCCGAGGTCGCCGTGGACGAGGGCGACGTGCTCGACGCCGTCGGTGGTGGAGCGGTAGCCGTACGCGGTGAACGCGCCGAAGGCCGTCGGCAGCCGTACCTCGGCCTCGCGGCGGACGGTCGGCTCCGAGCTGCGGCGGTGGGCGATCAGGTCCTCGATGGAGATGATCGTGAGGCCGTGCTTGCGGGCGAAGGGGACGAGCTGCGGCAGCCGCAGCATCACGCCGTCCTCGCCGGCGATCTCCACGATGGCCCCGGCGGGCCGCAGTCCGGCGAGCCGGGCGAGGTCGACGGCGGCCTCGGTGTGGCCGTTGCGGACCAGTACGCCGCCGGAGCGGGCGCGGAGCGGGAAGATGTGGCCGGGCCGTACGAAGTCGCCGGGGCCGGCCTCGCCGCCGGCCAGCAGCCGGAGCGTGGTGGCCCGGTCGGCGGCGGAGATGCCGGTGGTGACGCCGTGGGCGGCGGTCGCGTCGACGGTGACGGTGAACGCGGTGCGCATCGACTCGGTGTTGTGGTCGACCATCTGCGGGAGTCCGAGCCGTTCCAGCTCGTCGTTCTCCATGGGTGCGCAGATCAGGCCGCGGCACTCGCTCATCATGAACGCGACGATCTCGGGGGTGGCCTTCTCGGCGGCGATGACGAGGTCGCCCTCGTTCTCCCGGTCCTCGTCGTCGACGACCACTACGGGCCGTCCGGCGGCGATGTCCCGGATCGCCTGCTCGACGGGGTCGAGGCGGAGGTCTTCCGCGGCGCTCGGGGGTTCCCGGTGCAACCAGGTGGGCTGGGCAGTCATGCCGTGGCTCCTTCCAGAGCGGGTGTCCGCGAACGCAGCCACCAGTCGCGCATGCCCCACAGGACCAGGGCGCCGTACACGACGTAGATGAGACCGGAGAAGGCGAGCCCGCTGTGGAAGTTCAGCGGTACGCCGACCAGGTCGACCAGCAGCCAGGCGAACCAGAACTCGACCATGCCGCGGGCCTGGGCGAGCATCGCCACGAGCGTGCCGGCGAATATGTAGGCGTCCGCCCAGGGGCTCCAGGAGAGCGAGGGGAACGCGGTGAACAGGCCGCCGACGGCGAGGGTGCCGAGGGCGGCGCCGCCGAGCAGGTAGCCGCGCTCGCGCCAGGTGGCGAACCGTACGGCGATGGAGCCGTCCTGGGCCTGCTGTCGGCCCCGGGTCCACTGCTGCCAGCCCCAGACGGCCACGGCGATGACGACGAGCTGCTTGCCGACGCTGCCCGCCTGGTGCACGGAGGCGTTGGCGGCGACCAGCACGACGCCGGACAGCAGCTGGGCGGGCCAGGTCCAGATCGAGCGGAGCCAGCCCAGGGTCAGGGCGATCAGACCGACGGTGTTGCCGATCATGTCGGACCAGATGATGTGCTGCCCGAAGACGGTGAACGCCTCCGAGTTCAGCCAGTGCAGGGCGGTCACCGGACCGGCTCCCCGGGTTCCTGCGCGGTGTTGCCGAGCAGCCGCTCGACGTACTTCGCGATGATGTCCACCTCCAGGTTGACCGGGTCGCCGGGCTCCTTGATGCCGAGCGTGGTCAGGGCGAGGGTGGTGGGGATGAGGCTGATGGTGAAGTAGTCGGTTCCGGCGTCCACGACGGTGAGGCTGACGCCGTCGACGGTGATCGAGCCCTTCTCGACCACGTAGCGGCTCAGGTGCGCGGGGAGGGAGACCTTCACGATCTCCCAGTTCTCGGAGATCCTGCGCTCGACGATGTGCCCGGTGCCGTCCACATGGCCCTGGACGATGTGTCCGCCGAGCCGGCCGCCGACCGCCATGGGGCGTTCCAGGTTGACCCGGGAGCCGGTGTCCAGGGCGCCGAGGCTGGACCGGTCGAGGGTCTCGGCCATGACGTCGGCGGTGAATTCGCCGTCGCCGAGCTCGACGACGGTGAGGCAGACGCCGTTGACGGCGATGGAGTCGCCGTGCTTGGCGCCTTCGGTGACCACTCGGCCGCGCAGGCGGAAGCGGGAGGCGTCGGCGAGCTTCTCGACGGCGGTGACTTCACCCAGTTCTTCGACAATTCCGGTGAACACTCAGTTTCCCTTCCGGGCAGGGCCGGGGACGGCGGTGATGCGCAGATCGGGGCCGATGCGGACGGTCTCGGTCACATCGAGGCGCAACGCCTCGGCGATGGTGGAGATTCCGGCGTCGGCGAGGGCCGCGGGGCCTGCGCCGAGGAGTACGGGGGCGAGATAGCCGACGACCTTGTCGACCATTCCCGCGGCGACGAAGGCTCCGGCCAGGGTCGGGCCGCCTTCGAGGAGTACGGAGCGGATGCCGCGCCCGTGCAGGGCACGGAGCAGGGCGGGGATGTCCAGGCCGGGGCCGTGGGCGGCGCGCGGCAGCCGCAGGACGGCGGCTTCGGGCAGGTGCCCGGCGTCGGCGTCCTCGGCGAGGGCGACCAGGGTGGGCGCGGTGTCGTCGAGGACCCGGGCGCCGGGGCGTACGGCGGTGGCGCCGGTGTCGACGACCACCCGCAGCGGCTGCGCGGCGCCCTCGATGCCGCGTACGCCGAGCTGCGGGTCGTCGGTGCGGGCGGTGCCGGAGCCGACCACCACGGCGTCGGCCTCGGCGCGCAGCCGGTGGACGTCGGCGCGGGACTCGGCGGAGGTGATCCAGCGGCTGGTGGCGTCGGCGGCCGCGATCCGGCCGTCGAGGGTCGCCGCGTACTTCCACAGGACGTACGGGCGGCCCAGGCGCACCGAGGTGAGCCAGGCCGCATTGCCCGCCTCGGCCTCGTCCGCGAGGAGCCCCTGCCCGGCCTTGATCCCGGCCGCGCGCAGGGTGTCCGCGCCGCCGGTGGCCTGCGGGTTCGGGTCGCCGACGGCGTAGACGACGCGGGCGACCCCGGCCTCGATGAGCGCCTGGGCACAGGGGCCGGTGCGGCCGGTGTGGTTGCAGGGTTCGAGGGTGACGTAGGCGGTGCCGCCCCGGGCCCTCCCGCCCGCCTCGCGCAGGGCGTGGATCTCGGCGTGCGGTCCGCCGGCCCGCTGGTGGAAGCCTTCTCCGGCCCGGTGGCCCGCGTCGTCGAGAATGACGCAGCCGACGACGGGGTTGGGGCTGGTGGAGCCGAGACCGCGGGCGGCGAGCGTGATCGCACGGCGCATGGCGGTGATGTCGGCTGCGGTGTCCACCGGGTCCTCCTGCCTCTTCGGGCACGGACTCCGGGGCCTGTCGATGACGACAGATGAAACGGGAACGCCACGGGGGAACGCCGGAAAAGCCGGAAAACACGGATGGACCGGTTGCCCGAAAACCATCCGCCGACGGCGGCGTACCCGCGAAACGGCCCGCCGCGCACTGCCTCCCATCCGGACTTTAACCGTCGGTCCAGGAATCCCACCTGGTCAACCGGCCGCTGGATGCGGACGGGTCGCGGACTATAACCGCCGGTTCGGAATTGCACCGACCCCGGAGTGCGCTGCTGCTGGTACACGATCAGTGTGCCACGCCGCGCGGTGGGCCATGCGGGTGAGTGTCTGTGGACTGGCTCACAGGGCGCCCGCGCCGGACGGCACGGCGGAAGAAGTTGACGCCTAAAGGTCCAGACCTATTGACGCACTGGTCTAGTCCTTTTAATCTCTGCGTCACCTCCGAGGAGCGGTCCCGCGGTGTGCGCACACCCGGGGCACCAACACGACCCACCCCTTTGCCAGTTGTGTTCTGCCGAACCTCCCCGGGAGGAACCGAACGTGCTGTCCCCCACCCGTGCGAGAGCCACCCTGCTCGCAGCCGGCGCGGCCGTCGCCGCGCTGCTGATGGGCTCGCTCGCCGCCACCCCGTCGGCCGCCGCCGACCAGGAGTTTTGTCGCCCCGACGGGCTCTACGAGACACCCGGTGTCGCCGTCCCGTACTGCTCCGTCTACGACACCGAGGGCCGCGAGAAGATGGGCGCCGACCACCAGCGGCGGGTCATCGGTTACTTCACGAACTGGCGGACCGGCAAGGACGGCAGGCCCGCCTATCTCGTCCCCGACATCCCCTGGGACAAAGTCACCCATTTGAATTACGCGTTCGCCCACGTCGACGGCAACAACAAACTCTCGGTCGGCGCCGACGGCCCGGACAACGCCTCGACCGGCATGACCTGGCCGGGGGTCGCGGGCGCCGAGGTGGACCCGGACCTCCCCTACACCGGACCTCCCCTACAAGGGCCATTTCAACCTGCTGAGCAAGTTCAAGAAGAAGCACCCGAACGTGAAGACCATGGTGTCGGTGGGCGGCTGGGCCGAGACCGGCGGCTACTTCGCCGACAGCGGCAAGCGGGTGGACTCCGGCGGCTTCTACTCGATGGCGACCAACGCCGACGGCTCGGTCAACCGGGCGGGCATCGACACCTTCGCCGACTCGGCCGTCGCGTTCGTCAAGAAGTACGGCTTCAACGGCGTTGACATCGACTACGAGTACCCGACGACCATGAAGGACGCGGGCAACCCGCTGGACCGGACGCTGTCCAACGCGCGCCGGGCCGGTCTGGTCAAGGGTTACGCCGCGCTGATGAAGACACTGCGCGAGAGGCTCGACCGGGCGTCCGCCGCGGACGGCACCCACTACCTGCTGAGCGTGGCCGCGCCCTCGTCCGGCTACCTGCTGCGTGGGATGGAGACCTTCCAGGTCCAGAAGTACCTGGACTACGTCAACATCATGTCGTACGACCTGCACGGCGCCTGGAACGAGTACGTCGGGCCCAACGCCGCGCTCTTCGACGACGGCAAGGACGCCGAACTCGCCCAGGCGGGTGTCTATTCGACCTCGCAGTACGGCGGCACCGGCTACCTCAACACCGACTGGGCCTACCACTACTTCCGCGGTTCGATGCCGTCCGGCCGGATCAACATCGGCCTGCCGTACTACACCCGCGGCTTCAAGAACGTGCAGGGCGGCACGGACGGGCTGTGGGGCCGGGCCGCCACCACCGACTGCCCGGCCGGCGCGGGTCTGACCAAGTGCGGTGACGGCGCCGTCGGGATCGACAACCTCTGGCACGAACTGGACACGAACGGCAAGGAATCTCCGGCCGGTTCCAACCCGATGTGGCATGCGAAGAACCTGGAGAAGGGCATCGTCGGCGACTACGCCACCGACTACGGCTTCCCGGCCGGCACCACGCTCACCGGCACCTACGCCCGCAAGTACGACTCGACGCTGGTCGCGCCCTGGCTCTGGAACGCCGAGAAGAAGGTCTTCCTGTCCACCGAGGACGAGCAGTCGGTCGCCGCGAAGGCCGACTACGTGGTCGACAAGGGCATCGGCGGCACCATGATCTGGGAACTCGCCGGCGACTACGGCTGGGACGCCGCCAAGGGACAGTACGGGCCGGGCTCCACGCTCACCACGGCGATGTACGACAAGTTCAAGTCGGCCACCCCGTACGGCGCGAAGCGGTCCACCATCGATCTGCCCACCGAGGCGCTCGACATCGACGTGTCCTTCGACCAGTTCCCGCTCGGTGACTCCAACTACCCGATCAGCCCCAAGCTGAGGATCACCAACAACACGAAGGCGACCCTGCCCGGCTCCACGGAGTTCCGGTTCGACTACGCGACGTCCGCGCCGGCCAACGCCAAGGACCAGTCGGGCTTCGGCACCACGATCGTGCGCAGCGACCACACCGCCGCCGACAACATCGGCGGGCTCAAGGGCGACTACAACCGGGTCTCGCTGAAGCTGCCGGGCTGGCAGAGCCTGGCTCCCGGCGCCTCGGTCCAGGTCGACTTCGTCTACTACCTGCCCACCTCCACACCGTCGAACTGGACGGTGAGCTTCGGCGGGAAGTCGTACGCCCTCGCCGGCGACCTGGCGCGCGGCACCACCCCGGTCGACCCCGGCACGGGTACGCCGACGCCGTCGCCGGACCCGACGCCCGGTGGCGGCGGCTGCGCCGCACCCGCCTGGAGCGCGGGCTCCGAGTACGGCGCCGGCACGACGGTCGCCCACGGCACCCGCCAGTGGAAGGCCAAGTGGTGGACGAAGGGCGATGAGCCCGGCTCCACCGGTGACTGGGGTGTCTGGCAGGACCTCGGGGCCTGCTGACCCTCCCCCGTACCGCCCGGCGGTGACCGGATCGCCCCCGGTCACCGCCGGGCTCCCGCTGTTCGAAGCCAGGGGCCGGCCCGTAATCCCTGGCGGGCGTGCGACGACAGCCAGGGATTACGGGACAGCCCTCAGCCGGCCGGCGTGAACAGCTCGTCCTGGGCCGCGTCCCGGGCGGCGAGCAGCGCGCCGCGGAGCACCGCCGCGCCGCCCAGCCGCCCGGCCCTGACCTCGGTGCGCAGCGGTGACATCCGGGTCAGCCGTTCCTCGACCCGTGCCGCGAGCGCGGCTCCGCCCGCGTGGCCGACCTCGCCCGCCAGCAGCACACAGCCCGGGTCGAGGACGGAGGCGATGGCCGCGGCGCCCAGCGCGAGGCGCTCGGCGAGGGTGTCCAGGAACGCCTCGTGGTCCCCCTCCCCGGCCAGCGCGGCCCGCACGGCCGAAGCGGCTCCCGGTTCCTTGTCGCCCTCGGCCGCGCCCGGCGGCACGGCGATGCCGTGGGCGGCGGCCAGTTCACAGACCGGGGCCGAGCCGACCAGTGAGTGGAAGCCGCCGTCGCAGTTGAGCGCGGACGGCGTACCGGCCGTACCGGGCACCGGCAGGAAGCCGATCTCGCCCGCTCCGCCGGAGGCTCCCCGGCGGAGCTTCCCGTCCAGCATGACGGCGGCGCCGACGCCGTGGCCGAGCCAGAAGAGTACGAAGGTGTCGCGGTCGGCGGCCGCTCCGCCGCGGTGTTCGGCGACCGCGGCGAGGTTGGTCTCGTTCTCGACCAGCACGGTCGCCGGCAGCCGCTGCTGGAGCACCCGCACCAGCCGCCGGTGCCAGGCGGGCAGCCCGCTGGTGTCGCGCAGCTCGCCGGTGACCGGGTCGATCAGCCCGGGTGCGCCGATACCGACGCTGTGCAGCGGGCCGGCACCGGCCTCGCGCGCGGTGCGCTCCAGGAGTGCGGCGGCCCGTTCGGCGGCAGCCTCGGTGTCGGTGTCGCTGCCGATGGGCAGGGTGGCCTCGGCGAGCGTGGTGCCGAGGAGATCGGCGACGACCACGGCGACGCTGCTGGTGCGTACGTCGAGCGCGGCGAGATGGGCGCGGTCGGCGGCGATCCCGTACAGCCGGGCGTTGGGGCCGCGGCGCTCGGCGCCGGTCTCGCCGACGACCCTGATCAGACCGGCTCCCTGGAGCCGTTCGACGAGGTCGGCGACGGTGGGCCGGGAGAGGCCGGTCAGGGTCTTCAGCTGGGTGGCCGTCAGCGGGCCGTCCTGCTGGAGCAGTCGCAGGGCGAGCCGGTCGTTGATGGCCCGTGCGGTGCTCGGTGATGCGGGCATGCCGGGATCCTTCCAGATCGCTGACGTGCTGGACGTACCGGCACACTATTTATCAGGCAGGGTTCCTGATAGTTTACTGCGCGCACCGTGGAGACGGGCACCGGGGCCGCCGCAGACAGCGGGTTCCGAGAGAATTCCCAAGGGAGGGCACGGCGGTATGACAGCGGATTCCGCAGACGCGGGCTTCGGCACGGCGCAGGTGAGGCGGGCCAGGTTCGCCGTCGCCGCGGTCTTCACCGTGCACGGCACGGTGACCGGCAGCTTCGCCACCCGGGTGCCCTGGATCCAGGAGCACGCCGGGATCAGCGCCGGCCAGCTCGGTCTGGCCCTCGCCTTCCCGGCGATCGGCGCCTCGCTCGCGATGCCGCTGGCCGGCGCGATCAGCCATCGCTTCGGCGCGAAGACCGCACTTCGCGGACTGCTCGCCCTGTGGACGCTGGCGCTGGTCCTGCCCGCGCTGGCACCCAACCTGCTGACGCTGTGCGCCGCGCTCTTCGTGTACGGGGCCTCGGCCGGCATGTCGGACGTGGCGATGAACGCCCTCGGCGTCGAGGTGGAGAACCGCCTGGACAAGTCGATCATGTCCGGGCTGCACGGGATGTGGAGCGTGGGCGCCCTGATCGGTTCGGCGGCGGGAACAGTGGCCGCGCATCTGGGCACCGACGCCCGGCTGCACCACACCCTGGCCGCCCTGGTGCTCACCGCGCTCGGCCTGATCGCCTGCCGGGACGTACTGGATCTGCGCAGCGAACCCGACGAGGAGCCGCCGCCGCGCTTCACGCTGCCGCCGAAGTCGGCGCTGGTCATCGGCGCGGTGGGCTTCTGCGCGGTGTTCGCGGAGGGCGCCAGTCTGGACTGGTCGGCGGTGTATCTGCGGGACATCATGGACACCTCCGCGGGGCTCGCCGCGGCGTCCACGACGGCGTTCGCGCTGACCATGGCGATCGCCCGGATCGCCGGTGACACGGTCGTCGACCGCTTCGGCGCGGTCCGGACCGTACGGGTCGGCGGGGTGCTCGCGACGGTCGGCGGGCTGCTCGTGGTCGCCTCGCCCGACGCCGTCCTGGCGATGTGCGGCTTCGGGCTCCTCGGCCTCGGTGTGGCCGTGGTCGTGCCGCTGGCCTTCGCGGCGGCCGGGCGCAGCGGTCCGAACCCGAGCCAGGCGATCGCGGGCGTCGCCACCATCACGTACACCTCCGGGCTGATCGCCCCGTCCGCGATCGGCTCGCTGGCCGAGGCGACCTCGCTGGTCGTGTCGTTCGGCCTGGTGACGGTGCTGGCGTTCGGCCTGGTGCTGGGGGCGGGGGTGCTGCGGGCGGGCGACCGCCGGGCGGCGCCGGCCTCCGACGCGGGTGCCCCGGACGCCGGTCCCCGGAGTCCGGCAGCCACCGAGCCGCGTCCCTGAGCGGTCGCGGTGGCGGGCGGGCCCGCTCCCCCGCCCCACCTGCGTCGTCCGTGTCCGGGAAGGCACGGCCCGGCCGCGAACACCGCGCGGTCCGGCATTACCATGGCGCTGATCATTTCTGCGGCAGCGACGTGCCCGGCGAGGCGCTCGGCTCCGCACCCAACACTCAGGGAGCGACCATGGGCCTCGGCGTGCGCTGGACCTTGCACGGCGACGGAAAGACCCCCGCCCCGGGGGCCGTGGTCAGGCCGGACGAACGGCTCTCCTGGCCCCGTACGTTCGGGCTGGGCGCCCAGCACGTGGTCGCCATGTTCGGGGCGTCGTTCGTCGCGCCGGTGCTCATGGGTCTGGACCCGAACCTGGCGATCATGATGTCGGGTGTCGCGACGGCCATCTTCCTGCTGGCCACCCGCGGCCAGGTGCCCAGCTACCTCGGCTGTTCGCTCTCCTTCGTCGGGGTCGCGGCGACGATCCGGGCGAGCGGCGGCAGCAGTGCCGTGGTCACCGGTGCGGTCTTCGTCGTCGGCGCGGTGCTCTTCCTCGCCGGTCTCGCGGTGCAGCGGTTCGGTGCCCGGATCATCCACGCGGCGATGCCGCCGGTGGTCACCGGCGCGGTCGTCATGCTGATCGGTTTCAACCTGGCCCCGGTGACCGCGTCGACGTACTGGCCGCAGGACCAGTGGACGGCCCTGCTGGTGATGCTGTTCACCGGTCTGGCCGTAGTGTGCCTGCGCGGTTTCTTCTCACGCATCGCGATCTTCCTCGGCCTGGTCTTCGGGTACGCGCTGTCCTGGGTCCTCGACCGGGTCTTCGGCAAGATCCACTCCCCGGCCGGTGGCGCGGAGGCCGTGGACCACTGGCGGCTCGACCTGTCGGGTGTCGCCAAGGCCGACTGGATCGGGCTGCCGTCCTTCCACGCGCCGAGCTTCGAGTGGTCGGCGATCCTGGTCGCCCTGCCGGTGGTCATCGCGCTGATCGCGGAGAACGCCGGGCACGTGAAGGCCGTCGGTGAGATGACCGGCGCCTCGCTGGACGACAAGCTGGGCACCGCGATCGCCGCCGACGGCGCCGCGTCGATGCTGTCGACCGCGGTGGGCGGTCCGCCGAACACCACGTACTCGGAGAACATCGGCGTGATGGCCGCCACCCGGGTCTACTCCACAGCCGCGTACTGGGCCGCCGCCTGCTTCGCCCTGCTCTTCGGCCTCTGCCCCAAGTTCGGCGCGGTCGTCGCCGCCATCCCCGGCGGGGTGCTCGGCGGCATCACCGTCATCCTCTACGGCATGATCGGCCTGCTCGGCGCCCAGATCTGGCTGAACGCCAAGGTCGATCTGCGCAACCCGCTGAACCTGGTGCCGGCCGCCGCGGGCATCATCATCGGCGTCGGCGGAGTCAGCCTGAAGATCACCGACAACTTCGAACTGAGCGGGATCGCGCTCGGCACCATCGTGGTGATCACCGGCTATCACGTGCTGCGCGCCTTCGCCCCGGCACACCTCAAGACCCAGGAGCCCCTGCTGGACTCGGGCACGTCGGCGTACGACGACGAAGCCGCCCGGAATCCTGACGAGAAGCCGTAGGGCCCCCCGCCGGGGCGGCCCTCACCCGCCGGACAGGACGCGGCGCAGGGTCACGGCGAGTGCCGTGCGCGAGAAGCCGGGCGCGACCCAGGCGACATGCCCGTCGGGACGTACGAGGACGGCGCCGTCCGCTTCCGCCGTGCCGCGGAGTCCGGCCCACTGTCCGGGGACGGCTTCCCGCTGCGCCCCGGCATCGAGGGCGCGGGCGACGACCGGAATGCCCGTCGCCGCGCGGACGGCATCGGCCTCCTGACGCCAGGCCGGGCTGTCCGTCCTGGTGAGGAGGGTGAAGCCGGGGCCGCCGAGGTCGAGCGTGGAGGTGACCGCGGGCGGGCCGCCGACCAGCCGGACGTGCGGTACCCGCCGGCCGGGGGCGCAGCCCGGGTGAAAGCCCGTGGGGTCCAGTGCGGTGGCACGGCCGCCCGTTCCGGTGCCGGTGACGACGGCGGTGGAGCGGTAGTCGGCGGTCAGCAGGAGTTCGTCGTCGATGCGGTAGCCCGCGCGATTGCGGGCGCTGTCGGTGGAGATGTCGAGGACCTGGCGGGCGACCGGCCGGCGTTCGGCCTCATAGCTGTCGAGCAGGGCGTCGCCCGCGTGTCCGGCGACGACGGCCGCCAGCTTCCAGGCCAGGTTGTCGGCGTCCCCGATGCCGGTGTTCATCCCGTGCCCGCCGGCCGGCGGGATCGCGTGGGCCGCGTCACCCGCCAGCAGCACGCGTGAACTGCGGTAGGCGGCGGCGAGCCGGGCGTCCATCCGCCAGGTCATCGTGGACCGCACGTCCACGTCCAGGTCCGGGATGCCCGCCGCGGTGCGGATGAGCCGGGCCACCTCGTCGTGGTCCCGGAGGTCCGGCCGCTGCTCCGCCTCCGGGTCGAGCGGGTACTGGTAGATCCAGTGCCGGTCGTTGTCGACGGCCATGAAGCCACCGCGTCCCGGCACCGTGAGGAAGTACGAGGCGCTCGCGCGGTCGGCCACGACCTCGCCCAGCGGTGCCTCGAAGCGGACGCTGAGGTACCGCCCCAGGCCGGTGGGGCCCTCCATCGCGATTCCCGCCCCGGTGCGTACGGTGCCGGCGGCGCCGTCACAGCCGACGACCCAGTCCGCGCGCACGGAGTGCCGGTCCCCGGTGGCGGTGTCCTCGACCGCGGCCGTCACACCGTGGCCGTCGTCGGCCATGGACACCAGCCGCATGCCGAACCGGACCCGCGGGCCGGCCAGGTCCCGGGCGTGCCGCAGGAGGATGGGCTCCAGCACGTCCTGGGAGCAGATCAGACCCGGTGACGGGGTGTGCTCCTCCTCGTCCCGTACCGGGCCATGCGCCAGTCCGGTACGGACGAAATCCGGATCCACGAGGTCTCGGCCCCGGTAGAAGAAGACCTGGGAGGCCGGCAGGCCGGCCTCCCGGACGCGATCCTCCAGGCCCATCCGCCGGAAGATCTCCATGGACCGGGCCGACACTCCGCGCGCCTTCGGGTGGTCCGAGGTCTTCGGGCGGGCCTCGACCAGCAGGTGGTCGACGCCGTGGCCGGACAGCAGCGCCGACATGGTCAGGCCGATCGGTCCGCCCCCGACGAGCAGTACGGACACCTTCGACGGAACAGACATGATCCTCCCCGTACGCATGACCGACCGACCAAGTAACGACTAACTCTTTAAATTGACGTTACCATGGGGCCGGGCGGACCGGAGCTGAGCAAAGGAGACGCGATGAGCGGCAATGTCCCCGGTGACGACAGTCCACGAGGCCTGTACTTCCTGACCGACCTGATCAACACGGTCCAGGACAACGGCCCGGCGAACGCGGCCGATCTCCGGGCCGTACTGGAACGCCACGGCGGCCCGCCCCTCTCCCTCACCGAGACCACCGCCGGGGAACTGCGCGACGCCGCGGCGTCCCTCGCCGGGATCCTGGAGCTGAGCGACGAGGACCGTGCGGCCGAAGCGATCAACGACCTGCTCGACCGGTACCCGGCCCGGCCCCGTCTGGTCCGGCTGCCCGAACGCCCCTGGACGCTCCACTCCCGGGCGCCCCAGGGCGCGGAACCCGCCCGCTGGCTCCTGTCCACGGCCGCCCTCGCGCTCGCGCTCTGGTTCAGCGAGCGCGGGTACTGCGCCTGGGGCCGGTGCGCGGCACCGGGCTGCCGCCGCTACTTCATCGACACCGGCCGCCGGTCTCCGCAGCGCTACTGCTCACCCCGCTGCGGCACCCGCGTACGCGTCGCCGCGCACCGCGCGCAGCGCAACCGGTGAACCGGCGGGCCCGGCACGCCGAGGCGGGAACCGTTCGCCCGATCCGATGAACCCCTCGGCTCATCGGTGCCGTGGCGGGCGCCCGGCTGGGACGCTGCCCGCATGGCGCAGTTCGAACAGACACAGGGGTTCCCGGCGGGGGACGGACCGGTCGTCACCGCTGTCCCCGACATCGACGAGGTGATCGGCCGGATGCGGGCGCTCCGCTCCGCCCGGCCGCCGGTGGGCGGGGCCGAGGACGGGGTCGCGGACGGGGTCGCGGTCTTCAACCGCGTCTATCTGACGGTCACCGAGACCGTCCGGCGGCAGATGGAACGCGGTGCGTTCCCGGACCGGCGAGCCGCCACCACGCTGGACGTGCGGTTCGCCGAGCGCTACCTGGCGGCGGTCGACGCCGAGGCGGCGGGAGAGCGGACGCCCGACTGCTGGCATCCGCTCTTCCAGTACCGGCACCATCCGGGCGTACGGCCGCCGCAGTTCGCCCTGTCCGGCATCAACGCGCACATCGGCCACGATCTGCCGCTCGCCGTGGTGGACACCTGCCGCGCGCTGGGCTGCGCCCCGCCCGATCTGGAGGACGAGTTCGACCGGGTGGGCGATCTTCTGCTGATGCTGGAGGAGCGGATCCGGGAGGATCTGATGCCGGGCCCCGATCTGCTGGAACTGGCGGACCCGCTCACCCATCTGTTCGGTTCGTGGAGTCTGGAACGGGCCCGCGAGGCCGCCTGGTCGACGGCGCTGGTGCTCTGGCGGCTGCGTGAAGTGCCGCTGCTCGCCGAGGAGTTCCGCCGTCGGCTGGACGCGGGGGCGGGGCTGGTGGGGCGCTTTCTGCTCACACCCTGCCGCTGACGGCGCGCCCCCTTGCGGGGGCAGCCGACGCGCGCACGCCCCTCCCGGCGCCTCTCGTCCGGATGTTTCCGGGCTCGATCCGGACGGACGACGCTAGAAGCAGTCGCCGTACCAGTGGACCGCGCCGGGTGCCGTGACCGTGGCCCGCACCGATTCCTCGGTGGCGTGCAGCGGGCGTGCCATGCCGACGCGTTCGGTCACCCGCCAGGTGTCCGCCAGCAGCACCGGCAGCGCGGCCCGGACGTCGGGACCGTCGGGGAGCCGGACCCGGGCCCGGCTCAGTCCGGCCGCCCTGGCGCGTTCGCCGGCGGCGGCGAACAGCCCGCCCAGGCTCTCGGGGGCGCCCGCGAACTCGCGCACCTCCAGGAACTCCCCTTCGTGCCGGGCCACCAGCCAGCCGGCGAGCACCCCCGACACGGGGTCCTGGGCCACCAGCGACCGCTCGACCGGCCCGTACCAGGCGGGCACCCGCACCGCCCAGTCCTCGGCCGCCCGCACCGAGCTGAGCGGCCGGTCCACGTTGTACGCGTGGTGCAGGGCGGCCACCTCGGCGGCGTCCCGCACGGTGGCCGGGCGGATCCGGAACTCCCCGAGGGCGGGCGAGGGCGCGAGCGTCCCCTCGGTGTACGTGCCGGCGAACTCCTGCCATCCCGAGCCCCGGTAGACACCGGGCGTCCCGGTGAACAGCAGCGACCAGGCGCATCCTTCGGCCGTCATGGTGCGTTCCGCCGCCTCCAGCAGCCGGCGCACCAGCCCCTGGCCGCGGGCCTCGGGGCGGGTGGCGACGCTGCCGATGCCACCGACCCGCTGCGGGGTGCCGTCCGCGTCACGGATCAGCCTCGGTACGTGGACGACGACCGCGTCGATCCCCTCCCCCTCGGCGCTCTGCGCGACGAAGGTGTGACGGTGGCGGTCCGGATCGAGGGCGTACAGGTCGGCGATCTGCGGGGCTTCGAAGCAGCGCCGCCACAGGGCGGCCAGTGCCGGGTCGTCGGCCGGGGTGGCGGTGCGGATCGTGGCGGTCACAGGGTCAGGTTCCCGTCCGTGCGCGCCTTGTCGCCGTTGACGGGCATCGCGCTGCGCTTCGTACCGTCCTCCACGCACGTGGTGTGCAGGACCGAGGCCAGGGCCTCCGGGGCGAGGTGGAGAGTGCCGCCGGTGAAGCGGCTGCCCGTCGCCGCGTAGTGGTTCGTCCCGTCGGCGATGCGGACATGGGCGGTGTCCGGGCCGGCGGCGGAGCTGCTGAGACCGTTGATGTCCCAGGTGGTCCGCCCCTCGCCGGCGGCCCGGCCGAGCAGTGCCTTGGCCTTGTTGCTGCCGGTGAGGCGGGCGCCGCCGGTGACGGTGATCCGCTGGTCGCGCACGGCGCTGAGTTCGATGCCGGTGTTGTCGTAGCTGCCGCCGTCGATCCGCAGATCCGCCGAACCGACCGAGATCGGTGCCGCGTTCTCCGCGCCGGTGACCGTGCAGTCGGTGAAGTGGACGGGGCCCGCCCCGCGCAGGACCGCGCCGTCGACACCCTTGAACGTGCAGCGTACGAAGTGCACGGGCGCGGTGACCGGGGTCTGGACGAGGACGGCTCCGGCGGGCGGTTCGAAGGAGCAGTCGCTGATGGTGGTGGGCCGGGTGGAGCGGGCGGAGCGCTGGGCGACCGCGAAGGTCTTCGCGGTGCAGCCGCGCACCTGGGCGCCGTCGGCGTTGACGGTGAGGGTGCCGGCCTGGTCGAAGGTGGGGCGGGCGATCACCGTGATGTCTTCGAGGGTCAGGTCGGTGATCTTGGTGTTGGCGGTGAACCAGGAGCAGACGTGTCTGCGCACCGTGATCCGCTTCGCCGAAATACCCCACTGGGACCCGGAGTTGGCGATGTCCATCAGACCGGAGTTGCCGTCGAAGAGCAGATCGTGCTCGTACTGCCCGTGGGTGGTGAAGGGGTTGCCGCCCGCGTCGTCGCCGTCGCCGTGGCAGTTCACGACGGTGCAGTAGGCGGAGGCGGTGAGGTCGTTGAGATGGCGGACATTGCTGGTCGTGCAGTCCGCGACCCGTCCGTAGAGGCAGTAGATCTGCTGGGTGAGGTAGCCCGCGCCGCCGTACTCGACGGTGGGCGGGTTCTTCAGGGAGCAGTCCTCGGTGCGGAAGCGGGTGCACCAGCGGCGCATGATGACCGGCCAGAAGGTGCCGGTGGCGTGGATCCCGGAGACGTCGCAGCCCACGGCATACTCGAAGCTGACCGGGTGGGAGCCGGTGTACTCGTCGGGGCCGGCGCCCTCGAAGACCATGTTGCGGATGTGGGTGTCCCGGACCGGTTCGATGCGGGTCCAGGTGAGGTTGCGGCCCGCGGCGAGTTCCCAGCCGTTGAGGTAGCCGATCCGGATGTGTCCGGCGTCGACGATCTCGGTGATCTCGACCAGCTTCTGCAGTTCGCGTTCGTCACCGCCGCCGCCCGCGACCGGGTCCACCTGCACGGCCCACCACTGCCCGACCGCGAACGCCTTGGCGTCGGGTACCGGGAAGGTGTCGGTCAGCTCGATGACCTTGCCGGAGAGCGCGTGCTTGACGGTGGTGTCGGTGACGGTGCCGCGGAAGGAGAGGACGGCGCCGAAGGGGTTGTCGTGGGTGTTCTTCTCGATGCCTTCGGTGCGTATGCGGT